>CBZS010000805.1 GCA_000613065.1 Richelia intracellularis | reverse complement strand
TAGGAAACACAAATGAATCAATTGCTGCTGTCAACAAGTTGGTGTGTGCCGATTTACGGCCTAATGGGCGCAATTTTAAGTTTGCCATGGTCAATGGGAATAATTCGTCGTACTGGTCCTAGGCCTGCGGCATATTTGAATTTATTAGCAACTTTATTCGGCTTTTTTTCATAGTTTATTTCTTTTCTCAGATATTTGGCAGAGAAAAACTGAAATTATTTCCTGGATATGGTTTCAGTCGGGAGATTTTCAATTATCTATTGATTGGGAAATTTCTCCCATCAGTATTGGTGCTATAGTTTTAATTACTGGGTTAAGTTTATTAGCTCAAGTTTATGCTTTGGGTTACATGGAAAAAGATTGGGCATTAGCACGTTTTTTTGCCATGATGGGATTTTTTGAAGCAGCGCTGAGTGCTTTAGCAATGAGTGATTCGTTATTTCTCAGCTATGCTTTGCTAGAAATTCTCACATTATCTACTTATTTATTAGTAGGATTTTGGTATGCCCAACCTTTAGTCGTAACGGCAGCACGAGATGCTTTTTTAACTAAACGGGTAGGTGATTTATTATTGTTGATGGGGGTAGTAGCTCTTTCCACATTGGCAGGAAGTTTAAACTTTTCTGATCTATATGAGTGGGCTAAAACAGCTAATTTAAGCCCTTTAATGTGGAACTTACTAGGTATTGCTCTGATTGCAGGACCAGCAGGTAAATGTGCCCAATTTCCCCTACATTTGTGGCTAGATGAAGCAATGGAGGGACCGAACCCTGCATCTGTACTGCGAAATTCTATGGTTGTGGCTGGCGGTGCTTACGTTTTGTATAAATTGCAGCCAATTTTAGTTTTTTCACCCTTGGCTTTGAATACTTTATTAATTATGGGTGTATTAACTGCGATTGGTGCAACTTTAGTATCAATTGCTCAAATAGATATAAAAAGAGCCTTATCCCATTCCACCAGTGCTTATATGGGTTTGGTGTTTTTATCCGTGGGTTTGGAACAAGGGGGAGTAGCATTGATGTTACTGTTAACCCATGCGATCGCTAAAGCTCTCTTATTTATGAGTTCTGGCGCGGTAATTATGACCACTGGAACCCAAGATTTAACGGAAATGGGTGGTTTATGGTCAAGGATGCCAGCGACGACGACAGCCTATGTAGTTGGAGCAGCAGGGATGGTAACTCTCTTACCTCTAGGTAGTTTTTGGGCAATGCTTTCCTGGGCAGAAGGATTATGGTTAATTAGCCCCTGGGTGCTGGGAGTTTTGGTGATAGTTAATGGATTGACAGCATTAAATTTGACTAGGGTATTTCGCCTTATTTTTTGGGGAGAAGCACAACAAAAAACTAGACGGACCCCAGAAGCTCCGTGGACTTTGGCAGTGCCCATGGTATCTTTATCCATAGTTACACTGTTAGTTCCACTGATGTTGCAGCAATGGTATTTGTTGCCTGGTTGGGACAGCATTAATTGGTATGTGTTGCTGCTGTTAGTGTCTTCCAGTGTATTAGGAGTAGCAGTTGGTTGTAATATTTATCTGCATAAAGCTTGGTCACAGTCAAGAGTTAAGGCTTGGAGATTTGTGCAGAATTTGTTGGGTTATGACTTTTACATTGATCGCGTTTATAGAGTGACTGTAGTAGGTGCAGTGGCTGTCTTATCTAAAATTTCTGCTTGGTGCGATCGCTATTTAATTGATGGTTTAGTAAATTTGGTGGGGTTCCTAGCGATTTTTAGTGGACAGATTCTGAAATATAGTATTTCCGGACAGTCCCAAGGTTATTTATTGACAATTTTGCTTGGCATTAGTTTTCTTGGCTTCTTTATTGCTTGGTCTTTAGGTTTGTTAGATAGTTTGCCATTTTAACGTCGAAATATTTATTGTTTTACTGATTAATTTGACTTTTTTTATTATGCTCAGTGCCTTAATTTTGCTACCAGTACTAGGAGCAATTTTAGTTGGATTTGTCCCGATTAAAATTCCAGGAAAAATCTGTCGCAACTTAGCTTTGACAGTCACTGGATTAGTTTTTGCATTGACAGTTGTTACTGCTATTCAATTTCAACCCACTGATGTCACCCAGCAATTTAGCGAATATTTCCCTTGGATTGATTCTCTGGGCTTGACATATCACATTGGTGTGGATGGTTTATCTTTACCATTATTGATATTGAATACTCTGTTAACCTGTGTTGCCATTTATAGTACTAATCCAGAAATTCAGCGCCCAAGGCTTTATTATTCATTGTTGTTGCTGCTAAATGCAGCAGTGATGGGTGCTTTTTTAGCCCAGGATTTACTACTCTTTTTCCTGTTCTATGAAATAGAATTAATTCCCCTATATTTACTAATTGCTATTTGGGGAGGGGAAAGAAGGGGATATGCTGCAACAAAATTTTTGATTTATACTGCTATTTCTGGAATTCTGATTTTAGCTAGTTTTTTGGGAGTGGTTTGGTTAAGTGGCTCCACTAGCTTTGCCCTAGCAGGATTAAATACTAGCATCTTACCTATGACGACCCAAATTATTTTATTAGTAGGTATTGTCATTGGTTTTGGGATTAAAATACCCTTGGTTCCGTTTCACACTTGGTTACCAGATGCTCACGTAGAAGCATCCACACCTATTTCCGTACTCTTAGCCGGTGTACTGTTGAAACTAGGGACTTATGGATTGCTAAGGTTTGGGATGAATCTATTGCCAGCAGCTTGGAGCTATATAGCTCCTTGGTTAGCAACTTGGGCTGTGATAAGTGTACTATACGGTGCTTCCTGTGCCATACCCCAAACTGATATGAAGAAAATGGTGGCATATAGCTCTGTGGGACACATGGGTTACATCCTCTTAGGTGCTGCTGCTGCTACACCCTTAAGCATTTTGGGGACAGTGATGCAGATGGTAAGTCATGGTTTGATTTCCCCCCTACTATTCTTACTAGTTGGTGTAGTGTATAAAAAAGCCGGCAATCGGGATTTAGAAGTAATTAGAGGATTATTAAACCCAGAAAGGGGTTTACCTGTAATTGGTAGCTTGATGGTTTTGGGGGTAATGGCAAGTGCAGGGATACCGGGAATGGTAGGATTCATTTCCGAATTTATCGTCTTTCGTGCCAGCTTTGAGGTGTTTCCACTACAAACCCTCTTATCTATGATTGGTACAGGATTGACTGCGGTTTACTTTCTAATTTTAATGAATCGTGTCTTTTTTGGTCGATTATCTGCCCAGGTTACCAATTTACCACGGGTTTATTGGAGTGATCGCGCCCCTGCCATTGTCTTAGCTGCATTAATAGTGGTGTTTGGTATTCAACCATCTTGGTTAACCCGGTGGACAGAAGCAACTACAACCACAATGGTAAAGACTCAAAATGCTGTGGCTAGTGTTGTCTTACAACGGCATCATACAATTGGGCAGCAAAACAATTGAGAATGAAGTTTGCAATTATTTTTGCTGCTGCTTCCCTGCCCTTTGATTTTTATTTTTGGAATAACCACAATGGTAACTACTACTAAACAGGCAGATAATCATCCTTTGAATAAATTTATTGAACGCCTAAAAACAGGAAAGGGGCTACTAGTTGATAATCCAGAAAATGTCCTGGAAGTGGTAGGGATTCTCAAGAGTTACGGTGTTGTCTTAGATGCCTATTCTAACAATTTAATTTACATTGCTGAAAATCAATTTTTGGTTTTCTTCCCCTTCTTTAAATACTTAAATGGGGAAATTAATTTTGCTAAATTGTTGCGTCATTGGTGGCATGATCGCATTAACTTTGAATATGCTGAGTATTGTATGAAAGCCATGCTTTGGCATGGTGGTGGCGGTTTAGATGCTTACCTAGATACAGATGAGTTTGCAGAATTAGCAAATGCAGTCATTTTCGCGAAATTTAACAATAATCCGTTTATTCGAGGTGTCAATAAACTGTTTCCTAACTTTTTAATCGAACAGTTGCGAGTTTATTCCTATTACAGTGGTTTGGGGCAATTCTGGCGAGTAATGGCTGACATTTTTCTAGAATTGTCGGATTTATATGACTTAGGGAAAATCAAATCCATACCTGAAGTAATAGAACATATAAAATTGGGTTTGGTAGCAAGTGCGAATAAGCCAATCCTTTATACCGTTAAAATCGATGAAAAAGTTTACGACTTACTACCACCTAGTGCAGGTTTAACATTTTTACCAGACACAGCTATTCCCTATGTAGAAGCTGTGTTTTTTCGAGGAACTCCCTTTCAAGGGACAGTTTCTTACAATGCCCAAGCTTATCAAATTTCCCCAGATCAGGCTAGATTTCAGTATGGGGCATTATATGCTGATCCATTGCCTATTGGTGGTGCAGGTATTCCTCCAACTTTGCTAATGCAAGATATGCGCCACTACATTCCTGAGTATTTGCATGCTGTTTATCGTAACACTTGTCGTCAGGAAGATGATTTACGGGTGCAAATTTGTATGACATTCCAAAAGTCAATGTTTTGCGTAACTAGCGCAGCAATTATTGGGTTAATGCCTTATTCTGGGGATACTGAAGAGGCATCAGAACAACAAGCAAATCAAGTATATTTGCAAAAATGGATGGATAGATTGGCTACTTCCCGGTTACTAGATGTGAATAGTTAGGCGATGTGTATAAAAGAATTCCTGGACTTTATGCATATCAAAAACTGTAGCCAGGGACTTAAATTCTCTTTCAAGGGTAGGATTTTTCAGAATCTCGGAAATAATTGAGGAAATTATTAATTGTCTAACTTGGTTTACTTATTTTAGGGTTAAAGCATCGGATAAAATGGAGGATATCCCATCTTTCGAAAAATATACTGTAGTGGAGTCAGAAAGCTACCTTATCAAATGACTTTTTCAGCAAGCCCTAATTAACGATTGTGACAGTATTGGTTGTGGAAGTTGGGCTTTATTATACATAGGGTTTGCTGAAAAAAGAGAAAAAGTAGTTGCTGTGGGAATATCAGACCAGAGAAATATATTTAGATGCAAGAAAAAAGGAGAAAATAGCACAAAACCCATGCATAACAATACCAGTAACAAGACTGGTAATATTAGTACGTATGTACGAATAATCCGAGCAAACTCAAATTTCAGCATCAAAGTTCCTTCTGCCATTTGAGGGGAAGTTGTCTTGTGAAAATAGGTGGGTAGTGATGGCTAATTTGATATCCTGGCAAGAATTTGAAGAACAATATGCGAGCCTTTTCTCCGAATAAATGGGGGCACCAGCAAAGTCATTTCGCATGGCATTAGGTCCATTAATAATCAAATAAAAATTGGGGATAAGCAATAGGCAAACAGTAGAAGAAATAAAAGAGAACCCTTATCTACAGTACTTTATAGGAATGTCATCTTATATAAATGAAGCACGATTTGATGCATCGATGCTAGTACATTTTCGTGAAATAATCAGTGCCAATGTGGTGAATAAAGTCAATCAGATGATGGTAAAAAAATACAAGAGGGGACCTTTGAGGAAGCACAAGAAAAAAGAAACACAAAAGGTTTTAGAACAAAAAAATAGAGGTAAATTAATATTAGATGGGACTTGTGCGCCAATTGATATTAGCTATCCAACAGATTTAGGCATCTTAAATCAAGCCAGAAAACAAACAGAAAGAATTATAGATTCTCTTTATGAACAGATGGGAAGATTATATAAAAAGCCAAGCACTTATCGAGAATTGGCAATAAAAGACTATATAGTAGTGGCAAAAAAAGTCGTGCTCGGCACAAACAAAGAAGTAAAGCCATAAAAAGACAACTTCAATATATTAAAATAAACCTATCTCATATTCAGGGTCTAATCAGTTTAGGAGCAACATTATCAGCTTTAACCACAAGACAATATAAGATGTTGTTAGTGGTCACAGAAGTCTATCGTCAACAGTTATGGTTATATGAAAATAAAAAACAAAGCATATCAGACGCGATTGTGAGTCTAAACCAACCGCACATCCGCCCTATCGTCAGAGGGTAAGCCAGACAATCCGTAGAATTTGGTGCGAAATTATCGGCTAGTTATTTTCACGGATATGTATTCTTAGAGCATATTCGTTGGGATAACTTTAATCAATCAGCAGACTAAAAAACACAAGTATAAGGTTAAAAAAACTACACTGGTTATTATCCGGAATCTGTTCATGTAGATAAAATTGATCGGACTAGAGAAAACAGAGCTTGGTGTAAAAAACGAGGTATTAAAATGATTGGTCTCCCCAAAGGTAGACCTCCAGCTAATCTGAGTAAAGAACAAAAAAGACAAGCAAATGAATCTGAGAGGATTCGTAATAGTATTGAGGGAAAGTTTGGGCAAGGGAAAAGAAGATTTAGCTTGAATAGAATCATCGCTAAACTTTCTCATACTTGTGAAACTGCGGCGTTGCATCAGTGCGGGATGAATTAGCCTTTGAAACCATTGATAAATCGTTGAAAATTTAGTGAAATCATCCCCTGATTCAGCAACGCCGCTATTACTTTTTGAGTAATGAATATTTCTACTTGGTTATGGCGGCTTTTTTTGGATTTTTTATGTCAATGCATGTCAAGTACGCCTTTTTTATACAAGTATGATTATTCAAACTTATCCCTTAAACAATTATACTTAACCCACATTCGGCAGGTGCGATCGCAAAATGTTGTATTTTTGAAGTATGAGTTTTTCAGAATCACAAATAAAAGTACAAGATATCGAGCACTTAGGCATAGTGGCAGGGATTATTGATGGCTTAGGCTTTATCAGTGCACCACTATATTTATTTGAGAAGTTCTTTTCAGGGATTGCAACGGAACATTTATTGGGAGAGGGAATACAACCAGAACATTTGAACCATGAACCCTTGGGCAGAGTCTTAGACAAACTATATCATGCAGGATTAACGGAAATTTTTATTCGACTCGCACTATCAGCAGCAGATAGATTTGGAGTAAAAATGGACAGCTTCCACTTGGATTCAAGTTGATTTCATGTACATGGGGATTATGGAACAGGTAGTGATGAAGAACCATCAGCACAATCAGGATTAATTACAATTACATATGGTTATTCTAGAGACCACCGACCATATTTGAAACAATTTATCCTTGACTTGATGTGGAGTGGTGATGGAGATATTCCTTTATATTTAAGAGTTGCACATGGGAATGAAGTCGATTCTGCCATGTTTGGAACACACACTTATGGCAGATTTCCACAAACAATGGCAAATTGATACTTTATTTGTTGCGGATGCAGCCCTTTACACTGAAGACAATTTGCAGATGATAGTCTCATTCAGATGGGTATCTCGAGTTCCTGCAACCCTAACTGCCGCAAAATAACTATTAGAAAAGAACAGTATTGATGCATTTGTACCAGGTAAAATTCCAGGATATCGTATTGCCCCCTGTTGTAATGATTCTGGTGGTGTGGGACAACGGTGGCTAGTGATAGAAAGTGAAGCCCGTAAAGAATCTGACTTAAAACAACTGGAAAAACGTCTGACCAAAAAATATACCCAGGCACAATCCCAACTACGAAAATTGTGTCAACAGGAATTTGCATGTGGCGAAGATCCATTCACCGCAGCCAAATTACTTGAGAGTCAGTTGCCATTTCGTCAACTTGCATGCAAATATTGAAGTTATTGAAGATGGCCAAAACCGGGGAGGTGGTACAGCTGGCAAGGATTCTCAACCTACTCTAATTTCCCATGTTCAAGCCGAAATTGTACCCAAAGAAACTGCAATTACCATTTCCACAGAACAGGCTGGCAGGTTTATTCTTGCCAGCAATGTTCTTGATGCCGACAAACTTAGCAACGAAGATGTTTTACTTGAATATAAGGCACAACAATCTACAGAACGTGGTTTTCGGTTTCTCAAAGACCCATTGTTTTTTACTTCCACTGTGTTTCTAAATTCAAGGAAAAGAGTGGCGCCTTTGGCAATGATTATGGGTTTGTGTTTGCTAGTTTGCAGCCTAGGTCAGAGGGCATTACGCCAATCTCTAAAACGAGGAACTCAAACAATTCAAAATCAGTTAGGTAAACCAACTGCCACTCCTACTTTAGGTTGGGTGTTTCAATGTTTCATGTCAATTCATTTATTAACCTTCGCTTGTTTGAAACAGATTTCCAACCTCAGTGAACAGCGGTGCTGGATTCTACAGTTTTTTGGTGCTCCCTGTGGTAAATATTATCTTCTTTGCTAACTAACCTGCGCAATCTGGGACTTAACAAAAGATTATCTTTCATTTTTGACTAAATTGTCCATCGCTCCCCACTGAACTTTTTCAGCAAGCCCTACATAGATTTGATTACATAAGAGGTGAAGCGATATAGAAGGTATAGCTATAACAAGGCAAACGAAATAGGGACACAAAACTTGCGTCCCTAAACCATTTTTCATCAGGTATCTAGTTAATATCCATTTTCCTCTTCATACTCTGGCTGTCTTTGCTTAACTTTTTTGGGAGGAATATTCACGGGTTTGGGTGCATCATCCCAAGCATCACCTTCTAAATCATGATCATACTGATTGTATTCTTCGGTGTATGCTTTTTTACTTAAAGGTTGAGGCTGAGATTGATCCTTCCCTGTAGCCTCACTCCAGTTATCTTCTTCCTCATCATCATTGTAAGGAATAGGTTCTGCTTCGTACTGACGAGCCTTCATCACTTGGCGTTGGGGACGTTCTTCTTCATAGTAATCTTCATCCCATTCTTGCCTAGCTAAGGGTTCGGGAGCAGGGGTTTTAATTTTAGGAGGCTCTAAGGGGACACCACTAGGTAATTGATTGGATGGTGCGACGGTACGGGGAGTATATATTCCTTCGTCTTCCCGTTCCCAAGGTGCTTTTCCAAGTCCCAATCGTTCTAATAAACCAACGCTTAATTGGGTAACTCTTTCTTCTGCTCCTTCAAATACAATTAATCTGTTAGGGCCTGTACTGACAATTTCTTCAATGGATAACTCGTAAGTACTCAAGAATTGGTCAGGAATTTGGGGTAATCCCAAAGAAGCAATGACAATGGAATCAATTTTGCCAGTTTCCCCATTGAATTTGAAGCCGCGTACCTTACCCAGCACTTCCCCATTTTCTGTGATAACTTCCCAGTTAATCAGGTTGCTGTACAGGTCTACATCAATATCTTCAATTACTTCTTCATCATCAACCAGAATTACATCGCCAATTTGGTTAATGTTTTCCAGGTACATATATCGTGGGATACTAGATACAGAGATCAGGCTGTCTCGTAGGCTTAAAGCCACAACCTCTCGCTGATCTACATCCACCCAAACTTGATTAACAACACCCAATCGTTTGCCGTTGTCACGGGTGATTACCTGAGTATTTAAAATATCGGAACGCCTAGTAATTTGTTCAGAGGTCATTCTATACGGAGTCCTGATCTCGAATCAGGTTTATCTATACACTATTATTAACAATAACTCAAGCAGAATTAGAATCGGTTTGCAATTTAATACCCAAAACTTGAGTATAAGCTCCCCGTGCTTGAGTCACGCCGATGGTACGTTCGGCTGATTCTATCATCGGGCGACGCAAACTCACAACTATAAATTGTGCTTCCTGTGCCTGTTGTTTAATCATTTTAGCTAACCTTTCTACATTTGCCCCATCTAAGAACATATCTACTTCATCGAAGGCATAGAAGGGGGAGGGACGATATCTTTGTAAGGCGAAGATGAAACTTAGGGCTGTGAGGGATTTTTCTCCTCCAGACATAGAGGCTAATCGCCGCACTGGTTTACCTTTAGGATGAGCAACGAGGTTGAGTCCACTGCTAAAAGGCTCTTCGGGATTATCTAGTTGTAAATAACCATCCCCGTCGGAAAGAGTAGCAAAGATGGATTGGAAGTTTTCATTAACAGCATCGAAGGCTTCTTTAAAAGCTTGTTGTCTTAAGGTCGTGAAGTTTTCAATTCTTAACAATAGTTCGGTGCGTTCTCCTTCCAGGGTTTCTAATTTTTCGCTCAGTTCTTCTAGGCGTTTTTGGGTGCGATCATATTGTTCCAATGCCAACATATTCACGGGTTCCATTGCCTGCAGGCGTTTGGATAACGATCGCAATTCTTTTGGTAGGGCTTCTAAGTCTACTTTATCTGGTACTTTTGGTAGGGGTGAGGTTAATTCGGCGGTGACTGTTTCTAGTTGTTCCCGGACTACTGTGAGTTCTTCCCGGCGTTTCTGTTGACTTTCTTGTAGTTTTTGCAGTTCCCATTCTAACTTTTGCTGATTTAGCAAGTCTGCCCGTAATTCTTCCTCTGTGCGATCGCGAATTTTCTTTTCTTCCCCTAAACTCTCTTCCATCTCTTTCAATTGTGCTTGAGTTTGGGTTATTTTCTCCCCTAGGCTAACTATTTCCTCACGAATACGATTAATTTGTTCTTGACGGCTGGTTTGCTCCTGCTGATACTCCCCAATACGTTGTTGAGCAGATTGAATCTTCTCCAGGAGACGTTGCTGCTCGAATTCCAAGTTCTTCAACTTGCTCTCAGCTTCCCGCAACTCTCTATCTCGTTGTTGTAATTGCTGTTCTTGATTTTTGATTGCTGATTGTATTTGTTGCCATTCTTGGGGGGTTTGGGATGATTCTAAGTCAGCAAGGTTTTGACGTAGTTGTTGTAATTGCTGCTCTTGCCCTGGAAATTCCGGAGATAAAGCTTCTAACCGAGATTGGGTAGAGGAGAGTTTTTCTTGGTTTTGGGCAAGCTGCGATCGCGCTACTTCTAATTGGTGGGTTAAAGTTTTTACTTCTTTACCTAGTTGTTCCCACCGTAATTCCTGTTCCCTGCTTCCTTGTCTAGTTTCTGTGAGTTGTTGGGATAGTTGTTTGACTTGCTCAGAAAGGTTAGTAATGCTTTGGGTACACCGAGCTAAAATTTGCTCAATATCCCGGAGCCTTTCTTTTAAGCTAGTCACCTCTGTGGATTCTGCTGTTTCTGCTTTGCCAAATTTAAAGGAAGAACGGTGACTAATACTACCACCAGTCATGGCACCACTAGTTTCTAGTAATTCCCCTTCTAAGGTGACAATCCGGTTTTTCCCTAAATTTTGTCTAGCTCGTTCTAAGGTAGAAAAAACTACGGTATTACCGAACACATAGGAAAATATCCGTTCGTAACGGCGATCGCACTCTACCAAATTCACTGCATAATCAATAAAGCCATTGGCATTTTCTAATGCCGAGGAAGGTGAGAATCTAGGAGGATTAATTTTATTCAGGGGTAAAAAAGTTGCCCTTCCTGCCCGCTTCTGCTTTAACAGTTGAATCCCCGCAGCTGCGACAGAGTCATCTTCCACCACAATATGTCCCAGACGGGCACCAGCAGCAATTTCCAACGCCAATTGATACTGGGGGTAAACTCCACCTAACTGTACTACCAAACCGCAAATACCCGACATTCCCGATTGCAAAATAATCTTACTAGCATGGCTTCCCTGGAGTTCCTGCTGTGCCTGTGCCTGGGCTTCTAATCTATCAAACTGCCGTTGCTTTTCCCGTTGTTCTTGGTAAAGCCGCTTCTGGGTATCCTGTTGGATTTGTAATTCTTGTTCCGTTGCTGCTAAAGTATGGGCTAAATCCTGGATGGGAGTACTAGAAGTATCTAACTCTGCTTTTAAGCGGTTATACTCCCCCTGTTTTTCCTCTAACTCTGGTTCCCAAGTAGCAATTTGTTGGGTTTGTTCCTCAATTTGTTGCTGTAGTTGGGTGTGGCGTTCTGTTAACTGTGCTTGTTCTGTGCGTTGGGGTTCCAGGGTTTTCAGTAAAGTTTCAATTTGCCGATTCAACGCCGTTTGTTGCTGCACCCAAGCCTCGGAAGCCGAAGCTATTTCCGTAGCTGCTTCCCTCGAACCTTCTAAACTTTGCTGTCCTTGTTCCCGTTCCGTTCTCTTCGCCGCAATTACATCAATTTGTTCAGTTATTTGTCCAGTTGATTGCTCTAAGGATTGCTGATTCTGGGTAATTTCCCCTTGGGCTTGATGCACCCTCTGAGTAGCTTCCTGGGAAGCTCTTTCTAACTCCTTTTGCTGGCGTTGTAACTGCTTACTTTCTGCTTCCTGATTCGCCAGAGTTGATTGAGTCGCTAAAAGTTGCTCTTCCCCCAAAGCCTTCACATGGGCGTTGAGTCTTTCCAACTCTTGATTTTTAGCAGCAATTTCCGTATTTAAATTAGTTAATTGTGTCGTTAATTCTCTATGATTGCGATCGCCAGCTTGAATTTGGATAACTAACCTTTCCTGTTCATTTTGCAGCGAACGCCAGGATAACACCCCTTCCCATTTCTGCTTCTCTAAAAATTCCGCCCGTAATTTTTGATATTTCTGCGCCTTAGCCTTATCTTGGGATAAGCTATCGCACTGGGTGGTTAATTCCGTTTCAATAATTCGACAACTATCTTCCTTATCCTTGACTTCCTCTAAGGTTTTCTTCGCTTGATTAATTTTGCGATCAAATGCCGCAACCCCTGCCAATTCATCAATAATTTCCCTTCTTTCCTTGGCATTCATGGAAATAATACTGGTAACGTCCCCCTGGAGAACCACGTTGTACCCTTCCGGGTAAATACGTAGACGTTCTAATTCTTGGTGTAATTCCGTCAGAGTAGAAGAGATCCCATTAATGTAATAATTTGACGTATAAGTACCTTGGGGAGTCACCCGCAACCGTCGCGTCACACTCCATTCCCCACCTATACGTGCCCGAATTGTCTCCTTACGGCTTCTTTCATCTTCAGTTTCTGTATCATGTTCTGCATCCTGAGCCATTTCCTCAGCAATTTCCGCTAACTCAGGATTATCTTCCACTTCCACTGTAGAAATGATAGAAGATTCATCCAAATCATCCGCCACATAGTCAGACAAATCAAGGGTTACCGTCACACTAGCTTCTACCGGCGAACGGGACGACTTAGTACTTTGGGTAGTATTCACCAAATCCGGGAGCCTATCCGCCCGCATCCCCTTAGAACTCGCTAAACCTAAGCAGAATAACAGTGAATCGAGAATATTCGACTTGCCCGAACCATTGGGACCAGAGATTACAGTAAAACCTTCCAATAGCGGGACTTTGCTTGTACCGCCAAAGGACTTGAAATTGGTTAATTCGACACGCTTTACATGCACCATAGGCGCGGGTTAACTAGGATCATATAGTTCAAGAGTACCAGTTTAAGGAGATTAGGAGTTAGTGGATGTCACATCTTCGTCATGGAATATGAGAGAAGTATAGGGGTTAATGGCGAACGTGGGGAAAATTTTTCTGGCATGGGGTTTTAAATTGAGAATTTTTGCAACTACAGTAAAACCATTTAGTAAAAAAAGCAACAAATATCATACAAAACTGGAGAGTCTTAAGCGTGATATACGGTAAATTTCAGCATAATAAATAGTTAGCATATAAAATAAAGCCAATTGATTCGGTCATAGGTATGTTTAATGAGTTAGATAAAAACTCTGAGCAATCAACTGGACAAATAACTGAACAAATTGATGTAATTGCGGCGAAGAGAACGGAACGGGAACAAGGACAGCAAAGTTTAGAAGGTTCGAGGGAAGCAGCTACGGAAAT
>CBZS010000804.1 GCA_000613065.1 Richelia intracellularis | reverse complement strand
CGTTAATATAGCCCTACATATATATTCTTAACAAATACATAAGAGCTAGCTTATATTGTTGCGGTAGATAGTGATTTTACTAATTCTCATAATAGATAGTTCATACATATAAATTGTATATGTTCATCACACACAATTTATTCAATGTTGTTAGAGAAGTAATTTTTGATTGTTATTTCAATCAGTAAAAAAATAAATCGACTACTATGAGGCTATGGTAATGCTAATTTTGTAAATTTTCCATAAAAAACTCTTCTAAAGAAGGACGAAACAATCTCATATTAATAATTTGCCCTCCCATTAATCGCAAACTTGCTAGAAAATCATAATAGTCTCCTATGACTTTTCCTTGCCACAAGCCATCTGGTCTTGATTCAATATCAGGTAACCATTTCTGTAGAATTTCCCAGTCACCTCCTTTACCGATAGCATAGTAAGTATCAGCTGGGCCTAATAATTGATCTAGGGAACCGCTACAAATAAGTTCACCCTGGGCTAAAATTGCGACACGATCGCAAATTTTTTCCACATCGCTGAGAATGTGACTGTTGAAAAAAATCGTCTTTCCCTGTTCTTTGAGGGTAAGAACGATTTCCCGCATCTGATAACGTCCTACAGGATCAAGTCCTGACATGGGTTCATCTAGAAATACTAAATCCGGATCGTTAATTAAAGCTTGTGCCATCCCCACTCGTTGTAACATTCCCTTAGAATAGCGACGCATCTGCTTTTTGCTTGCATCCACCTTAGATAAACCCACTAAGTCTAGTAACAGGGGAATACGTTGACGTTGTAAACTAGGGGGAATTTGAAATATCCCAGCTGCTAACTGCAAAAATTCCCAACCAGTCAGATAATCATATAAATAAGGATTTTCTGGTAGATAGCCGATGCTTTGTTTTACACTCCGCTCGCCAATTGGTTTACCTAGTAAAAATCCTTTCCCGGCGGTGGGACGAATAATTCCTAGTAATAATTTTAACAATGTGGTTTTCCCTGCACCATTAGGTCCGAGTAAACCAAAGGTTTCCCCTCTATACACTTGTAAAGAGCAGCTTTTGAGAGATACAACTTTTTGATTCATCCAAAACCCGGTGCGATAGACTTTTCGCAAGTCAGTAGTGACTACCACTGGCGGTTCCTGGCTATTTAATGGAGTATGGGGTGCGTCTGCCACGGGCTTCATTTTATTTAACTAGCGATCAGCAACAGTACCAAAAAATACATAATAAAATTTACCCATTATTAATAATAACAGCATTGAATGTGTAAATTATGTCCAAAAGGATAACTGATTACCAAGTAATTTGTCATCCAATTATGGATTATGGATTGTGGATTATTATTTTCTAATCTGTTTAGATACAAGCCTTCAGTCTTCTTACAAGACTCCCTTAGAACTAGGAATTGTAGAAGCGCGCCGAGGATCGATTTCTACAGCCATTCGGATAGCACGGGCAAAGGCTTTAAAGGTAGCTTCAATAATATGGTGAGAGTTAATTCCGTCCAGTTGGCGAATGTGCAGCGTCATCTGAGCATGATTTACCAGTGCTACAAAAAATTCTCGTACCAACTGAGTCTCATAATTGCCAACTCTCTGTGTAGTAAGACTTAGGTCATAACTCAAATGTGGTCTTCCCGAAAAATCTAAGGCAACCTGAACCAAGGCTTCATCTAAAGGGGCAACAAAATGACCGAATCGCGCAATACCTTTTCTATCGGCTAATGCTTTGCCCATAGCTTGTCCCAAGGTAATACCCACATCTTCATTGGTATGGTGGTCATCAATTTCCCAATCCCCTTGAGCGCGAATATCTAAATCAATTAAGCCATGGGAAGAAATTTGGTGCAGCATATGATCCAAGAAGGGAATACCTGTGGCGGCTTGACAAGTTCCAGTGCCATCAAAATTTACTGTCACTTGCACATCAGTTTCCCCTGTTTTACGACTCACATTAGCCATGCGAGCTTGGGTAGTAATGATTTGGGAAGATAGGGTTTCCTGACTGGATTTATCGCTAATTTGCATATTTATGTTGGTTAATATTTCAGTGGAGAGGAAGCAAGGGAGATAGAATAACTAGCAACTAATAACCGTAAGTTGACGACTACATTCCCATAATTTCATATCCTGCATCTACATACAGAACTTGTCCGGTGATACCACTAGATAAGTCGCTACACAAAAAGGCGGCAGCATTACCAACTTCTAACTGGGTGACAGTACGATGCAAGGGAGCAACTTCTTCTACATGGTGAATCATATCCAAAATGCCGCCTACAGCACTAGAAGCCAATGTACGAATAGGGCCAGCAGAAATAGCATTGACGCGGATATTTTGGGTTCCCATTTCTACTGCTAAATACCTAACACTGGCTTCTAAACCAGCTTTGGCAACACCCATGACGTTGTAATTAGGAATCGCTCTAATGCTACCTAAATAACTCAGTGTGACAATGCTACCCCCCTCAGTCATCAAAGGTTTAGCTGCACCAGCTAGCTGTGCTAACGAGTAGGTACTAACTTCTAAAGCAGTTTGAAATCCAGCTCGGGAAGTTTGACTAAAATTACCACTCAAGTCTTGTTTTTGGGCAAAAGCAAGACAGTGAATGAGAATATCTACTCGACCCCATTTATCACCAATAACCCCAAAGGTAGATTGCACCTGTTCATCGTCTTGGACATTACAAGGTAGAAATAAACTGGGATTAAGTGGCTCAACTAACTCACCTACTTTCTTCTCCATTTTGCCCTTTTCATCGGGTAGGTAAGTTATTCCCAGATTGGCTCCAGCTTTGTGCAACTGTTGGGCAATACCCCAGGCTATAGAACGATATTGTATGCTTCACGTACTGAATAAATAAACAATAGTTATTAAACCTAATCTAACCAACCTACCTTTTGACGCAGATCATCTTATCTTTAAATTTTCTTCATCTAAAATTCAAACTTTTTCTACAATTTTAGAACTGACAATGAGGCAAATTGCTGATAATAAGGTTAGGGAACTTGGATCATTCAGTATGGTCAAAATCAAAATGTTCAGTCACCACTTTGTGTTTGTTATTTTCTGAGAAGTATGCTTAATACAGGTTTATTGAAATTTATTACCCAGCCAGTTATGGGAATGATGGTATTGTTACCACTGATATTTTCCCCGTCGGCTAGCTTCGCTCAAATCAAAGCAGTACCCCTCAATGCTCAACTGAACTCATTGACCACAAGTACGCAACAGAATACATTAGACAGAATTTATACTTTGGGTGGTGGTGACCGCATACGTGTAAATGTATTCGAGGTTCCCGAATATACAGGTGAATATCAAATTCCCCCTGGAGGAAGGATTAACTTACCTTTAATTGGTAGCGTTCCCTTACAAGGATTGACAACGGAAGAAGCGGCTGACGAAATTGCTAGAAGATATGCTCGTTTCCTCAAGCGTCCTTTGATTTCCGTCAACTTGTTATCTCCCCGTCCTATTAATATATTTGTTTCCGGGGAAGTTGTGCGTGCTGGTGGTTATGCTTTGTCACCTCAAGGCACTTCAGGAGACAATCCAGGTCTACAGTTCCCAACTGTTCTGGCAGCACTAACCACCGCCCAAGGTGTAACAATGGCTGCTGACATTACCCGTGTAATTGTTAGACGAAGGATAAGAGGGGGACAACAAACAGAAGTAACACTGAATCTCAAAGAATGGATTAGTACAGGTCAGTTGCCTGATGATATTACCTTAAGAGATGGGGATAGTATTTTTGTCCCTACGGCAGATAAGCTAAATATCGCAGATGCCCGTAACCTAGCTGCACTAAACTTTGCCGCTAGTCCTTCCACCCCACGCACTGTAGCTGTAATTGGTGAGGTAGAACGTCCGGGTTCTTATTTAGCCACTGTTGGTACTAATAATGCTACTAACAACCAAAACCAGCCAGGTGGTGGTGTGGCTGTTGCCAATTTACCTACTCTAACTAGGGTGATTCAACAGGCTGGAGGTATCACCTCACAAGCCGATATCCGTAAAGTTTCGATTAGGCGAGCAACCAAAACTAGTGGCACGACGCAAACTATTGATGTTAACCTGTGGCAGTTACTGCAAAGTGGTGATATAAGTCAAGATGTGATTCTCCAAGATGGAGACACAGTTGTGATCCCCACCGCAACAGAAGAAATTAATCCTGCCGAAGCCACTCAATTAGCGAGTACAACCTTGTCGCCAGCCCAAATCCATGTTGGGGTAGTTGGGGAAGTAAAAAGACCTGGGAAAATACAAATTAAACCAAACAGTCCTTTAAATGATGCCATACTTGCGGCTGGAGGATTTAATGATGCTAGAGCGAAAAGAAGAAGGATAACTCTTATACGCTTGAACCCGAATGGTTCTGTAACTAGACGTAAAATAAAAGTAGACTTGGCAGCAGGAATTAATGAACAAACTAATCCTATTCTACGCGATGATGATGTTGTATTAGTTGGACGTTCCACTGTTGCTAGGGTTACGGACCCATTGAGACTAATTTTAGGACCTGTAAGTGGTGCTCTAAATTTAGTCAGATTCTTATTTGAGAATAAATAAGTTAGTTTAGTTAGTTTAGCAATATTTATAAATTTAGTAACCGGGTTTTGATTATCATCAACCCGGTTTTCTATTATGCATTTTTTGGATAATAGGGAATGATAAAACCCACATTCGGCAGGTGCGATCGCAAAATGTTGTATTTTTTTAATATGAGTTTTTCAGAATCACAAATCAAAGTACAAGATATCGAGCACTTAGGCATAGTGGCAGGGATTATTGATGAAATGAGTTTGGTTGATTTGTTCAACCAACTCCTTGGAACTCATCCCCAATAAATAATCAGCGCAGGCCAAGTAGTCAAAGCAATGATTCTCAATGGCTTAGGCTTTATCAGTGCACCACTATATTTATTTGAGAAGTTCTTTTAAGGGATTGCAACGGAACATTTATTGGGAGAGGGAATACAACCAGAACATTTGAACGATGAATGCTTGGGCAGAGTCTTAGACAAACTATATGATGCAGGATTAACGGAAATTGTTATCCGAGTCCCACTATCAGCAGTAGATAGATTTGGAGTGAAAATGGACTGCTTCCACTTGGATTCAAGTTCATTTCATGTACATGGGGATTATGGAACTGGTACTGATGATGAAGCATCAGCACAATCAGGATTAATTACAATTACATATGGTTATTCAGCAACGCCGAAAAGAACAATATTGATGCATTTGTACCAAGTCAAATCCCAGGATATCGTATTGCCCCCTGTTGTAATGATTCTGGTGGTGTGCGACAACGGTGGCTAGTGATAGAAAGTGAAGCCCGTAAAGAATCTGACTTAAAACAACTGGAAAAACAAACGTCTGACCAAAAAATATACCCAGGCACAATCCCAACTACGAAAATTGTGTCAACAGGAATTTGCATGTGCCGGAGATGCATTCAACGCAGCCAAATTACTTGAGAGTCAGTTGCTATTTCATCAACTTGCATGCAAATATTGAAGTTATTGAATATGGCCAACACCGGGGACGTGGTAGACCTCGCAAGGATTATCAACCTACCCTAATTTCCCATATTCAAGCCTAAATTGTACCCAAAGAAACTGCAATTAACATTGCCACAGAACAGGCTGGCAGGTTTATTCTTGCCACCAATGTTCTTGATGCCGACAAACTTAGCAACGAAGATGTTTTAGCTGAATATAAGGCACAAGAATCTACAGAACGTGGTTTTCGGTTTCTCAAAGACCCATTGTTTTTTACTTCCACTGTGTTTCGAAATTCAAGGAAAAGAGTGGCGGCTTTGGCAATGGTTATGGGTTTGTGTTTGCTAGTTTACAGCCTAGGTCACAGGGCATTACGCCAATGTCTAAAACGAGGATCCCAAACAATTCAAAATCAGTTAGGTAAACCAACTGCCACTCCTACTTTACGTTGGGTGTTTCAATGTTTCATGTCAATTTATTTATTAACGTTGGCTTGTTTGAAACAGATTTCCAACCTCAGTGAACAGCGATGCTGGATTCTACAGTTTTTTGGTGCTCCCTGTCGTAAATATTATCTTCTTTGCTAACTAACCTGCGGAATGTGGGTTCAATATGAAGCAAAGGCTTACCGATACTTTTTTACACCCGAGTATGTGCAATCTTTTTCCAACCCACAAATTCCCTTGCGTCTGACTTCTAAATAACCAAACAGTATTAAGAAGTGGTTGCGGTGGCTGTAGTATCCTAGGAAAGGAGTGTACAGACATGAAGTGGCTTCTCGCAGACTAGAAGGGAAACGATGAAACCCTAAGCCATTGCAGTGGACATATTTCCTGCTAAGTCAGCGCTGTGAGAGAGTTTCTCTCCGCAGTCTACTACATTTCCGCAGGGTAGCAAGTGATGCAATCCGAAGGAGGAGATTAACTAACAACTATCAACTACCTAAGATTCCCAAAGCTTAATTCCTCCTAACAAACCAGTTAGGTTAGGAATAATTTTGACATTGGATGGTAATTCAATGGTCACTTTTTTAGCTTCTCCACCACCAATGTAAAGATAATCATAGTTAAATAGATGATTTAAAGAAGCGATCGCTTTTTTTAACCGCTTATTCCATTTATTTTGCCCTACCTTCTCTAAAACTGTCCTTCCCAACTGTTCTTCATAACTTTCTCCCTTACGGAAACGATGATGTCCCATTTCTAGATTAGGTAGTAATGTACCATCTACAAATAAAGCAGAGCCAAAACCAGTTCCCAAGGTTACAACCAACTCTATACCCTTACCTGTGATCGCTCCCAATCCTTGCATATCAGCATCATTAACTACCCGTACAGGTCTTTTGAAATTCTTGGATAATGCGGTTGCTAAATCAAAACCAATCCAATCTGGATGGAGATTGACAGCTGTCTCCACCTTCCCCAAGCGTACAACCCCAGGAAATCCTACAGAAACCCGTTCGTACTCATCTTGGTTACTAGCTAATTCTGCGATCTTATTTAATATAGGCAGGGGAGTCGCTGGTTTCGGTGTTTCTAACCGTCTTCGCTTACTTATGGGGTTACCTTTGGCATCCAAAACTATGACTTTAACACCACTTCCCCCAATATCTACAGAAAGAGTACGTACATTGATATTTTCTTCCATCTGTTGTTCTCGTTTATGGTTAATCAATACAACTCTAGGAACCTAAAGCTCAAAGTTGTATAACTTATGTCAAATGCGTCCTTAGTGTAAATCAACACTAGTATTTTTATGAGTATAATTTTTTATTTTTTAATATGTATAGTTTTATTTCCTAGCATATTTTTCCCTTACCTGACATGAACATAAATATGCAGTTCAT
>CBZS010000803.1 GCA_000613065.1 Richelia intracellularis | reverse complement strand
GTGTTTACCAAAAAGGGATTTCTCTAACAAAGAAAGCTATGAAACAAGTCGAGTCTAGATTACAGCCAAATCCACTGTTGCTCAAATGGGATATCTTGATTCAACCGCTTTAGCTGGTAATTTATTTTTCCAAAATCACCTAAGTAAATATCTAGCACAGGTATCCACGGGTTTACGTTCTTGGGGGGTGAGTTTGGGTAAAGTCGCACTCCGGCGCATACCTGGGGCAACTGAACTTGATTTACCTTCAAGGATAAGTGGTAAACCTTTGCTCACCCAACCTTCTGCCTCTGTTGAAGTCTGAGAATCAAAGACAAATCCAGCTTTCCACAAATACTCAATCACATGGATCATATCCCTGTCTGAGTCCATGAGAATATTGCTCTGCTGCTAGATTAAACTCTCCATCCAAAGGAAATAGGGTATTTATCTTTCTTCTTCCATAACCGATTCTATTGGCGATTACTGTGCCAAATAATGTGGTCAATTTCCGCGACAATTTTTTCTTGTGTGTTCTGTGTACTGAGTCTGTGCCTGCCTAAGTACAAGACAAAAAATCTAAACTCTGGCGAAAAATACTAATGGGGGGACGACCATGTTTTTTAAGAGGTAATTTGACGTTGCATAAGTGCGGGATCAATTAGCGTTTGAAACCATTGATAAATCCTTGAAAATTTAGTGAAATCATCCCCTGATTCACCAACGCCTGAAAAGAAACAATTATTCCTTCAATTTATCTCCGGTGCAACTCTCTTGTCACCGCTGTGCTTTTATTCCGAACGCAACTCCTATCATAGTACCTACCTTTGGAATCTGCATTGGGGTTATGTCCCTGTTTGTTAAACAATTAGGTTGAATGAATGGTGGATTTCTATCTGTTTTTTACCTGGTTTTATCATTAATCCTTATCCACTTTAGTTTTGCTCTTGATTTACATCGTTTTTGCCAGCCAATTATCACTAGTTTAATTATGCTGGTCTGGGGAATCATACTGCTGCTCTTTTTTACTTCCAAGGGAACGGTTGGAGGGGTTATCTGGTTGATAGTCATTAGTTTAATGGCTGGTATACTAATAACGGTTAAAAGCTAGACTTTTGTCTAGCGGTAATAACAACTATTACAAATTCATAAACAATATGACTTGAGAAACCAGGTAAACTCTGAGAGGATGTTTTAAAAGTCGAAGTGAGTTACAAATCATGGAATTCGCCTGACCATGATACGTATCATTGCAATATAAATTAAAGTATCAGAAGTTTCAGGTAGCCTTTCATAGTCCTTACTTAATCTTCTACACCAATTGAGCCACCCGAAAGTTCGTTCTACAACCCAAGGTTTTGGTAAAAGGGTAAAACCCTTCTTTTCTAAGGGTGTGAGAACCACTACCACAATCGAATGAAAAACATCGATTATCCAGTGGGCAAAATCTTCCCCCCGATATCCTCCATCCATCCAGATAGTGTGCAGTCTTTTAATTTTATCTTTCATCTGATAAACCTGCCAGAATGTGCACGTTTAGTTTAGCCCCTGCACGTTCTGGTACACTTGCAGAAGTAACCAAGACTCGCAAAACTAGCCCTAACAATTCAACCGTAATAAATCGCTTACGTCCATGTATTTGTTTTCCTGGGTCGAAACCAACATCCGTAGAAATCATGGTTGCGGTTTCAACTGATTGGCCATCAAAGGCTGCTTCCCATGGACTTGGTTCTCGACTGGCTGCTACCCGAACCCATTGATATAGTTTGTCATGAACCTGAAGCCAAGTAAGGTTTTTGCGCTATCTTCTGAAATAGCCATAGACTGTAGATCAAGGTGGTAAATCTCCTGGTAATGCCCGCCATGTAGATCCTTAACACAGTAGCTATAAAATCGCGTTTACTACTGCATACATAAATGTCGTTGTACGTGGACGACCACCTGGTTTTGCCTCTGGAAACAGATGTGGGATTAACTCCCACTGTTCCCACTTTAAATTGCTAGGATAATTCTTAGTCATTTGCTCACGGGGTACTGTTTTCTATAATTCTCAGCATATGCCTTGTGACCTTTTTTATTATACCTCCGACCTTTTCAAACATCCTCTGATGTAAAAAATAGATTTTACGCAAGAAGACATTGATAAACTTGATTATGAAAGATATCATTATCCTCATCCATTAGTACAGAAAAAGATGGAAGTTCTGTATCTAAAAAGTCAGGATATAAAACATAAAGATATTTGCAGTTTATGTTATGTATAAAAAACAACATTTATGAATAGTTTACATTAAACAATATCAATCCGGAGGAGTAGAATAACTAAAAAAAATACACAACAAAGGACAGCCAAGTGAATTAAATCAGTATAGTGATATTTTGAAATAATATTTTAAGAAACATCCAGCTACAAGTATTGCAGAAGCGAATGATGCCATTGAAAAAATAACTGGTATTAAGCGCAGTCCAACTCAGGTAAGAGAATTTCTGCTCAGAACAGGTTTGCGTTGCTTAAAAGTGGGGTATGTGCCGGAAAAGTCAGTAGACCCAGAAAAGATTGAAGAGGTAGAAAAATAAAGACAAGAAAAGCTATAACCATTACTGTAAGAAGGTCTTAGCGGAAGGAAAGTAGTTTTTTTTGTTGATGCAGCCCATTTTGTACATCGAGCATACTTAGGATCTTTATGGTGTTTTACAAGAATATTTATCTGTTCACCTTCCGGTGGAAAACGATTTAATGTTTTAGGAGCAGTTAATGCAGTTACTAAGGAAATAATTACAGTTAGAAATGAAACTTATATTAATTTATAAAGTATGTGCCATTTGTGATTTAAATTAGCGGATCTGGGGCAAAAGAAACCAATTGTTATTGTATTAAATAATACCAGGCAGGAACCGTATAAAATAATACAAAAAAATATAATTAGGTACAGAACTATGTTCTTTACCTTGCTATTCTCCACAATTAAATTTGATTACAATATTTTGGAAATTTCTTAGAAATGAATGTTTATACTCTAAGTACTATGCTAATTTTGCAGATTTTAAAACAGCAATGTCTAACTGCATTGCTACCGCTAATACTGATAAGCAGAAGAAGTTAAACACCCTCTTGACTCTCGAGTTTCAGACATGAAAAAAAAATCGAAATTTTAGCTGTTTAAAGTATATTTGCCGGACAAAAAAACGCCATCCGCATTGGATTCCAAAACTGAACTTTGAAGAAATTCCCGTTTTCCCTTTCTTGCGTTGCCATGGCAAATCTAGCCTGATACTACTAACTATTTTCGCTGGTGTTACCCTAGTTGCAGCACTTCCCCTCTCCGAGATAGTTTTCGCATTTCCTGCATACGAGACTCTGATTTGGAGTGTTGGATTTATAACTGTTTGGTCTGTATTAAGTCTATTAGTTATTTTTGCTTGGCGTGCAGCTTATTTTCAGCGATGGAATGGTGGATTAAACTGATCCAAAGGTCGCATATCATACCATTCAGATTGCAACAGTCATACTTGGCACTACAGAAGTTGGGATTCTGATAGTGCCAAGTATGACGATAGTGGTTGGAGTTCTGACGGGGGTGGTTCCTATGGTAGTGCCAATAGTGGAGGTGGATGAGGTTCTGATGTAGGTGGTTCCTGCGACAGTGGCGATTATTAGTAGAAATAATCCCTTGGTAATCTTACAAATAGCAATGTATTCTCTTATTTTGTGAAATAAATGTGATATTACTTCACCCAGTAATAATAGAAAAAATCAACACTAAAAAGAAGATTACAAGCCCATACTCTTTTGATTCTTCATTTCAATATTACATATTGAGGAATCATTAGCAAAATTACAAGTATAGGTAGCAAGACGTTCTTGCTGATAATTAAAAACTCTCAGATTATATCCATATCTACGTGCTAAACTACCCATTTTGTTGACAAAATTATAACGTTCAAAATAATCGAATAAACTCCAAATTTGTTGATTAACAAGCAAGTCTACTCGAGCAGGTTCTCTGGCAGAATTGGGATAAGCAATCCAGTTATCTAGTAGTTTGTTCTCTGTGTTCTCCTTAGCCCACCAGAAGCTAGGGACAGCCACTCTGTCTTGATAAATGGTATTAGCAGTAATAACAAAAGCTGAGTTATTACTAAGTTCTTCTAACTCTAAAGGAGCTTCTGATGGGGTTGGTTTATAGTTAACCTCTCCCCAAGTTTTGGGACTGTATAAGCATAGAATTGTGGTGATACTAACACCTATAAAAATAGGAAGTGTACGCATGGTTAAATGATTGTTAATAACCGAATAAAATAAATAATTTTTCGGAGTTTTTTGTTGTTGCCTGGAATCAATTTGTGCGATCAATTAATTTTTAAAATCTGGTAATCCTGACTATTGGGTCACTGATAATTCTTTAATAGTTCCCCTGGATGAGAAATGTTACTTTTGGAGACTAATTAATACCTACTCATTCAATAGTAAGTTCGGTAGTAATATATGCCAAGATTTGTAACATGGGGAGTATCAACTGTCTATCCCATGGAGCCGCGAGTTACTCCTAATTGGCTTTGTAGATTCAATTCTCGCCAAAGTTGAGAACCTGTAATTTCGCCTTGTAATAACTTTTGATATTGAGAGATGACTTGTACTACTTGTGGTGGAGATTCGTTGACAAACTCAATGCGAAAGAACCTTAGTCCCAGTTGTATCAGATGTTGGACATATTCTGCTCCGGTTTGTGCTTTTCCATTAAATACGGTGTTACGACAACCCGCATCTGCTTGTAAAATATGTTCTGTACCTATACGAGATTCACGTATTTTAACTTCATGCTCCTCACAAGGTCTTCCGCAGTTGCTAAAATCAGTACCTTGGGAAAGGAACGTACAAAATACACAATGTTCCATATGAAACATGGGCATATGTTGATGGATTGTCACTTCAAACCACTCAGGGGGAGAACTTTGTAGTAAGTCTGCTAATTGGTTGATATTCAAGTCATAAGAAGCGGTAAGCCTTGGCAAATTATATTTATTAATAAAGTAATCCGCAGTTAAACCATTGGCAACATTGAGAGAAAAATCACCAATACAATAGGCATCTGCAAAAAACTTCAAATGTTCATAGTTGCGTATTAAATAGCCATCTGCTTGACAATTACGTACCTGCTGTAAAATCCAATTTTCCTTTGGTTTAGTAATTCGGGGTGGCGCAACAACAATTTGGGGATGGGAACAAATTCCCCTACTCTGGTGTACCATCTGTATTGCTTGACGATATTTGCGGGGATCTTCAAATTCACAGTAAATGGTTTCTACCTCAGTTTGTAAAACAGCTTCTAGTTGGGGTAGATTTCGTACCAATACAATTAGCTGGGGAGATAAAGAAGGCGGGGAATTAGGTACGGGAAGTAAATCTGATAGGGATGCATGGGGATTAATTTGCCAGGGTTTAGGCTGACTGCGTTGCTGCTCTAAGCGCGTGACAATTTTCCTTCGCATCCGGTTCAATTCACTTATGGGTAACATTACTTCTCCCTGGAGGTGATTGTTTAATTGGTTTAAATAGAAGGGTGTATTCCCCAGACGAGAAAATTGAGTTTGTAATAGTTCTGCGGATAGGGGCTTAGTATTAGCAGATACTAAACGCATAGTCGATTCTACTTGAACTATATGACCAATTTGATCCCTAGTGATCGCAGTTAGTGGTAAATTTATTTCTCCATATACCTCAATATCAATGGGGCGTTGAAAACGGGGATTATCTCCAGCAAAACTTTGACGTAGTTGCTTATCCAACTCCGGATCATTAGTTTTCCATAAGTGATCGCCTACATGAACCCGTCGCCATTTTATACTACCTTTACCAAAGCTAAGAATAGTATGTTTCCCTTTCTGATTGACTGTATAAATACGACCCCCTTCTTCGTTCCCTTCCGGGTGCCCACAGTCAAAAACAACACCATCTCCTGGCTTTACTGGTACTTGCGTTTGTATCGTTACCTGTTCATTTTGGATACGAGTTACCTTACCCAAGTAAACCCCACGCTTTTTCCCGAAGCGAGCGTGAACCAACTCTTGATTATTAATTCCTTTAAACCATCCCGTGTGTAAACCCCGTGAAAACGCCATTTCCAGTTTGTATCTTTCTTCTGAAGGTTGAGTCAATGCAGTTCTCTCCGTGTCTCCGAGTCTCCCCCTCTCCCTTCGGGTTGCGCCACTTGCTATATGCCGGGAAACCGCTCCACCGCAGTTCCTTACCGAGTCTCCCACTCTGCCCTGCTCCCTGCTCTCTGTTTCCTCCATCACCCCATCCAAAGCCTGCCGATAAACGCGAGTAACATTAGCAACATACTCCGGCGACTTCAAACGTCCTTCAATCTTTAAAGAAGTAACCCCAGCTTGCACCAAACTCGGCAACACCTGCAATCCTGATAAGTCTTGGGGACTGAGTAAATACTTTTTATCTCCTAAATTTACTTCTTCACCATCAACAATTAATTCATAGGGCATCCGACAAGCTTGCGCACATTCCCCCCGATTCGCAGAACGCCCACCCAGTGACTCGCTAGTCAAACATTGACCGGAATAAGCCACACACAAAGCTCCATGGACGAATACTTCCAGAGGTAGAGATGCTCCCCGGTAAGCCATCATACTTTGAATTTTGTTGATGTCATTTAAGGAACACTCGCGGGCAAGAACAACTAAATTACACCCCAAATTCTCCGCAAATTCCACACCTACATCACTAGTAATGGTCATTTGGGTAGAAGCATGGATAAGGAAATCTGGAGAGATGTGACGAATTAACCGACAAATACCGATATCCTGAACAATGGCAGCATCCACCCCAGCAGCAATAATAGAACGGATATATTGTTCCGCTTCCCGTAACTCTTGGGGAAATACCAAAGTATTGAGGGTGACATAACCCTTAACACCCCTGCGATGAATGAACTCCATTAACTCTGGTAAATCAGCCACAGTAAAGTTTTCTGCCCGCATCCTCGCATTAAATCGCTCCAAGCCAAAATAAATGGCATCAGCACCATTTTCTACTGCTGCTTTGGCACATTCCCAATTACCTGCGGGAGCAAGGATTTCCGGTTTTTGAGTAGTAGTGGACAGTGTAGTAGGGGAAAGGCAATCGGTATTCATGGAGGTTTAGGGAATAAAATCGCAACTAGAGTGATTGTATCTGAAGAAGTGCGATCGCTTGGCCTGTTTCTTGCATACTCGTAGGGGTTTTGTCAGTTGCGGTAGTCTTTATCATCTCTTTCGTCTTCCTTTTGCTGTAGCGAGCTAAAATGACATCAAAGCCCAGACTAGAATTAATATTAACTTTTTGATTAACTAAACCTATGGCTTCATCTAAGGGCAAATCATCGAAAAAT
>CBZS010000802.1 GCA_000613065.1 Richelia intracellularis | reverse complement strand
ACCAATAAAAGATACGGTTTCTGTAATGAAGGTATGGTGGTGAATATCTTCTGTAATGGCTTGGGTGATCGCATAAGCAAATGCTAAGGTAACATCGCGCCAAGCTGCCTTTACTTGCCATATTTCTAGTAAATCTAATAATTTGTGCCGCAATCCAATGCAATTATCATGGAAAAATACAGCTATTGGTAAAGTAGCTAGAATAACTTGATATGAGTTGGCAAAACTAGTATCTAAATCGGAAAAATATTTTTGTGGCAAATCCTGCCAATTTCTCGATTCTAATCTACCTTGCTCTGCAAGCAGCCGCGTCCCCGGAATCATTAATTGAGAATTGGCAAAAGAAATATCCTGGACTTTAGACTTTCCACGTGCAACGGTGATCATATCTCCCAGGTATGCACCCGCAAAAGTACCCTGGAAATGACTAGCTAAAGTATGAATCATAAAAAAATATTATTTCTTATATTAGTAACAATAAGAGAATAAAATGTTTTTATTCTGAATGCTAGTATAACTTAGCGAGCATAAGCTCACCACTTAAAAAACTAGAGGTAGATGAAATGAAACTTTTCACTTCTCCGTAGACGTACTAGTTGCTTGTAAATAATGAACTAATGCTTGTAAACCCAGTAAATAACTTTGTTCTCCAAAACCACTAATTTGACCAATTACTACTGGTGCTAGATATGAATGGTGGCGAAATTCTTCTCTACGGTAAATATTACTCAGATGTACTTCCACAGTCGGTAAATTTACCCCTACGATCGCGTCCCTCAGGGCCACGCTAGTATGGGTGTAAGCCCCAGCATTAATTAAAATACCCTGATGCTTTCCCAGAGCATTGTGAATAGCCTCAACCAAAACCCCTTCGTGGTTTGATTGGAGAGGGAATACTTTTACACCCAAAGCGGCAGATGTATTAGCTAGTGAGCTGTTAATCCCATCCAAGGTTTGAAAGCC
>CBZS010000801.1 GCA_000613065.1 Richelia intracellularis | reverse complement strand
CCCTTTCCCATTTAACGTCAACAGTTGGCTTTACTCCAGAAGGAGTAATCACTTTTCCTGTGAGGGTTTTCAATCCAACCCTAGTTTCATCCTGACACAAATAATGAACGCACTTCCCCTGTGCTAGATGTTTTTCTAGACAATTGAGAATGATACCGAGTTTTTTTTTAACTCAGATACCAGTTTTTCATCCTGTTTGTAGCTTTGAGGACGTGGTAATTTTAGTGTTGCTCCCAATCCATATCGAACCAATGCATAAACCGTTCCAGACTCAATATCAAGTCCATGCTATTTTTTCAACCATTCTACTATGCCACCATAGCTACTAAACCCTTTTCCTGTTTTTAACTCCTGTATGAGTGCTGCAATCGCATCATCATTGATTTTTCGTTTTGCTCCTGCCGCTTTCTTGATTTCTAATAAGCCAGACAGACCACCAGTTCTATACTTCTGCAACCATCTTGTCACTGTTGAAGTATTTCTAGCCAAGGGTTTCCCTATTTATTGCTGCTCCTTTACTTGTCCACTCGGCATTGAGCCACCACAAGATCTGTAGTTTTTCTTTCTGCTTTCCCAACCTGCCTGTCTGTAGCAGTTTTTTTAGTTCCTTTTCGCTCTGGGTGTTCTCAATCTTAAATGGGGGGCTCATGAGTATTTAAACCGTTCAAGTTTGCTTGGCTCTATTATATGCAGCTTCATATTCAATTGGTATAAAGCCATAAAAAGACAACTTCAATATATTAAAAGACACCTATCTCATATTCAGGGTCTAATCAGCTTAGGAGCAACATTCTCAGCTTTAACCAAAAGACAATATAAGATCTTGTTAGTGGTCACAGAAGTCTATCGTCAACAGTTATGGTTATATGAAAATAAAAAACAAAGCATATCAGAACGGATTGTGAGTCTAAACCAACCACACATCCGCCCTATCCTCAGAGGGAAAGCCAGACAATCCGTATAATTTGGCGCGAAATTATCGGCTAGTTATTTTGACGGATATGTATTCTTAGACCATATTAGTTGGGATAACTTTAATGAATCAGCAGACTAAAAAACACAAGTAGAAGGTTTTAAAAATTACACTGGTTATTATCCGGAATCTGTTCATGTTGATAAAATTTATCGGACTAGAGAAAACAGAGCTTGGTGTAAAAAACGAGGTATTAAAATGAGTGG
>CBZS010000800.1 GCA_000613065.1 Richelia intracellularis | reverse complement strand
AAATCAAGGTATGTTTTGGTCACAAGCACGAGAAGTATTTGAACAGATAGTTAGTTGGTTAGACTCAGACAGCATTTGTGGGTTAGAACACTCCCAGATACAGAGTAAGTTACTTGAGAATGGATACTAACTATTGAGACGGTTGTTACAAACAAAGATATTTTGATAAACGCAATCAAGATGAAATAGAAGGAGAGTGTGCAGGGACGGACTCAGTGAACAGAACACACAAGAAAAAATTGTCGCGGAATTTGACCACATTATTTGGCACAGTAATCGTTAGTAGAATCGGTTATGGAGGAAGAAAGATAAATACGGTATTTCCTTTGGATGGGAAGTTTAATCTACCAGCACAGCAATATTCTCATGGACTAAGACATGGATATTATCCATCTGATTGAGTATTTGTGAAAAGCTGCATTTGCCTTTTATTCTCAGACTTAAACACAGGTAGAAGCTTGCGTGAGCAAAGGTTTACAGCTTATCCTTGAAGGTAAATATGCGTTGCTGAATCAGGGGATGAATTAGGGTTTGAAACCATTGAGAAATCCTTGAAAATTTAGTGAAATTATCCCCTGATTCAGCAACGCCGGTAAATAAAGTTCAGTTGCCCCAGGTATGCGCTGGAGTGCGACTTTACCCAAACTCACCCCCCAAGAACGTAAACCCCTACCTGTGCTAGATATTTACTTAACAATGCCAAATACCTCAAATATGACGATTACTTAAAAGCTGGATTCCCCATGGCCACGGGGGTCATTGAGGGTGCTTGTCGCCACCTGATTAAAGACAGGATGGACTCACTGGGGCTAGATGGACCATGAGGGGTGCTGAGGCTGTTTTACCCCTGGGTTCTTTATACATAAGTGGCGAGTGGGATGAGTATTGGCAGTTTCATCTACAACAAGAACATAAACGCAATCACCTGGCTTTTTACTCTAGTGGTATTCCTTTGATCAAGCAAGTTCTCAAAGGTCGTTGTTCTAATACCCCTCTACCTCTACCTCTTCCAATACCTGTCTAAGTTCCACTCTCCGTCTTACTAAAAGAGTCGCACCCAAACCAATTTTGGCAAGAGTTTAAGGAATTTGAGCAGGAGCGTACTATGAGATAGATGACTACAGCTGAACGCATTGGTTATGAGCGCGGGGTACAGCAAGGGCGAAGAGAAGGCTTCCAATAATGCCAACAAGTAATTATCCTGCCACTACTACAAAGAGGAGTGGGAGAATTATCTCCACAATTACAAGAACGTATCCAATCTCTCTTTCTCAATGAATGAGAAGCTCTTGGGGAAGCTTTGCTAGATTTTACGGGGATGGAAGATTTGCTTAACTGGTTGCGAGACAATTAACTAATAATTGCATTACTTCTCATATGCTAGCTTTGTGCGATCGCATATCTGATTGTGGAAACATTTAAGTGAACAGCAGTATATAACCCTGCATTCTTTGTTGCTATTGATACAAGTCTGCCACCAGGTCAAGCTTTCCCCCTTAGCAAGGTTATTTCCTCAGGCAATTACCTTGGAAAGTCGAAAACGCAATCTGCAAGGTTTTTTAGTGGTAGGAAGTCTGTGCGTGAAATTATTGTGGTTTCCATTAGTAAAATATTGGATTAGACAATCCCAAACAGGACACAACCTCAATCGAAAACAACGTAAATACTACAAAAAAATACATAAAAAGTATGCCTACTGGATTATTGAAAATGACAGAGTTTTATTAACAATTCGTAATCTTTTTATGGTGGATTTGATATAGAGAACTCATGCATTACCATTGTATTGGTAAATATTTAATCATGTGGGTAACAGTGATTTTAAAACCTAAAATAGTTTATGCAGCGTAGCTCTTTCTTTGTTTAAGAATTATCCAGTTTTACTACTAGGAGATAGATAATTTTATACTCCCCTAATATCAATTGCTTGATATTAGGGGAGTATCCTTTGCCTTACGTCTGCAAAAATACTTATATTTACAAGACAATTTTGGTGAAGAATATCAAATTATTAAAGAACAAGAATTTAAGTTTGAGATGTCTAACTTTTATATGGTAATCAGGTGTAATAAAGGAGATGGTTTGGGTCTGTTTAATATCGCTGTCTACTGGAAACGAAAATATCGAAATAATGGTTCAAAACAGCCATGGTATATCTTAACTAATTGACCCACATTAAAACAAACTTTGGAGGTTTATCGTTGTCGTTGGGGAATTGAGCAATTGTTTAAAGATTGCAAAACAGGTGGTTAGAACCTGGAAGATGCCAAAGTCAATGAAATTCGTTTTTTAGCCTTAGTATTACTGATTCTAATTGCGTATAGTTTAGGGACAATGCACGGTCAACAGATGCAAAGATTAAGTATTGAAACTTATGCCAGACGTATTAAACAGCATAAGTAAAAATACCCGCGCCAGAGTCCTCTTAGCTTCGCCCTTTAGGGGCAAAGATGGATATATGCTATGGAATTATGGGCTGATTTAGCTCTAGGCTTGATTATCCTCAAA
>CBZS010000799.1 GCA_000613065.1 Richelia intracellularis | reverse complement strand
AAATATTATATTATGCTAAACGCCATAAGCATTGACTGAAACTATTCCATTTTCAAAAATTACCACAATTCCTAAGTATTATCTCGCTACAGAATCAGTCTTTTTACCTTTTTTTCTATCTCCGATTTCATCTATTACTACTGTAATGGCCTGACCATTCAATACTTGCTTAACTTTATTTAATATTGGTTGTTTTAATTCATCTACTTACCAATCTGAATTAGCTAGTAAATCATGTAATGAATAAGCTGAGTTTATACTTACTACCTTCGCTATTTCTGGTAATGATTTTCTTTTTATCGTTGATATTATTCCTAAGTGTAAATATTTGAAACACTCATAATTTCTTACTTCCTTAAATAATTCCTTATACTCTGCACAATATTCATCTATGATGACAATTGTTGGGTGAGCATCTCTTGTTAAATATTGCAGGAATTGTAACTCTACATCCATTGCCCCACTTTGCTTTCAGAGTTTTCTTTTTTTACTCTTTTATTAAAAACACCCGGAAAGAGACAAAAAAGGAGAATCAGCATGCTCGTGAGCGACATGAGTAAAGCTTACCCCAGCAATCTGACCCGTGACCAATATGAATTTCTGAGTGAGCTGATTCCAGAAGCAAAACTTGGTGGACGCAAGGGTGAAGTCGATATGTGATCAGTTTTAAATGCGATTTTTTATATTTTGGTAAAAGGAGTCAGATGGCGAAGTTTAGCTGGTGACTTTCCGGTCTGTTACACAGTTTACACATATTTCCGTAACTGGTGTAAAGACGGGACATGGCTGAAAATTCATGACAATCTCAGGGAGTGGGTGCGGATAGAGCAACAACGTTGTCCAAGCCTATCCGAGGCAATCATTGATTGTAGAAGTATCAAGAGTACTGCTGGAGTCCATGAAGAGGTGGGGTTTGATGGTGGCAAACTGGTTCAGGGACGGAAACGGTTTTTGACCGTGAATACCTTGGGATTAGTGTTGCGAGTATTGCTTACTGGAGCCAGTGTTGGGGAACGAT
>CBZS010000798.1 GCA_000613065.1 Richelia intracellularis | reverse complement strand
CCTTCTGCCATTTGAGGGGAAGTTGTCTTCTGAAAATAGGTGGGTAATGATGGCTGATTTGATTCCCTGGCAATAATTTGAAGATGAATATGCGAGCCTTTTCTCCGAATAAATGGGGGCACCAGCAAAGTCATTTCCCATGGCATTAGGTGCATTAATAATCAAAGATAAATTGGGGATAAGCGATAGGGAAACAGTAGAACAAATCAAAGAGAACCCTTATCTACAGTACTTTATAGGAATGTCATCAATCTGTTCATGTAGATAAAATTTATCGGACTAGAGAAAACAGAGCTTGGTGTAAAAAACGAGGTATTAAAATGAGTGGTCCACCTTTGGGCAGACCTCCAGCTAATGTGAGTAAAGAAAAAAAAAGACAAGCAAATGAATCTGAGAGGATTCGTAATAGTATTGAGGGTAAGTTTGGGCAAGGGAAAAGAAAATTTAGCTTGAATACAATCATGGCTAAACTTTCTCATACTTCTGAAACTGCAATTCGTATGTCAAGTACGCCTTTTTTATGCAAGTATGATTATTTAAATTTATCTTTTAACTGATTATGCTTAACAAAAGATTATCTTTTGTTATTGACTAAATTGTCCATCCCTCCCCACTTAACTTTTTCAGCAAGCCCTAATTAACAGCTAAAAACTATCAACACTCGCGCGTTCCCGAGCCATTCCGTTGGGCGGCTGCGCCAACTTGTAGGAACTGGCCTTTCCCCCATGAGCAACTCATGAAGCCGAAGGGCGCGGGATCGCTCGTCAAATAACAACTAACAACTAATACTATGTCTGCTTCTTGGATTGATACTGCCTTATCACAATTAGAAGAGCAGATTAATAATTGCGAACAGGCGGTGGCTAGGTTTATTGA
>CBZS010000797.1 GCA_000613065.1 Richelia intracellularis | reverse complement strand
AATACCACTAGAGTACAAAGCCAGGTGATTGCGTTTATGTTCTTGTTGTAGATGAATTTATCCCACTAATATAATTTTGTTAATCCAAATATGGATTGTTGCAAGATACAAAAAAGCATCAAAACAAGCTGAAATTCTTTCCCATCTGACAACAAACAAGATGACGATATTTTTTTTGAAACCATGGGAAACAACGTTCTTGTTGAAAACGTGAGACGGAAATTTTAATGGGTCTGCCCTTGTTCTTCTTTGTCTTCTAAACCCTCTTGGGCCATTGCGGCCGAATACCACGTCTATGTAAAGCAGCGCGCTTATCCTTACAATAGTAGGGTTTGTCAGCAGCAAGCACTTTCAGGGGTTTACGGGGTCTACCGCCTTTGTTGGTCTTAACCTTTACACTGTCTAGAAGTGGTATCACCTGATCTGTTTCACTACCATTGGCAGGTGTGGTGCGATTGGATAAAGGCATTCCTGAGCTTTCAGTAAGAGTGTGTATTAAAATACCCTTTCCTTTTCCACCGTAAGCAACACCATCACCACCGCCCTTTCCAGGGGGAAAAAGACCGGTTCACTGCGCCATAACTCCAGTTGATTACCCCTTTATCTTGTCCAATCCCCAATATTCGTGGTTGTAAAACCTCTAACGTCCTTTCCAACTGCTAACGTTTGAGCAATCGATGTGCAGAGCTGTTTGATGCCCATATTTCTCCTTTTGGAACGTCACACCAACGACACCCTGTTATCAATCTATACAGTAAGGTATTGAGTACAGAACGAAATGAAGAATGTGGCATTGCTCATTCGCGTTTCTCTCGCGGTTTCGGAAAAAGACGTTGCATAAGTGTATTCACGAGATGCATCCTGACAAATAAGTGTGTTAAATAATTGATTAGTAACTAATTTAGCTTTATTAGTTATTTGAGCTTGCACTTGCACTATACAGCAACGCCAACAAATTATATCTATTTAGAAAAAATGTAGTTATCTGTATTTAGAAGCTATTAACATAACTTTCTTCAATTTCATTACTGAATATAAGGCCTATTTTTGAAAAACTATGAAAGAATCACCCAGTGCATCCAATCCAATCCCTCTACCAGCAGCAACACCTCTACCTCCAGCACCAAGGGCAACATCTGGTACACTGTATCAATCTCAAGCTACCGCAGCGATGGCAAAAAAAGATAGTAATTTTCAGGAGAATATTCCTTCTGTACTAACAAATAAATATGCTAAAAAAGATTGGGTGGGAGGTAATGGGAACAATCCTAATACCGTCCCTCCTAGTGCTAACAGTACTCACATGCCACCTCCCATTCCTCAACCCCCAAAGGGGAAAACTAAAAGCTTGCATCCTACCTTTGATCAGTTGGTAAAATATGCTTATGACAAGGGATATTCCGATATTCACTTGGGTGTGGGCGAAGTCCCTCGCTTTCGCAACCGGGGAGAAATTGAAAATACGGATTACCCAGAAACGGATAAAGAAGCATTTATGGGTTGGTTAAAAGAGGTGTTAAGTGATTCTGAAATTAGTCACTTTCTAGAGCACCTAGATTTTGATGGTGCAACCCAGTTTGATTTTGCTAGGGTGCGGATTAATATATTTGATACCCTCAAGGGGTATGCCATGGTATTGCGATTGATCCCCTTAAAGATATTGAGCATAGATCAATTAAGATTACCATCAATTTTTAGGGATATTTGTCATTACCACAAAGGGTTGATTTTGGTGACTGGTCCTACTGGTTCGGGTAAATCCACAACCATGGCAGCGATGATTGACTATATTAATAAGGAGATGCCAAAGCATATCATTACCATTGAGGATCCCATTGAATTTGTCCACCAAAGTCAAAGGTCTTTGGTGAAACAACGGGAAGTAGGGATGCATACCCGCAAATTTGATAACGCTTTAAAAGCAGCTTTGCGGGAAGATCCCGATTTGATTCTGGTGGGTGAAATGCGGGATAAGGAAACGGTAAATACTGCCCTCAAAGCGGCACAAACAGGTCACTTAGTTATGGGAACCCTGCACACTAACAGTGCGGTGAAAACTATTGAACGTATTCTCAACTTGTATTCTGGAGAAGAACAGGATGCTATGCGAGTAGCGATCGCAGAATCTTTAGTAGCAGTTATTGCTCAGGGCTTATGTCGGACTACTGATGGGAAACGGGCTGCTTTCCACGATATTCTCATCAACACAGATGCGGTCAAAGACTGGGTTAAGGATGGTAATTATGATGAGATCAATGAGTTGATGAAGCAAGCTAGTTTTGATGGCATGATTACGATGAACCAATCCTTGTTTAATCTATACCAAGAAGGGCGAGTTACAGAGGAAACAGCTTTAGAAATGTCACCAACTCCTAATGAAATGGCTCAATTCCTACGGGGACGGGTTTAGTATATCGGTTTAGATAACTGCAAGTTTTAGAGAAATCAACTATTTTGGGCGTTGCATACATAAGTGCGGGATGAATTAGCGTTTGAAACCATTAAGAAATCGTTGAAAATTTAGTGAAATTATCCCCTGATTCAGGAACGCCGAAAAAGGGAGTAGGCGTGTTAGCATTGCTAAGCCCCTATGTTGGTTCTTTGCAGAAGCGATAGATTAAGTTTAATTTATTTTTTGGTCTTTTCTAGGTCATGTAATAAATAAAGTAAAAGTGTTACTGTAGTTTTTATTGTGATCGAGCCAATACCAAACGAATAAAAATTTATTTCCAAATCTCATCCTTTTGAGCTTGTTCCTGTTCACCGTAGTCCGTTAAATTTCTATATAAAGCTTTTTTTGTGCGTCTAAATCCAGATAAATCAGCATTACCCCAAGTATTTAAAGGTATAGCTTTATTTACTCCCGGTGGGGATATTGTTTACTGTATCGATCCCAGTAAACAGGGTCGATGGCACTATCATCTATGTGCCACTTTGCAAACAATTCTAGATTTGCCAGAGCCACCTCACTTCTTAGTACCTTACTATACGGCAGCAATAGATCATTGGTTGGATCCCCATACTGACAAAATACGTACTTTTGCAGAAGCTTATCCTGGAGTCATAAGACATAAGGCAATATTAAATGCTATTTTTGGGACGGAAGAATTGGTATGGCAACCAGCACCTTGCCAGGAAGGTTTATGCGATCGCATGGTGTTAACAACCTATCGCTCTTCTTTCCCTCAGCTTTGGGAAGACCACGATATAATTGTACCTGTAGATATCTCTGAGCCAAAATCTTTATATGATCCACCTGTCACTACTAAAGAAGAATTCAACTTAAAAACTCAAGGGTATGTACTACGCTTGTTTGTGGCAGGACACAGTGCTGGGACGGAGCGTATTTTACAAAATTTACACGATCTGTTAGAAAAACATTTGGGTCAGCCTTATACTCTCAAGGTAGTTGATGTCCTTACCCATCCCGAGCAAGCAGAAGTTAACCAAATATCTGCTACTCCCAATTTAGTTAAGGTTTGGCCCCATCCGGTGCGTCGAATTGCTGGTAATTTAGATAATACTGATCGGCTTTTACAATTTTTTGGAGTGGTAAGGGAGTAAGGATAAACAGAGGAAAAAGGGCCGTTGCATAAGTGCAGGATGAATTAGCGTTTGAAACCATTGAGAAATCGTTGAAAATTTAGTGAAATCATCCCCTGATTCAGCAACGCCGAAAAAGGGAGTAGGGGAAAGAAATTAATATGTAAAGGGCACCTCGAAAAATTGAGCAAGTAGCTCGCTAGATGAGAGTATAGGGAGAGCAAAAGCTGGGGTTGAATCGCCATGGAAGAAAAAAAAGTTGGGGAACTTGAACAGCGATACCAGAAGTTAGAAAGCAAGAAGACCCTGTTGATGAAGTTAGACGAGACGGTCCCGTGGTCAGTATTTCGTCCGATTTTAGAACAAGTGCATGACAAGCCCAGAAAAAATAATCCTGGGCGAAAGCCCATAGATGCAATAGTCATGTTCAAAATGCTTGTGCTGCAACAACTGTACAACATAACATCAGTGATGAAGAACTGGAGTACCAGGTCAATGACCGACTATCGTTCATGAAATTTTTAGGCTTAGGACTAGCAGAACAAGTACCAGATGCAACTACAGTTTGGTTATTTGGGCAGCAGTTGAAGCAGCAGGGTCTTATTGAATAACTGTTTGAGCAATTAATTTGATAGCGACCTGAGAGAATAAGGCTACCAAGCTAAGGGGGGTCAAATAGTAGATGTCACACTGATTCCACTTCCCAAGCAGCATAATACTAAGGAAGAGAAGCAAAAACTTGCCCAAGGATAAATTCTCGAAAGTTGGTAGCAAAAGCCTCATCGCTTGTCCCACAAGGATAGAGATGCTCCCTGAATAAAAAAGAAAGCTCAGAGTTCCTTTGGTTATAAAAACCACATCAGTATCGATGTGGAGTACGGTTTTATTCGTCGCTATCAAGTCACGGATGCCTCAGTGCATGATTCCCAAGTGTTAGGGGCACTGTTGGATGAGCAAAACCAGGGGCAAGAGGTTTGGGCAGATAGTGCCGATCGTAGTGAATCTATTGAATGGATTCTACAGATTTTACAATTCCTCAGTCACATTGATGAACGAGCCAAGCGCAATCATCCATTGACTGCAAAACAGAAAGAAGATAATCGAGAGCGTTCTCAAGTCAGAGCTAAGGTCGAACAGGTTTTTGGTCAGTGGGTTAATGAAATGGGAGGCAAGTTAATGGGTTCCATTAGTAAGCAGTCAGTCAAGGCAACTATTGGAGTGAAGAATTTAGTCTACAACTTCAAACGTTATACATTTTGGGAGAATCAAAATCCTAAAGCTGTGGGTGGAATAATTGCGTCTAAATTGGCTCTATTGAGCCAGATTTCAACTAGAAATGGTTTCGGTTGAGGTCTTTTTTGCCTAACTTCACTTTCTTGTAGTTCTTCGAACCCCCTCAGATTACCTAAGACTTTATTAATCGAGGTGCCCTAAAATATATTGTGTCACAAACATGATTTGCACTGCTATTAACTCTTTCCATCCTTGTGGATTTTAATTAACTAAATCGGGAAATACCTGTTGTACTGAGGGATGCAGTAAACAATGATTTTTGACATTTAAACCTTTGGCAAGGGCAGGATTTTTTTCTAGTGCTTCCATTCCTTGATTGGCTAGTTGCACCGCATAGGGTAAAGTGCTGTTATTTAATGCTTGGGTTGCAGTCCAAGGTACGGCTCCTGGCATATTAGGAACGCCATAATGAACTACTCCCTCTTGTATGTAAGTAGGATTTGTATGAGAGGTGGAATGTAAGGTTTCGATACAACCACCTTGATCTACTGCGACATCTACAATAACTGTTCCGGGAGACATTTGCTTGACTAATTCACGAGATACTAATGTGGGAGCTTTACGACCTGGTACTAGTACTGCTCCAATCAGTAAATCTGCTGATTTAACACTGTCTTCTATATGGGCAGAGTTACTATAAATTAGTTCTACTCTGGAACCAAATAGGGTGTCCAAGTATGCTAGCCTTTCCACATTAATATCTATAATTTGCACGGTTGCCCCCATACCTACAGCAATTTTTGCTGCTTCTGTACCGACAACCCCACCACCTATAATTGCTACTTTCCCAGGGCTAACTCCTGGAACACCACCCAACAGTACACCTCTTCCTCCTTGTTGGCGTTCTAGAAATCTAGCTCCAAATTGTACAGCTAAGCGGCCTGCAATCATACTCATAGGGGTGAGTAATGGCAATTTATTTGCTCCTGCCTGCTCTACTGTTTCGTAAGCGATCGCAGTTACTCCACAATCGATTAAGTGTTCTGTTAATGTCCGATCTGCTGCTAAATGTAGATATGTAAATATAATTTGTCCTTTTTGTAAAAATTTATATTCCTTGGTGAGTGGTTCTTTGACCTTGATTACTAAATCTCGATCCCAGGCTGTCTCTGCTGTAGAAACAATTGCTGCACCAGCTTTTTGGTAATCTTCATCTGTAAAACCTGCACCATTTCCAGCTTGAGTTTCTACAAAGATTGCATGACCATTTTCTTTCAGTACTCGCACGCTAGAAGGACTTAAACCAACCCGGAATTCTTGGTCCTTAGTCTCCTTGGGAATACCAATTTCCATATAGTTCCTCTACTCTACAATTGTGGGTAACTATAGTGTGTCAATATATTTATACTCTTTCAGTCTCACTTTTATCCAAATTTGAAAAATAAAACTGGGTGTGAGCATCAGCCAATGCTGTCCCAACTACAAATGCAAAGATTTGGGATGCTCCCGTTTATCAGGTTTTTATTCTTCGCTTCTTCCTTATTGCCGCCCTTCTTTTCCCGCAAAAGGTTAAGCTGTATAAGAGCAGTAATTTATTGCTTTTTATATTAAATGTCCTGGTGTTGTTAATTTAAACTCTGTGCTGCTTGAGAAACCAGAATGCTAGATAAAATTTTTGAGTACCTACATTTTCAGTTTAGTATTGAAGCTCCTATAGTACTGTTGATTTTAATTTTATTGGAAGCAGTGCTTTCTGCTGATAATGCGATAGCTTTGGCTGCGATAGCTCAAGGATTAGAGAATAAGAAGTTAGAAGAACAAGCACTTAATTTAGGTCTGGTAGTTGCCTATGTATTGCGAATTACTTTATTACTAACTGCTACCTGGGTAGAAAAATTCTGGCAATTTGAGTTACTTGGAGCCGCCTACCTACTATGGCTAGTATGGCAACATTTCACCTCGGAAGAGGAAGAAACTGATGGACATCATCACCACGGGCCAAGATTTAGTTCTTTGCTACAGGTTATACCCGTAATTGCCCTGACAGATTTGGCTTTCTCTTTAGATAGTGTAACTACTGCGATCGCAGTTTCTGAGGAAAGATGGCTGGTAATAACTGGAACAACCGTTGGTGTGTTCACTCTAAGGTTTATGGCTGGTTTATTTATTCGTTGGTTAGATGAGTTTGATAATCTAGAGGATGCGGGTTACATTACTGTAGCTTTTGTGGGTTTGCGACTGTTACTGAAAGTAATAAATGATGCCTTTGTACCCCCACAGTGGATTATGGTAACAGTAATCACTCTGATTTTAGCGTGGGGATTTTCTAAGCGAAACGTACCAGAAGACGAAGAATTAGTCCTTGCCAAAGCTGATCCAGAGACTAGTGCGAGTGTTAGCGAATAATTTGAGAATAGGGAATAGTTAAATGTTTCACTTTCTTACTCCCTACATCCTTGAATTGCTTCAAGCCTCAGAGTAATTGATATGCTTCAACTCTTCTAAAACTGCTGCTGCGGATTGATAGCGATTTCTAAAATGATAATTCACCATTTGGCGTTGCATAAGTGCGGGATGAATTAGGGTTTGAAACCATTGAGAAATCGTTGAAAATTTAGTGAAATCATCCCCTTATTCAGCAACGCCGTCCTAAAACAAGGCGATATTGACTTGACCATGCACTTACTAGGTGTAAAGCGGACTTATCCTGTTCCCTATCATAAGAACCTTTAACAGTTTTACCATCAATGGAAATTACTTCCACTCCACAACATTCCACTCTTGATTCTATCCAATGTCTAAAGCATTGCTCAAACACTTTTGGATTAATACGTTCAAATACTCCCCTAAATGTATCTGGACTTGGGATAGCTTCAGATAAACTAAAAAACCGTTCGAGCCATTCATATTTACTTAATCCATAATTTTAGATATCCTCCCATCCCTTACCTCCTGCAATTACTGATAATATTCTAATGATTAGAATATCTTGTAATAAATGAAGACGAGTTCTTTCTACGCGGGGGTCTTCTACGGAGCTAAAAATTTATCCTATTCTTTTTGTTAACACGGTCGCCGACCCTATACTCAAAGCCTTGGAGCTTTTAACCTCTTTAGATGGAGATTTTAAACCGAATACCACGAGATTATCCTTGATAAAAAGTAGATGCTTTAATTTTCAGCGTACTCATTAACATATTTCCGAATCAAATTTGTTGGAAATCTCATACTTTTCCGAAATAATCTGTATTCTCATACACCTTTTTAGATGCGCTTACCCTCCTTGAATCCCAATCATTCCCAAGCCATAAATATCACTAGATAGGGGATGCCCAGCAAATTGTTATGGTGACGCATAACCCCTTGTACCAATGGCTACCGTGGCTAATCCTATTCTTTTCACTAGTAGGTGGTTGCATAGTTTTCACTGTACCAAAATAAATTAGTACTAAATGATTATCAGTTTTATTTCTAATAATATTACCCGGTTTTATGTCCCGATTAATTACCCGATATTCGTGGATAAAAACTAAAATTTGTAAAATATTCCAGACCATTTGCACGACAATTTTTTCTGATTTTATGTCTATTTATGGTGGTAATTCATCATTAAATATTGGTCCTTGAATATATTATTGTACGAGGTAAAATTCCTGTTGATCTTCAAAAGAAGCTAATAAGGAATGAATTTAACTATGTTTACCTAAAGCTTCTAAAATTTCCACTTGCCTATTAAATATCCTTCTGGCAACCTCTAAAAAGTTTGTATAGCCACGTGCAGCCATTAATTCTTTAACTACACATACAGGACTACCTGGACGTTGGGTATCTGCGGCTAAATAAGTACAGCCAAAGCTTCCAGAACCAAGGACTCTATTAATTCTATAACGTCCTCCCAACAGAAAATCTCCGGGATGTTTTTCTTCTGTATAGATATGATTGTGTGTATCTTGAATTCCAGTATTTGCCCGTAGTAAAGTATTTAACTGTTCGATCGCTTCCTTTTGTTTTTGTACTTGGAGAACAATAACCTTTGAATCTTGTTGGGTACGATAGCTTATATAACCCATAACGGCCATTCCTGTAAATAATAGGGCAGCTATAAGGGTAATTACTGATATAAAAGTGGCATTAAAGAATAATATTACACTAGTACCTACTAGCAAGATGGAAGCTACACCTCCCAGTAATACTATTTGGAATGGATGTCGCAAATAGCAAACAATTGCACCATCAACTACAGAACAGGCAAAAATCCAGAAAATTTCTACTCATTCTGCCCAATATCGAATCGGGGAACGCCCATCTAAAACTGTACTTAACAACTGACTGACTATTTGGGCATGAATTAGTAATGCTGGGATTGTTATTGGTTGTTTAAGCTCAGCACTATAGGGTCTGTAAAAAACCGGATTAAGACTGTTTGCAGTTGTACTAATTATTACGATTGTGTCTTTGAAAAGTTTTGGATCAACTTGATTATTTAGTACATCTGTGAGAGAAATACTTTGGGTGAGCCGATCTGGATGATGATAATTTAGTAGTATTTGTTTGATAGCCTGCTGCATCTAAAGATTCATAGCCTCCAGAATCAGTTTCTAATTGAGGTACAATTCTTTTTCCTAGTTGAAAATCATAGCTATTTTGTTGGTTTTTCAATTTGCCAAAAATAATTTTATTTAAATGAGAACCCTTGTTAGGTCTAAATTTATAATCTGTATTTTGCTGTCTTAAAGAATCAATTGCTAGCATGGAAGGAAATGAAAACTCGCTAGAACAATTTTTATCATTGGAAGAAGCAAACAATAAAATACGGCAAAGGATTCCATCTTCATCAGTAATGATGTCACTAAAGCCAAGATTTTCTCTAGGAAAATTAGGCGGTGATGGCATTGCACTACTAGCAAGAGTACTCATTTTGCATAACCCGATCAATTGCTGAGGGTGCTTCATTCTATTTGCAAAATTTTTTTGTTCTGGTCGGTAAATATTTAGACCAATCACCCTGGGTTGAAAGGATTCAATTTTTGTCAGCAGTTAATTAGCAATTTTATCTAATAATGCCCATGGTGTTTTTCTTAAATCTGCCTCACTGATAGTTACTAAAACAATGCGAGAGTCTACCTTTTCTGGAGTACGCAGTCGTAACATCCTATGGTAAGCATTTAGTTCCCATACTTGTAACCCCTTCAATTCACAAAAGGTAAGGATTACAGCACTAACACCCACGATCGCAATCAGAATAGCTAACAGCCATCTGCTGCGATCACTTTGCGGAGCATCTCCAGTACCCCAGTTTTTAACCAAATTGGCATAGAGGGCATTGCTGAATCAGGGGATGATTTCAATCAATTTTCAACGATTTATCAATGGTTTAAAACGCTAATTCATCCCGCACTTATGCAACGCCGGAGAAAGTGAAGGTTGACCATCATACAAATTGTCACACTCACGAATACGAATACAAAAAGGAATAGATTTCTGAACTAAGTAACTCAACCAGTCTTTCCCAATAAATTCTCTGTCTGCATTTACATAAGCAATGTTCTGGTTTGAGAAGATACGTTGAAAGCGGTGTAACAATGCTTTGGTTTGATGGGCATAACTATTTGAACGATTTGCTAGAAATGTCCACAATAATGGAACAGCAACTCCTTTATAGGCAATATTCAACATTAAATCTTTGTGCATTTGATTCCCAAATTCACACTGAGTTCTATCTAGTATCACTACCCAATCTTTCTCTACTCCTATCCAAGTAATAATGGTACGTGCAAATTCGACATAATCAATACGAAACTCCCGAAAAAACCTTTGTAACCGCTTCTAATTTGATGCTACAAGTGTCTTACCCACGAAGGCTGTTAAGAGTTGAGATAAATTAACACTGCGTACTCTTATCACTGCTACTAAAAATTGTGCCAAAAGTGTTAATAGTGCATCATGCCACTGAAAGTGCTTTCCTAGAATTAGGCGTAATCTATTAAACTCGGACATAGGGTTTCGTTTTGATTTTGATACCAATTTAATCTGAAACCCTTATCGTGGATTGTTTACACCTTTTTTATCCTGTACCGAGACACTCTCCCTCTATTTCATATTGACTGCGTTTATCAAAATATCTTTGTTTGTAACAACCGTGTCAATCGTTCGTATCTATTCTCAAGTAACTTACTCTCTATCTAGGAGTGTTCTAACGCACAAATGCTGTTTGAGTGTAGCCAACTAACTATCTGTTCAAATAGTTCTCGTGCTTGTGACCAAAACATACCTTGATTGGATGTACATTCTTGCATGGGGTGTGGAACTGTTTCTGTTTTTTCACTTTTTACAAGGCAATTCCATCAAGTACATTTTTGACTGTCAATATTACTCTGGTTGACTTGTCATTTATTATTCTTATATCATACTCCGTACTACCAAAAGAGTCGCACCCAAATAAAAGATAATATTTGCGAGCGGTAGGGAGCACACTAAACCAATGGGAACCAAGAGAAACTTGAGTATTCAGCTATATAACTGATAGATAATTAAAAGTACAATGCTTGGAAAGTTACTAGGCGGACGGAATAAAGTTCTTCAAATCTTGAGCGCGAGTGGATTTGGTGAAACTTACATTGCCGAGGATACCCGGAGACCAGGAAATCCTCAATGTGTCGTCAAGGAATTAAAACCTGTAAGTAACCATCCCTTCAATTTGCAGGTTGCTAGGCACTTATTTAACACCGAAGCAGATATATTAGAGCAATTGGGAAATCACGATCAAATTCCCCGTCTTTTAGCCTATTTTGAAGAGGAAGCACACTTTTACCTCGTCCAGGAATTAATCGTAGGACATCCCCTCAGTCAAGAGATAAGTAATGGTAAAGCTTGGATGGAAAGCCAGATAGTGGAGATGTTACAAGATGTTTTATGGGTTTTGTCGTTTGTTCATAGGAATCAACTCGTTCATCGAGATGTAAAGCCAGATAATCTAATTAGACGGGATCAAGATGGAAAGCTAGTTTTAATCGACTTTGGTGCTGTAAAACAGCTACAAACACAAATGCTATCTGACAAAAGTTAGGTAAACCCCATTACTATTTCTATTGGTACTCCTGGGTACATTACCGCAGAACAAACAAAAGGAAACGCTCGTCCCAGTAGCGATATTTATGCAGTAGGTATTGTAGCGATTAGTGCAGTAACGGGTTTATATCCCAATCAATTACAAGAAAATCCAGATATGGGGGAAATGGACTGGGAAAGTTAAAGGCAAATTTCTCCAGGGCTGATGAAAATTAGACAGAAAATGGTACGTTACCATTGCCGCGATCACTATCAACCAGTGTTAGAAATATTATATTGTTTAGAACAGTTAACCAGTCCTCAACCGTCGGTGCAAGAATCCCCCACAACATATCTACAAACAGCAGTAGAAGCACCAATAGAAACACCCGTTGGACCTACAGACTATTCTCAGCCACCACCATTGCCCATCCCAGCTCAGGCTACATCTATTTGGTTACATAAAACCTTGGGTATCGTTAAATTTTTACCTTTTATTCGTGTAATCGGATTATTTTTATTTAAATCAGTTCTTTGGATGATTTTGTTAGGTATTAGTCTGATTGCCGTTAGGATTGGTTTATTTTTATTGCGCTCTCAGTATCCTAGTTACTTTAGAAAATATGATGCTATTTTCGCCGTACTTTTTTGTATTTGTGGCATCATTTTCTTTCTGCAATAATATCGTCATTATCGTCCTCAACAGCTACCAATTAGTCAATTGATGTTAGCAGGTTCAGCTATTTATTCTTTGATTTAATCTATCCAATTAAGAGCCAACACAGCTAATCACAGCAAACTTCAGAGATAGAATACTAGACAAATGCTTGATAATCCAGTTAATGTAGTCGGTGCAATCATTATTATTGTAGCATTGGGATTAGGAAGTTTATCTTTTATCCGTCCCCAATTAGTTGAAAAAAAAGATATAATTTTGATTATTGTCTTTTTCGTTTGTGGAATTGTACCTGTTTTTCATCAAAGACTATATAGAGAGGAATTAACTCAATTTCATCTGATTACATGAGCTGTCACAGCCGTATTTTACACATTAGGAAATCTCCGTTTACGTATAAAGAACACAGAATAAGGCGGCAATAATGAAAAATAGCGATCGCTCTCCATGGAATTTTGGTAGATTGTTCCAAACCCTAGATTATTTTGAAATTATCCCTGTTTTTAGTTGGGTTAAAAAAGTACTTAATAAATCAGAGAAAAAACGAATACAGCCCAATGGAGGCAAGGTAATGGGTCTAGTCTTGGTCGCGGGTGCCACTGGTGGTGTAGGTAAACGAGTAGTGAATAAGTTACAAGCACAGGGTTATCAAGTGCGAGCGCTAGTTAGAGACATGGATAAGGCTAGGAATATTTTAGGAAATGATACTGATTTAGTAGTTGCAGATATAACGAAGCCTGAAACTTTGATACCTATGGTTATGGGTAATATTCAAGCTGTAATTTGTTGTACTTCGGTGCGGGTACAACCAGTCTTGGGAGATACACCAAATCGGGAAAAATATTATCACGGGGTGAAATTTTATCAACCAGAAATTGTTGATGACACCCCGGAACATGTGGAATATCAAGGGGTAAAAAATTTGGTGGAAGCTGCGAGTCAATATCTACCAAAATCCAACGACAAATTAATCTTTGATTTTACCAATCCATCCACAGAAGTGAGAGATATTTGGGGAGCTTTAGATGATGTGGTGATGGGTGGTGTGAGTGAAAGTAATATGCAAATGACATCCGACGGTGCTTTGTTTGCGGGTAATCTTTCCACCGCTAATTCAGGTGGATTTGCCTCCGTTAGAACTAGAAATTTATCCCCTATTCTAGATTTATCTAATTATGAAGGGATAGATTTACGAGTCAAGGGAGATGGTAAACGCTATAAATTTTTTGTGCGTGCAGAATCGAAATGGGATGGTATTGGTTACAGTTATTCTTTTGATACAGTCCCCAATATTTGGATTACCGTTCGCATCCCCTTTACCGATTTAGTTCCTGTATTTCGTGCCAAGACAGTTAAAGATTGTCCCTCTGTTGATACTAGCAACATTTGCTCGTTTCAGTTGATGTTAAGTAAATTTGAATATGACGGAGAATTAAACCCTCGTTTTTCTCCTGGTAGCTTCAATTTACAAGTAGAATCAATTAAAGCTTACGGAGCAAATTTTCCACAATTTGTTTTAGTTAGTTCTGCTGGTGTTACCCGTCCTAATCGTCCGGGAATTAATTTAGATGAAGAACCACCAGCTGTGAGATTAAATGACCAATTAGGGGGTATTCTAACCTGGAAATTAAAAGGAGAATATAGTTTAAGAAATAGTCGCATTCCTTATACAATTATTAGACCTTGTGCGTTAACAGAAGAGGCCGGTGGAAAAGAAATAATTGTTGCTCAAGGAGATAATATTAAAGGTAAAATTAGCCGGGAAAATGTGGCAGAATTGTGTGTCGCTGCGCTGCAAAAATCAAAAGCTTGTAATGTTACCTTGGAGATCAAAGAAGGAGAGAATAAAGTCAGTCACACTGATTGGCAAGTGTTGTTTTCTTCTTTACAGGTAGATAAATAATAAGATTTGGTGTTTATCAGTTATTTTGTGATAATTGTAATTACATATGAACAGACTTTACCGATTAGGATTCACTGTATTTTTCGTGATGATAATTTGGGGAAACTTATTTATCTACCCTGGTATCTCTCAGCAAATATAATCCCGTTTAAATAATTTATAAGTTGAATTTAATCGTTTCTAATCGCGATTAAATCAGGTTGAATTACAGATCAATCAAACAATTACTAAATTATCACCTATGTCAATATTAACGAACAATAGGCGGACTTTATCACAGGAGAAAGGGATAAAATGTTGGATAGACTAGCCACGCTATTTGTTAAATTAAAACAACAGGTGAATAAATGAGAAAAACGAGTTAACACTCTAGAATCTCAATCAAAAATAAAGTCATGAAATTAACTCAAAATTTATCCACTACTTCTGGTAGTGGCTGTCACTGTGGTGCTGTTAGATTTAAAGTTATCGAATACAAGTACAAAACTATAAATTGCAATTGTTCAATTTGTCAGAAAAAGGGATTTTTAGATCTAATGGTACCTCAAGACCAGTTTACTCTTTTACACGGTGCAGATAAATTGACAACCTACACATTTAATAGTGGTATTGTTCAACATAAATTTTGTCAAATTTGTGGTAACCATTCGTTTTATATACCTCGCAGTCACCCTGATTGTATTGATGTAAATCTTCGCTGTCTTGATGGCAATGCGGTGGTGAATTTTGACATAAAAGCTTTTGATGGGGCAAACTGGGAACAAAATATTGAAAAAATAATCATCTAATTTAGGGTCTTTCTGTTATTCTTTATGCCATTTATATTCTTTGCGTAAATTATTCACAATGCAGTGGAAACAACCCAGCAAGTGATTCCAATTACTGAAGTAGCACTAACGCAAACTGCTAAAGTCTTAATGATGGGGACAAAGAATTACTGAGGGTATTTACATTACCCTTACTGCTGTGGATAAAATAAATCCTGGAAGCATAGCGAAAGCTACGGAAAAAATGGAAGGTAGCAGTAAAATTATCAATTCTCTGGTGAAAACGACACCCAAAGCTATACCTTTGAGAATGCAAACTATTAAAACTTTAGATGCTTTTGAAAATTTGAATCAGGAATAAACTTTTAGGCGTTGCATAATAGTTTATTCCGCTTCATTGAAGCTATACAGCCAAGAAATGCTCTAAAAAAATTTAACCGCGAGTTCAATACTTTATTAACTCAAGCTGGTTTGCCAGTAACTATGATTCCTGGACTGTAGCGACGTTTATCTTTGAATTTGCACATTTTATAACCCTTATACTGCAGTGGTTTTAGCCAAACAACTCTAATGAGCTAGTTCCATTCATTGGCAGGGGTAATACTTTTGACTCTCCCCCCTTGCTGCTCATTTCTGACAGGATAACCACAAGGTTTACCCCTGCTTGTGGTAAATTTTCCACGAAAATGGAAGTTGTAGATACAATTACTTTTTGACCAAACCATGAATCAAGAAGATTTAGCCTTTACCCCAGCTTTAGAACAAGCGCGACTAATCCGCGAACGCCAACTATCACCCCTAGAACTGGTAGAGCTATACTTAGATAGGATTCAACGCTTCAATCCCCTATTAGGTAGCTATTTTACCGTTACAACTGATGCTGCGATCGCTGATGCGAAAGCAAAAACCGAAATGCTTGCTGGTGGTCTGGAGGAATTACCACCTTTTTTTGGTGTACCCATTTCTATTAAAGACCTCAATTCCGTGGCTGGTGTATCCTGTACTTTTGGTAATCCGGCGTTACTCAACAATATCCCTGACTTTGATGATGGTGTAGTAACGCGGATTAAACAAGCGGGTTTTATTCTTTTAGGGAAAACAGCAACTTCAGAACTAGGTTCTTTCCCTTATACAGATCCTACGGGTTTTCCCCCAGCTAGAAATCCTTGGAATTTAGAATATACCCCTGGTGGTTCTAGTGGGGGGGCTGCGGCATCCGTGACTGCTGGTTTGTGCGCGATTGCTCAAGGTTCTGATGGTGGTGGCTCTATTCGGGGACCTGCTGCTTGTTGTGGTTTGGTGGGAATTAAACCCTCTCGGGGGAGAGTTTCCCAAGCACCTGCTGGCGATCGCATTAGTGGATTGGCGGTAAATGGTCCCTTGGCAAGAAATGTGTCTGATGCAGCGGCTTTGTTAGATGTTATGTCTGGCTATATTACAGGGGATCCCTATTGGTTACCAGATCCAGAAACCTCTTTTCTTAGTAATACCAAGGAACAACCAGGGTGTTTGCGGGTTGCCTATACTACTAGCATTTCTCCACTGGGTGATGCCGATGCCACTTGTAAGCAAGCTGTTTTAGATACAGTTAAGTTGTTAACAGATTTAGGCCATTCTGTAGAGGAAAAATCACCCGATTTTAGAGGTTTAGTCCAGCCATTCCAAACAGTTTGGCAGGCTGGGATAGGTGCTGCTGGTTTGCCAACAGAGATATTACAACCCTTAAATCGCTGGTTATTATCAAGAGTTGGCTCTGCTGGAGAATACTTGCAATCAGTGTATCAAATGCAGGTAGTATGTAGGCAAATAGTGGCGTTCTTTGATGACATAGATGTATTGGTATTACCTGTATATTTGCACTCACCCATCAAAGTCGGAGAATGGTCACATTTGAGTCCAGAGGATATTTTTGCAAATATAATCCACTGGATTGCCCCTTGTCCTGCTGCTAATGCCACAGGTCAACCTGCGATCGCAATTCCAGTAGGATTCGATGATAATGGTTTACCTATGAGTGTACAGTTAATCGGTAAACCTACAGCAGAAGCTACCTTAATTCGCCTGGCGGCACAAATAGCAACCGTAAAACCAATGGATAAGCTTCCAGATTTTGCAGATGTTGGGGTTTCCTAAATTGACAATTCCGTTTTTTGGTAATGGCAGTTAGAGCAAAGCTTGGAGCTAGGGAAGCATTTATTTTTTACTATCAGTACTTTCCCCTCTTTTTCTATGTTGTAGTCCAGGAAATTCACAAAGGTTCCCCATGAGGTATCAGAGATTGCTTTTGCTAGTTTATGGTTACGTACCATGCCCTTGACATTTAGGTTTTCAACTACCACAACTTGATTCTTATCAACTATCTTTCTAGATAGCTTGTGTAGGTAGTCTTCGCGGACATTTTCCATTCGGTTAAGCGGGAGACTCACTGCGTATAGTTAAATTTAATTATTGCTACAACTAGGAAAAGTTGGTGAAGCGATCGCTTACAGTCAAAATTGGGGCGTTGCATAACTGGGGGATGAATTAGGGTTTGAAACCATTGAGAAATCGTTGAAAATTTAGTCAAATCATCCCCCAGTTATGCAACGCCAAAATTCGTTGTTGTATCGGTCTGCTAAATCCCTATTATGGTTATTTAGTAAATCCTGTAAGAAAAAAATATCTGTTCATAAAGAAACTCCTATGACTGCTGCTGTCAAAACATCTCCTAGTATCGCTTCTCAGTTAGTGAATGGCATATTAGCAATCAAGCCACTAGCCAACTTCGCCAAGCACCAAGCTAGACAAATGATTATTAAACGTGCGGAAAACATTGGTGTACATTGGACTCAGGAAGTAGAGAAGTTAAAAGCGCGAAGTTGGAATAGTGATTTTGCTCAAGTACAAAATCCCCAGGTATCCTACCCAGAATATTATCTCAAACCATTCCATGCCTACGAAAAATCCAATCTTTCTTGGGAAGCAGCCTTAGAAGTAGAAGTAGCTGCAAAAGCAGTCCATGCAAAAATTTGGCAGGAAGCAGGAATTAACGGTGATGCTCAATTGCGCCAGAGCTATCATGATGTCGTTAAAGCACAAATTCCTGACTCACCAAAAGATATTATTGACTTAGGGTGTAGTGTGGGTATGAGCACCTTTGCACTGCAAGCGGTTTACCCCCAAGCACAAATTACCGGTGTTGATTTATCCCCTTATTTTCTAGCTGTTGCCCATTACCGCACTCAACAACGTCAAGCTAAGATTAATTGGGTTCATGCTGCGGCTGAATCTACTGGAATTGCAGATAATTCCTTTGACTTAGGATCCATGTGTTTGATTTGCCACGAACTACCCCAGTCCGCAACTAGGCAGATTTTTACCGAGGTGCGACGGTTATTACGTCCGGGTGGGCATCTCACAATCATGGATATGAATCCCCAAGCAGAAGCATATAAGAAAATGCCTCCTTATGTATTCACGCTGTTAAAAAGTACTGAGCCTTACTTAGATGACTATTTCACCTTAGATATTGCTCAAACACTAGTAGAGGCAGGATTTAATTCCCCTACTATCACCCCCAATAGCCCTCGTCACCGTACCATAATTGCTCGGGTTCGTGATTGATCTATCTTTATTACTATGGGCAGTGGTACCACCAATCTTATTAGTGTTTTTGTATCATTACCGCATTGCCACTGCACCCTTCTTCTTGAGATTACTTAGGTTTTTTCTCTTTGGGTTTATTGCTGGTTCTTTTGCAGACTTTGGCACTGGGATCATTACTCAAGGGGAATCGATTCAAGCATCTTTCCCGGGGGAATTGTTACGACAATTAATACTAGTCCCACCCATACAAGAAGGTTTTAAATTAGCTGCTGTCGTAATTCCTCTGAAATTTTTCTCAGCCCAATCCCGCTTGTGTGTTGGTAGTATTTTTTTATTTACCATTGTTGCTGCTTTAGGGTTTACTGCCCAAGAAAATGTTGTGTACCTACTAGCTAATCCAGCAACAACTGGAGAGAGATTAATTTTGACTCCAGTTCAAGCCATCTTATCTGCCCCTTGGGGATATGCTTTAGGTATATCTATGTGTTTAAAAATTCGTTCCCACAGGTATACCCAAAGTCTAACTAGAGCTTGGTTAACGGCTGTAGGTTATCATGGCTTAGTAAATTTTTTTGCTATTTCCCAGGGAATTGTTGGTTATGCTTTTTTCCCTTTACTTTTCTGGTTATTTTGGCAAACAGAACAGTTATTGAGAAGAGTACAAGGTAAATATCCAATAGATGTTATTTCCCGAAGAGAAGGAAAAAGGTAGAAGAGTCTCTTTATTCCCTTTTACCTTTTTTCAAACAACGCTTAATTATATCCGTGGTATTCCTGGCTCATTACTGGTAGCAATTACAGAACTTAGCTCTGGCTGATTGCAGTATATTTCACAAGAATTATTAGGACTTTCAATTAGCTTGATTTTATAAAGTTGTACCCCTAATTTTTTAATAGGAGATCGCAACAAGTCAGTAATATGTAAAGCTATATTCTCAGCAGTCGGTACAACCTGAGCAAAAAAGGGAATATCCTTATTTAAGAAAGTATGGTCAAATGGCTCTATGACATAATCATCGATGACTTTATTTAATGCACTTAAGTCTACAATCATGCCTGTACGTTGATCAATTTCCCCTTTGACGGTAACTTCTAGGTGATAATTGTGTCCATGTCCATGGGGGCGTCCACACTTACCGTAGATTTCTGCATTCTCTTCATCACTCAGCGCCGGAGACACCAACCGATGGGCTGCACTAAAGTGAGTACTAATAGTTAAACAAGATTCCATGCCTTTTCCCATATAATCTGCCCAAAGTTCAGGATGTTCAAATAACTGTACGCGGACTAAGGGTAAATAGGGTGCTAAACGCTGCCAAATCACCCTGGCAATATTTTCTGGAGTTGGTAAGGTTTCTTGAAATTCTGACCACACATTATTTAAGTAAGAAAAATCCAAATGAGTGGTGACTTCTTTCGTAATCACATGCTTCGCATCACATAGATTGATTACCATACCATATTTATTTAATTCCCCAGCCATAGAAATAAATAATACATAGTTATGTCCGTGACCCGTAAATTTAGAGCAAGCACCAAATTTTTTCCAATTCTCTGCCTCACTGAGTTCTGACAGCCAATATCTATGGCTTGCCGAAAATTGAGCGCGCCGATTTACTATATATTGCATAATGAAGCTGATATTGCTTAAATTAAGCTGGTAACAAGAATTAAAATTGATTAATAATTTTGGCGTTGCATAAGTGCGGGATCAATTAGCGTTTGAACCCATTGAGAAATCGTTGAAAATTTAGTCAAATTATCCCCTGATTCAGCAACGCCATATTTTTGTGTATGTTTATCTGTTACTAGCATAAACGAAATTTATAATGGGCATCAGGAGAGGTATCTACAATCCCTCTATACCATTTGATTGCATGTCTCTAGTTTTCACCTAGGTAAGGGACAAAGTACCAGTGTCTTTTTATCCTGCTTTCTGCCGTTAACTAGAAAAAACCCTAAAAGATAAAAGAGCATTAGGCTAAACAGTTTGATTTGAGGGTATTTGTGTGGTCTATCATGTCATTTATGACGGTAATTGGAATCTCTGTGTCACCTTGGTGCAACTACTAGAAAAATTAGACCAAGGAAAAATATTTACTTACACGCCCATGCAAGATGAACAAACCCTGACAAAATGGGGAATAACAGCCCAAGATTGTGAGATGGGTATGATTCTGATTGACGGGAATGCTTCAGAAAAGCGCTGGCAAGCTAGTGATGCAGCAGAGTAAATTGGCAAACTGCTACCCATGGCAAGCTTATTTTTATATGCCTATAGAGCCTTCCCGGGGTTGAAACAGGTGGGTGATAAATTGTATGCTCAAATCCGCAATCCCCGTTACGAACTATTTGGTCAGCGAGCTACTACCTATACATCTAGTTTTTGTAGTGAAGGTAATTGTTAAGCATAATAATCCCATTATTATATGAACTAATGTAGAAAACCCACTGCAAAACATAAAAGTTAAAAATAGTATAAGCTACTGAAATAAATTCTGTCGTTGTGTGTGTATTTTATGGCTGCCAGCAAACAAGCCCAATTGAGGGAAGAAATTAGCAAGATACCTTCATGGTTACGCCGTCCTATTGGTAAAGCTAGTGAGATTTATACCGTACAACGGATTATTAAACAACGCCAAATTCATACTATTTGTGAAGAAGGAAGATGTCCCAACCGGGGAGAATGCTATGCCAATCAAACGGCGACTTTCCTCCTTATGGGACTGACGTGTACCCGTGCTTGTGCCTTTTGTCAAGTAGATAAAGGTCATGCACCAATGCCCCTTGATTTGGAAGAACCACAAAAAATTGCTGATGCGGTCAAACTTTTAGGATTGCGTTACGTAGTTCTTACCTCAGTTGCCCGTGATGATTTATCAGACCAGGGTGCCGGGCATTTTGTCAAGACCATGGAAGCAATTCGTCAACTTAATCCCTTAACACAAATTGAAGTTCTAACACCGGATTTTTGGGGTGGTCCTTGTGTAGGGGAAGCAGGGCAAAGGCAACGAATTCAGGAAATAGTGGCAGCAAAACCCGCTTGCTATAATCATAATATTGAAACAGTACGCCGCCTCACCCCCCCAGTACGCCGGGGAGCGAAATACGATCGTTCTTTATCGGTATTGCAAGTCGTTAAAGAAATCGACCCCTCTATCCCCACCAAATCCGGCTTGATGTTGGGACATGGTGAAACCGTGGATGAGGTCATAGAAGCCATGGCAGATTTGCGAAAAATAAACTGCGATCGCTTGACAATTGGGCAATATATGCGTCCTTCTTTAGAACATTTACCCGTACAAAAGTATTGGAATCCAGAGGAATTTACAGAGCTGGGCAAAACAGCTGAAAAAATGGGGTTTTCTCATGTTCGTTCTGGAGCCTTGGTACGCAGTTCCTACCATGCAGGAGAGGAATAATAAAACTGAAAAAGCGATCGCGCTTGTTCCAATTTTGAAGAGAAATCTAGGTTTGGTGTGAAGCTTAAAAATATGAAAATACAAACAAAAAACGTGCGAAATGAGAACCAACTCGTAAAAACAAATACAAGCCTTTGGACGAGTTGATCAAGCCAGGTAATACACGAGGGCAGTAAAAAATTCAAGGCGTTGCTGAATCAGGGGATGATTTCACTAAATTTTCAAGGATTTCTCAATGGTTTCAAACCCTAATTCATACCGCATTTATGCAGCGCCAAATTAAAAATTAATTTATTCAGCCCTTCATGCCCTGGATTACCTGCAAACTTCCCCCCGCGTATAACTGGGGTTTATCCACCTGAAAACCTTGTTCCCGCAACAATACCGCCAAATCAGCACGTAATAATTTCCAAGCTGTCTCTGTCTCAAACAACCACAAAAACACCCATAACCCTGGTACAAAGAGGAGATTTGTAGGCTGGTGAAAGTCCACCAAGGTAAATACCCCACCCGTTCGCAAAACACGATATACTTCCTTGAGAATCTTTTGCAATTGTTCTGACTGCATTTCATGTAGTGCTGCACTAGTATGTACCACATCAAATGATCCATCCTCAAAAGGCATATTCTCAGCAAATGCTTCCACATAAATCGCTTGTGGAAGATTCCTTCTTGCCCGACTTAAAGATAGAGGTGAAGCATCTAATCCAATAACATTCTTAGAATACTTGACTAAAAATTGTGTCGTTTGACCGCTACCACAACATAAATCTAAAATTTGAGTATCTGAACCAATTGTTAAGTTTTGTAAAGCAAGTTGCCGAAAACGTTTTTCTCCACCCACACTCAAAGCCGCAAGACGGGATATACCATCATAAAGCCATTGATAGCGATAGCTTAAGTCTCTTAAAATTGTTGCCACTTCGTTATTCCTTCACGTTAACTTATATATTAAATAAAGACATATTGTGAATATTAGTAAAAAAAACTGAAAAGCTAGGGGGTAATAACTGTTATGGGTCGTGTAGGTGTCTTATTACTAAATCTTGGTGGTCCAGATAGATTGGAAGATGTGGGACCATTTTTATATAATCTATTTTCTGACCCGGAAATTATTCGCTTGCCATTTAGTTGGTTACAAAAGCCCCTAGCTTGGTTTATTGCAACAAGGCGCACACAAACCTCCCAGGAAAATTATCGAAAGATTGGTGGTGGTTCTCCTCTACGAAGTATTACTGAAGCCCAAGGAGAAGCTCTTAAGGATAAGTTAAAAGATTTGGGCCAAGATGCAAACATATACATTGGTATGCGTTATTGGCACCCTTTTACAGAGGAAGCGATCGCTAAGATTACAAAAGACGAATTAGAACATCTGGTTATCTTACCCCTATATCCTCAGTTTTCCATTAGTACCAGTGGTTCTAGCTTCCGGCTTTTAGAGAAAATTTGGCAAAAATATCCTAGTTTACAAAAATTGGGATATAACGCCATCCCTTCATGGTACAAACAGTCCTGTTATTTACAGGCAATGGCAAATTTAATAGCTCAAGAACTAGATCAATTGGAGAATTCCGATGAGGCGCATATTTTCTTTAGTGCCCATGGTGTACCTAAGAGTTATGTAGAAGAAGCAGGGGATCCTTACCAGCAAGAAATTGAGGAATGTACAGAATTGATTATGCGTACCCTCAATCGTCCTAATAATTATTCCTTAGCTTATCAAAGTAGAGTAGGTCCAGTGGAATGGTTGCAACCATACACAGAAGATGCCATCGAGAAGTTAGGGGAACAGGGTGTTAAAAATTTAGTTGTTGTACCCATCAGCTTTGTTTCTGAGCATATTGAAACATTAGAAGAGATTGACATTGAGTACCGGGAGATTGCAGAGGAGGCAGGTATTTACAACTTCCATCGCGTACCAGCTTTAAATACCCATCCCCTATTTATTCAGGCATTAGCTCATTTAGTAGTTGATAATTTAGAACCATCTGCCCTTACCTTCAATCAAATTAATCAGATGAAAAAGAAGGTAAAAATTTATCCCCC
>CBZS010000796.1 GCA_000613065.1 Richelia intracellularis | reverse complement strand
GTGTAACTACACCTGCACCCACACCTACACCTGTACCAGATACAATCGTACCAACAACCCCAACAATCCCAACACCCCCAGCAACTAGTACTGAGGGGAAAGATTTAGTATCAATAGCTCAATCCAATCCATCTTTTAGCACCTTAACTAAGGCATTAAAGGCTGCGGGGCTAATAGAAACTTTACAAGGAGAAGGACCTTTCACTATTTTTGCTCCTACAGATGAAGCTTTTGCTGAGTTACCCCAAGACGCACTTCAAGATTTATTAAAGCCTGAAAACAAAGAGGTGTTGGTAAAAATTCTCACCTATCATGTTGTACCTGGTAATGTAGAATCAAGTCAGTTGAAAGCTGGGGAAGTAAAAACTGTACAAGGTGATGCAATTAACGTCAAAATTAGTTCTGACAAAAAAGCAGTAACTGTAAATGATGCTGAGGTAGTAACACCCGATGTTAAGGGTTATAATGGGGTTATTCATATTATTAACAAGGTAATTATTCCTCCTAGTTTGTAAGGAGTTTTCCCATAAAGATTCTCAAATAAATGTCTATGTAACATTTGTTAAAACAGTTAACCCGCTCTAGAACATAACTGAGGGGGTTTTTTCTGCATCTTAATTACTTCTTACTTGCACTTTAGTGCTATAAATATTGTTGAAACTATGCCATAAACATCAATCGTGTTGATTCTAAACATACATACCAAGGCAAGGGATTATCTCTAATTCTGATCCATTTTTCTTTAAATATTTCCGCTTGCAAGTGATAATCTTGCTCATTATGGGGTGGAGAATGTAATTTGAGGAATAATGTCATTCTATGGGGTGTTTCGCTGGTTCTTACCAGCCAACAGGGAAAAGTATTTTCCCTTGCTAAGGTATCTTTAAATGTAATTTGATGGGCACGGATAGCCACATAAGCGAATGAATTGTGAGTAGGCTCCTTTACTTGCAAATCGCAATTCCAGTCTACTGCTTCCACTGTTTGAGATTGTCTCATGAAAGCGCGGGAGAAGTTTTTACAACCTGTTAATTTGGCAACACTAACTGTATTCGGATGTTGAAATACCTCATATCTGGAGCCATGATGTACCTCTTTCCCATGTTCCATAACTAACAAATTGGGACAAACACGGTAAGCTTCTTCCATGTTGTGGGAGACAAATAGGGAAATACCCTGGTACTCACCCAATATAGATATCATTTGTTGCTCTAATTGGCTGCGTAAATGGGTATCCAACGCAGAAAAAGGCTCATCTAATAATAATGCTTCTGGTTGAGAAGCCAAAGCCCTAGCTAAAGCTACCCGTTGCTGCTGCCCTCCTGAAAGTTGATGGGGATAGCGATCGCTTAATCCCTCTAACTGCATTACCATTAATTGAGATGCAATTTCTTGTTTGATGGCTGATTTTGATAACTGTTTAGGTAAGCCAAAAGCAATATTCTGTCCCACTGTCATATGGGGGAACAAAGCATAATTCTGTACCAATAATCCCACACGGCGATCGCGGCTAGGTAGATTTATCCCTCGTTGAGAATCAAATAGTACTCTCCCGTTTAAAATAATTTGCCCTTTGGTTGGGGTTTCAATTCCGGCTATGCAACGTAAAATCATACTTTTTCCTGCACCAGAGCCACCCAATAATCCTAGGGTTTCGTTATGAGTAGCGAAGGAAACTTGTAAGTCAAACCCTGGTAACTTTTTCTCAATATCTACAATCAACCCATCGTGATTACTAGGAAAATGAATGGCGTTAATCAAAATACATTCATCTAGTTTGCCGTTATTTTTCCGTTTACCTTTCCTCTTCTGCTTGTGTAACTCTTGCCAAAAATTAACCCCGATTATCCCTGATAAAGATGTGACTATAATTACTAATGACCAAAATCCAGCCTCATCTATTGCTCCTGCTTCCACTGCAAAATAAATTGCCATGGGGATTGTCTGAGTTTGTCCGGGAATATTACCTGCCAACATCAAGGTTGCACCAAATTCTCCCAAAGCACGGGCAAAAGCTAAAGTGGTTCCGGCGATAATTCCTGGAAGCGCTAAAGGTAAAGTAACTAACCAAAACCCTGTCCATTCTGAAGCTCCCAAAGTTCTGGCTACCTGGAGTAATCGAATGTCTATTTGTGCAAATGCCCCCAAGGCTGTTTTGTACATTAAAGGAAATGATACCACTACCGCCGCGATCGCAGCACCATACCAAGTAAAAAGAATACTGATGTTCAAGGGTTCTATCAGTTTACCAATAAACCCGTTTTTACCAAATAATAGTAATAGTAAAAAGCCTACAACAGTGGGAGGTAAAATCAAAGGTGAAACAAAAAATCCCTCAATCAAAGATTTTAGCTTTCCACGATATCCCAACATCCAATAAGCAGCACCAATACCCATAAAAAAGGTAAAAAATGTCGCTATTAAAGCAGTTTTCAAAGATATCCATAAAGGGGAAAGGTCAAAGGGCATAATGGGAAAAGTCGGTAATGACTCTGATAAATTGTGGGAATATATTTGTCAAAAAATTATCTATTCCGCTAATTCAAATCCATAATTGGCAAATACTTTTCTACTGGATCCTTGAGAAAGAAAATTAATAAATTCTTCTGCTAATTTAGCATTTCTCGTATTTTTAACTATGGCAACAGGATATACCACGGGGGAGTGACTATTTGTTGGTGCGGTGGCTACGACTTTTACTTTGTCAGAAATTTTTGCATCGGAAGCATAAACAATTCCAGCATCCACATTACCTGTCTCCACATAATTAAGAACTTGACGCACATCCCTAGCAAAAATAGCTTTAGGCTTAACTTGCTCAAAAATTTTCAGATTAATTAAGACTTGTTGAGCATACTGTCCAGCAGGAACACTGTTTGGTTCTCCCATGGCGACTTTTTGTATGGATTTGCTACCTAAGTCTGGAAAATTCTTAATTTCTATTCCTTTTTCTTGGGGTACAATTAAAACTATCTCATTTTTGAACAAGTTTTTGCGACTATTATTCAACAGCAAATCTTGTTTCCCCAAGGTATCCATTTTGCTAGTTGCAGCAGAGATAAAAACATCAACTGGCGCACCCTGTTCTATTTGTCGTTGTAAAGAACCAGAACTACCAAAATTATAGGTAAGTTTGATATTAGGTTTTCCCTTAACATACACAGGCTTAATTTCTTCCATCGCATCTTTGAGGCTAGCTGCTGCGGAGATGGTTAAATTAGTAGATTGAGTTCTTGGAGAAGAGTCGGTATTAGAAATTGGACTACAAGCAAACACCAGAGTTGATGACAACAATAGCCACCCCAGTAGCGAAAATATACTTCTGTGTTGCATCAAAAATTTATGGTAGAGGGTCTATATTATGCCGGACTTGGTAGGATTATACCAGCACAACTACTTTATTACCAACTATTTTGGTAAAAATATGCCCAGAAAAGAACAAGGATGGATTACATTTCAAACCTCAGAAGAGGAACGTCAGCTTTTGGAGGAGTTCTGTCAGCAGTCTCACCGCACAAAAACAGATATTTTACGGGAATTGGTACGGGGATTAAGCAAAGATCCTTCGCAACCTCCTATACCAAGCACCCAGGAAGACTCAAAAACCATCCAAACGACTGAAATGGGAGTTTCTCAACAAAAAAGACCTTTGAAAGTAAGTTCACGTAATGTTCTCAGAGGTATAGTTACTAAAGTTACTAGGGGAAAAGTGAGTAGTCAGGTAACCTTAAAAGTCGTACATGAAGTGGAATTAACCTCTATTATTAGTACGGCTTCAGCATATGAGTTAGAACTAAATGAAGGCATAGAAGCATA
>CBZS010000795.1 GCA_000613065.1 Richelia intracellularis | reverse complement strand
TAAAATTACTTTTTTCTGGGTGAATTTTGCTTTTTTATTGGTTGGTAATTCGGGAGCTATTAAGGGGGATAAGTCTACATCTACTTGATGGCTGATAAGTTTAGCTAAAGCTTTGACTAAACCTGCATGGTCATCTAGTCCGCGACGG
>CBZS010000794.1 GCA_000613065.1 Richelia intracellularis | reverse complement strand
AACCAATATGTCCATTACCATATATGTAAAAAATGGGTTTGGGATGGAGGGTAGTACAAGATTGAAAAAAGAATGTGGCATATGAATAGGATTTTAGCATTGTTAAATCCCTACGAATAATTCATGAACTCCACGAGAAAACTGACTGGGGCTCATTACGAGTATCTTGCAACCCCAAACATTACCAAACTGAAACAATTATGTCATTTTGTAGGATGACTTCTAAAGTATCTTAAATTCACGGGAATATTGTGATTAGTAATGTTATTACTTCTTACTTGCATCCAGCAGTATAGTTTTTATCTCTTGTTTCCCTGATTTTTAACACGAGCATCACCACCCATGTGTCAACTCCTAGGAATGAACTGCAATGTACCAACGGATATTTGCTTCTCCTTTGAGGGTTTTGCAGCCAGGGGAGGTAAAACTGACGATCATAAAGATGGTTGGGGTATTGCCTTCTTTGAAGATAAAGGTTGTCGGATGTTTGTGGATGATAAGCCTTCGATTAACTCCCCCACAGCAGAATTAGTGAAATGCTACCCCATCCACTCCACTCACGTCATTGCTCATATTCGCAAAGCCACCCAAGGAGAGATTTCCCTGGCAAATTGCCATCCCTTCCGCCGAGAAATTTGGGGGAGATATTGGGTATTTGCTCACAATGGGGATTTGCCTAACTTTAAACTACCACCAACACAATTCTACCGCCCCGTAGGTAATACAGATAGCGAACAAGCTTTTTGTCTAATCTTGGAAACTTTACGCTTACGCTTTCCCCATAAAAAGCCTAGTTTAGAAGAAATCTACCCTACACTAAGGGAAATTACAGATATAATTTATGAAGAAGGTGTGTTTAATTACTTGCTGTCCGATGGAGAATACTTTTTTGCCCACTGTTCCACCAAACTTTGCTATATTGTCCGCCAAGCACCATTTGCTGCGGCTCATTTGATAGATCAAGATGTGAGTGTAGATTTTAATGAGTTAACCACACCAAGCGATCGCGTTGCTGTAATTGCCACTACACCCTTAACTGACAATGAAGTCTGGACAATTATTCCAGAGGGTAAGTTGCTAGCATTTCAAGATGGTTTACCTTTGGATTTATAAAGCTTACTCCCAATCTGAGAAGGAAGAAAGGGCGTTGCTGAATCAGGGGATGAATTAGCGTTTGAAACCATTGATAAATCGTTGAAAATTTAGTGAAATCATCCCCTGATTCAGCAACGCCGAAGAAAGCAGAACTTATATGTCCATAACACAAAGGTTTTCCTTTCTCTTCAGCTAATAATCCTCTCACATATATAGTATTTTTTTACACGTCAATTTTGGCTGTTATATTCAACCAAAAGGTTGACTCCAATGTTTCCAGTTTTCCTTGTTGAAGGGAGACTTCCATTTTTTAATCAATGCCAATTCTAACTGTTGTCGGGGACGAGTTTTAACTGGTGCATCCCACCAAAAAGCAATATTTACTGCTGTAGATAAATCATATTGGTAATGCAAGTCCAAATAGTTCTCAATGTAACTCTTGCAATCATGCACCCCTTTCCAGCGATGGTTCGATTTACAAGTTTCTCCCACATATAGAAGTAGATTAGATTTACTATCAATGACAAAATAAAGACAAGCTTGACCTGGATTATCCACAGGCGAACGATAGAATGATAAGGAAGATAGGGATAAACTAAAGGGGTCGATCGCATCGGGCTCGACGTGGGATTTAGGTATTTCAAATAAACTAGCTTGTTGAATCGGTTCCCGTGTTCTTACCTGCTGCTGATAGATAGATATTTTGGATTTCCAACTCTTGAGAGTCTTCTCATCCATCAGTAACACCGGTTTTCTGTAGGTAGCTACAGAACTAATTTCTAATTGTGAGAACAAGTCAAGCTGATTTGCTGTCAATAGCATCCTCCAAAACGCAAGTTGGGAAAATATCACTAAATGGTTTTTTTTAAAACATAATTTTAGTGATTTTCGCTACTTATTATATGGATATGTAAATTTTAACGACATAAACTACCAGGGTAAGCGCATCTAATTTTGTAGTTAAAATTACAGATTGTTGTACATTATTGTGGGGGTATGTCTTGATTGTCAAGTGCCCCTCCAGTACGCCCCCAAAGGGCGTACTGGAGGGGCATCGCCAAAAAAAGTTGACGCAACTGGGGAACGCTTCCCTAGATTCCGTGGTGCCAGGTAGGGGCATCAAGACCTTGAGTAAGCCCAATAAACACTCATACCCCCACCTGGCACTCCCCTACCCCACCCAATCTTCCCCAGTAGCAGGAACACTCGTGGGGCACAAAAATGGAGATTTAAGTATTAAAGAAGTTAAGTAGTATGCTAAGGACGCAAAGGGTCTATCTGAACTGAACGGGTTAGTCTAATCCTATCTCTGACAAGAAGGCTTGCGCCTACGGGTTTCAAATCTTCAAAACCAAAGATTAAAAGCTCAAAAAATTTGAGTATAGCCAATGCTACTGCATTGAAAGAAAAAATGTCATTAGTTTTTAGTGACATAGAAGACCCACCTGTAGAAAGAACCCCTGTCCATTTCTTAACAGATATTTTAATCATTGGAATACTATCAGTGATTGCAGGAGGTAAGGGATGGGAGGACATGGAAAATTAATTATGGATTGAGTAAATACGACTGGTTGGAGCAGTTTTTAGCTTTACCAGAGGGCATCCCAAGTGCAGATACCTTTCGACGGGTGTTTGAACCCATTAACCCAAAAGTCTTTGAGCGATGCTTTCGACGTTGGGTAGAATCAATAGTTGAAGCCCCAGGAGCACAGGTAATTCCCATTGATGGTAAAACCCTCAAAGGTTCCTATGATAGAGAACAGGGTAAATCAGCGTTACATCTAGTTAGTGCATGATAGATTGATTTATCGTCTTGTTTTAGGACAAGTAAAACAAGACGATAAATCAATGGAATGAAATTACAGCAATCCCTGCATTATTGGAATTATTAGACATGGCTGGATGTATTATTACCATTGATGCCATGGGTACGCAAACAGCAATTGCATCCCAAATATTTAATGCAAAAGCAGATTATGTTTTAGCACTCAAAGGTAATGATCCTACACTTTACGGACAAGTGAAAAATTGGTTTGAGCAACAGTTATCTCAAGGCTTTAAAGGTATTATCCATAGTTATGATAAACGGGTAGAGAAAGGTCATCATCGTACTGAAAAACCTCAAATTTGGTGTGTTCCTATTTCTCAACTGCAAACTTTGCATAACCAAGACAATTGGGTTGGTCTTAGAGGATGTTTTAAAAGTCGAAGTGAGTTACAAATCATGCAAGTCCCCTGACCATGATACGTATGATTGCAATATAGATTAAAGTCTCAGAAGTTTCAGGTAGCCTTTCATAGTCCTTAGTTAATCTTCTACACCAATTGAGCGACCCGAAAGTTCGTTCTACAACCCAAGGTTTTGGTAAAAGGGTAAAACCCTTCTTTTCTAAGAGTCTGATAACCACTTCCACAACCCAACGAAAAACATCGATTATCCAGTGGGCAAAATCTTCCCCCCGATATCCTCCATCCATCCAGATAGTGTGCAGTCTTTTAACTTTATCTTTCATCTGATAAACCTGCCAGAACGTGCACGTTTAGTTTAGCCCCTGCACGTTCTGGCACACTTGCAGAAGTAACCAAGACTCGCAAAACTAGCCCTAACAACTCAACCGTAATAAATCGCTTACGTCCATGTATTTGTTTTCCTGGGTCGAAACCAACATCCGTAGAAATCATGGTTGCGGTTTCAACTGATTGGCCATCAAAGGCTGCTTCCCATGGACTTGGTTCTCGACTGGCTGCGACCCGAACCCATTGATATAGTTTGTCATGAACCTGAACCCAAGTACGGTCTTTGCCCCATCTTCTGAAATAGCCATAAACTGTAGACCAAGGTGGTAAATCTCCTGGTAATGCCCGCCATGTACATCCTTGACACAGTACGTATAAAATCGCGTTTACTACTGGGTACATACATTTTGTTGTACGTGGACGACCACCTGGTTTTGCCTCTGGAAACAGCTGTGCGATGAACTCCCACTGTTCCCACGTTAAATTGCTAGGATAATTCTTAGTCATTTGCTCACGGGGTGCTGTTTTCTATAATTCTCAGCATATGCCTTGTGAGCTTTTTTATGATACCTCCCACCTTTTAAAACATCCTCTTAAATGCGTTGTCATGCTTGTGCGGGTACGACATCTTTGGAATAAAACAACCCGTGAAGTTCAGTTTTATCTGGCGTTGCTGAATCAGGGGATGATTTAGCCTTTGAAACCATTGATAAATCGTTGAAAATTTAGTTAAATCATCCCCTGATTCAGCAACGCCTTTTATCTAACTAGTTTAAATTGTGATGCTCGTAACTTAGGACAAGTGATTCGTCTTCATTGGGGTGTGGAAAATGGGTTGCATTGGACTTTAGATGTCACTTTTTTTGAAGATCCTTGTGGTGTCCTTACTGGTCATGCTCCACAAAACTTAGCACTTCTGCGGCGAATAGCTCTTAATGCTTTAAACCTAGAGCAATCTTTGAAACGTAGTAATCGCCAAAAATCTAATCGAGCCGCTATGGATAATAATTATATGCTGACTGTTCTTACTGCTTGTTTATCCCAACATGATGAGACCTCTCAACCCGGTTGTCAATAGAATTTGAGATGCGCTTACCCTGTGCGCTTACCCTGCATAAACTACGTGGAAGTTAGTGGATTTAATTGCATACAAATATTCTGATTTATGAATAAATGTAACAAAATATTCATTATAAAAAATGTAATTTGTCAAATTTAAACTTCTTTTTATTTTTAATCTAATTACTATTTAATTGAAGTTTATTGCGATTAATAGTCATTAAGCAGTTTTACTTGATGAGTATTAATCGCTTATTTAGCAAGGATGATTGCATTTTTAGGGTTAATGCGTTTATTGCTAATAGTTGTAAGGTAGCTATCTGTCAATTGCTTTGAGGTATTTAGTATGTCAATGTACGGTGATATTGTCTGGGTTAGTGGTAGTCCTTTTTTGAGGTGTTTACATATGCCTCTTCTCAAAAAATTATTCAGGAGTGCCAATGTTTCAGTGTGGGAATATATTCAGTCTTTAGATGAGTCTGCTTGTATGGAGACTGCTGTAGAACTTTTACACAGTTATATAAAAAAAAGAGAATCTCCTGTTAATTTAATTGGTCATGATATTGGGGGTACTATCGCCTTAATTTTTGCTCGCCAATATCCCGAGTATGTCAAGTCTTTAATTTTACTTTCAGTTGCAGCCCAACCAGCAAGAACTTGGCATATTCATTATTATCAGCAGCGTCAAATATATAGTCAAAATCAAGGGGAAGCTTTATCAAATACACTTCATCATATATTTCGAGATAACTTTCCCTGTCATAGGGATAACTTACATAATTTAATGGATAAATTTTATCAAGACTTAGAAAATATACCTTTAATGCATTCCTTATTTAAAATAGAAAAATTACCAACAGGAGGTGTTCCTATGCCGCTACTGATATGTGGTGGGCAAATTGACATGATTTTGCCATATCCAGAACTGAATGAGTGGGAAAAATGGTTAAAGCCAGGAGATATCATTTGGCAATGTCCTCAAGGTAGTCACTTTTTCCATCATTTTCATTCCCAAATAGTTAGCGAACAAATATCAAGATTTTTAGAAATGCAGCCAATAAATATTATTAAAAAAGATATTGTTAGTACTTAACAATCGCCTAAAAGTTAATCCTTATTCATAGAGAATCTCTGCCAATAAAAATCCTCACCTATTGAGAAAATTAAACCACTCACATTTAGAGGAAATATAACCATGGCAAAAATGGCTATTTTTTACGGCAGTACTTCCGGTATAACTGAAGGAATCGCCACGAAAATACACGAGTATTTTGGTGAGGAATTATGCGATATTTACAGCATGGAGGAAGATTTTACTAGTGTTGATGAAATGCTGGAATATGACTATTTACTCTTTGGTTGTTCCACTTGGGGTTCTGGTGAGGTACAAAACGATTGGCGTGATCCTTTATTTGATATGTCAATAGACAAGCCAGATCTCACTGGTAAAACCATTGCATTGTTTGGTGCGGGAGACTATGTCACCCATGGGGAGCAGTTTGTGAGTGCGTTGGGAACGTTATATGACCACTTCAATAAATTAGGTGCAACTTTAGTGGGTGATTTTCCTACTGATGGGTATAGTTACGAATATTCATTTGCTGTGCGTGATGGTAAATTTGTTGGACTACCCATAGATGAAATTAATGAAAGGGATAAGACTGATGATCGGATTGCGAGATGGCTTGAGGTATTGAAATCACATTTTCCTAGTCCATCGTAGGAAACTGCTTAAATTGCGATCGCTAGATCGCGAAAAATTTTGGCGTTGCTGAATGAGGGGATGATTTCACTAAATTTTCAACGATTTATCAATGGTTTCAAACCCTAATTCATCCCGCACTTATGCAACGCCGTAATTTTTTGTCCGTGATGTAGTCAAATACAGCGCTACCAGTATTACCTGTTGCCATCTCACCTACATAGTGGAGTCCTACATCCCAGGATAAACCACCCTTACGTTGAAAATCGCGGGTAAAACCACCAATGGTGAAATGTTGCTCTAGAATCAGCACTTTTTTACCATTGAACTTGGCAAGAATCGCAGCAACTGCTAATCCACCAATCCCAGAGCCAATGACGATCGCATCAAAATGATTGGAATTATCCATTCTCCATAATTCCCCACACAATTTTCATTGCTATCTGTAGTCAACTTCTGTAGAAGTTGACCCAATATTAAAAGTTATTAATAGGGGAAAAAGAAAAGGTTAAGGGAGAAAGCACTCACAAATATTAACAAGATTCTCCTAATTGTTCGCAAGCTCCAATGCTCACCCAACTACTAGAACCATCAGCCCAATGTTCTTTCTTCCAAATAGGTGCATTGTGTTTTAAAGTATCAATGGCATACTGACAAGCCGCAAATGCTTCAGCACGATGGGGACAACCTATAGCAACTAGGACGCTAATTTCTCCTACTTGTAAATGTCCGATACGGTGATGGATTACTACCCGATTGACATCAGACCATTTTCGACGAATATCCTTGGCTATTTGCAGAAATATTTGCTTCGCCATGGGTTCATAGGCTTGATATTCCAAGGAAACAACTGGTTTTCCGTCAGTCTGATTGCGAACCATACCACTCATCACCACAATTGCACCATTAGCGGGTGCATCCGCTAATGGTGCAATTTCCTCTATTGATAATGGAGCAAAACTAATGGCAAAGCTATCCTTTCTTATTTGTTGAGTCTCTGAAACTGTTTGATTAGTTGCCATAGATTTACTTATTATGTGGGTATTTATTAATGATATAAATTGGCGTTCGCTAACTTATAACCTGATTTTGAAGTTACTTATATCATTTAGATTTTACCAATAAAGAAGGTGTAAGACATAACAGGTATATCCTTCAGCAAAAATATTGATACCCTTGTAGGCTATCGGATAAATTATTTACCAAATGAGGATTTTTCCCTAAATTTGCAGGAAAATAGGATCAATAGAAATCATAGAAATCGTAAATCTTACCCCTTTCTAATCTCCTAATTTGCCTGTTAATCCGCAAAATTGTAGCATAATAGGGATTTATTCTATAAAAGGGTCTACGGCACCATCTCCTAGAACCCACATTTCGCACTTCAAAGTGTAGTATAAGTGAATTACATAGTTATTTTCGAGTAAAAGTAAATAATAATACATAGAATGTTCAGTGAATTTGCCTTTAGAAATAAACCTGCGCTCCGGAAGTCGTTGAAGCTTGGATTGCTTAGAAAAAATTGATTACAAGCTTTTGATAAAACTAAATATATATTGGTTCAATCCAAGTGAGACAATCAAAAAGCTGAAAATATTTCAGGGTGAAAAATGTCTCCCATGGAAAATACAGAAATTAAAAATATCGACCACTTAGGAATAGTAGCAGGGTTAATTGATGAAATAGGAATAGTTGAAATAATTAATTCTAAACTAGGAATAGATTCTCGTGAGAATATTGCATCGGGGATATTAGTCAAAGCTATTTTAATTAATGGATTGGGATTTCTATCAAGACCAGGGTAAGCGCATCTAAAATTCTATTGACAAGCGGGTTGAGAGGTATCATCATGTTGGGATAAACAAGCAGGGCGTTGCTGAATGAGGGGATGATTTCACTAAATTTTCAACGATTTATCAATGGTTTCAAACCCTAATTCATCCCGCACTTATGCAACGCCTATCTTTCATCTGATAAACCTGCCAGAACGTGCACGTTTAGTTTAGCCCCTGCACGTTCTGGCACTCTTGCAGAACTAACCAAGACTCGCAAAACTAGCCCTAACAAGTCAACGGTAATAAATCGCTTACGTCCATGTATTTGTTTTCCTGGGTCGAAACCAACATCCGTACAAATCATGGTTGCGGTTTCAACTGATTGGCTATCAAAGGCTGCTTCCCGAACCCATTGATATAGTTTGTCATGAACCTGAAGCCAAGTACGGTCTTTGCGGCATCTTCTGAAATAGCCATAGACTGTAGACCAAGGTGGTAAATCTCCTGGTAATGCCCGCCATGTACATCCTTGACACAGTACGTATAAAATCGCGTTTACTACTGGGTACATACATGTTGTTGTACGTGGACGACCACCTGGTTTTGCCTCTGGAAACAGCTGTGGGATTAACTCCCACTGTTCCCACGTTAAATTGCTAGGATAATTCTTAGTCATTTGCTCACGGGGTGCTGTTTTCTATAATTTTCAGCATATGCCTTGTGAGCTTTTTTATCATACCTCCCACCTTTTAAAACATCCTCTAAGTCCTCTTTTAAAGGACTAAATAGCTGCTCTGTTTAAAACTACAGATTTCACATTAGACGTAGTTTATGTTTCTTAATTTTAGAAATATAGTGGTTAATAATATGTCAATTGCTATAAAAATACTTGGACTGAGTGTATATAGTCCAAGTATTTTTTTTTAGTATGACTATGTTCTCCATCCCAACAGCGATCATTATGCCAAACTCGACCGAATTCTTCACACCGACTTTTACTTTCTACCCAAGGAAGTGATGTGGGATAGGAGGGATCACTTCTGGTACTAAAGAAAGATAATGTAGAAGATGATATAAAAAAGAGAGTCGCAGAGCCAGATATTAAAAACATGACTGTAACTCCTGCCAAGGGGAAAAACTGTTTATTTGTTTGATTTTTTTTCTTGGTTAAGGTTTTTTATTAATCTTAGTTTTCTTGTTTAAAAATGCAAATAAAAGAATATAGTTATAGAACAATCTTTTTTTTTATGTTTTTTATTTAAATCCATAAAATAATTGTAAAGTCACATCTATCTTTTCTGATATACAATGTTCATTTAAAAATAAAAAGATACAAAAGATAAATGGTTCTTTTCTATTGTATAAATAGTATATATACTTGTACACGTTTTAATAAGTCTCACATAGATTTGATGTGACCATAATAAAGTAATTAAAAAATATGATTTGTAATTACTTTATTAATATCGTTTAAAAGTATTGATTCAATGATTTTATTCCTTACAAGTAAATAAAACCGTTTGATTATTGATATGAGACGTGACAGCTAACATCTATGTTTGTATATTGTTCAAATGCGAAAGTAGTATAATCTCGGGAAAGATCAACTCACAGATTATACTACTTTTAATAAAATAAATATTTTTGAAACTACATATAGATATTATCTACATCAAAATAGTAACAGGAGTATTGATATGTATTCTATGTAAAAATGATTGTGAATTAGAATGTAAATATGTAGATTATGTAAAAGAATATGTACTTAGAGACTACGTATAAATAACACAGCGAAAAATAGAAATCAAAAACTATGCAAAATTCTCAATCAAGGTCTTATCAAGACCTATGGCGACAAATTATCACCGCACTAGCGATCGCAACTGCTTTTGTAGTAAATGTCATCTCAAATATTTTCCCTGCGGGAGGGGTAAATATCGGGCAGATATCTTCTAATACTGTCTTTAAAGATGTGCTGATTATTCCAGCTAGCTATGCCTTTGCCATCTGGGGTTTGATTTATCTGGGATTGTTTGCATTTGGTATTTATCAAATAGTCCCCAGTCATAAGGGAGATGAAGATTTACGCCAGACTGGATATTTACTAGCGATTGCTTCCGTAGCTCAGTGTGTTTGGGTATACCTATTTCTCTATCGATTATTTGCTTTATCTGTGGTAGCAATGTTATTGATTTTATTACCTTTAATAACTATTTACCTCAGGTTAGGAGTAGGTAAAAAGATAGTGAATCGGAGCAAAAAATGGTGTATTCATCGACCCATGAGTATTTACTTGGGTTGGATTAGTGTAGCCACAATTCTGAATGTGGCTTGTGCTCTATATGCTCAAGGATGGAATGGATGGGGAATTTCCGGGAAAATTTGGACTGTAACAATGGTAATAATTGCTACTATTATTGCTGGATTGATTGCCCTTCGTAGCACAGATATAGTTTATCCTGGGGTAACAGTGTGGGCTTTAATTGCGATCGCTGTTAAGCATAGTAATATCCCCAGCTTGAATATAGTAGCCATAGTATGTGCGATCGCTTTAGTGGGAATAGTGTCTGTCAAAAATTTACCTCTGTTGCGGAAAAACACGTGATAGAAAGGCAACAATTTCTAACCATGCAGAGGTAGATGCTTGAGAATCGTAGCGATAGCCATCATCCGGCATAAAAGTATGTGCTGCTTCGTATAGTAGTACTTTGTGGGGAATCTTTGCTTGTTCTAGGGTCATAATTAGAGTATGGCGATCGTCTTCGGGAATATGAGGGTCGAGAGTACCTAAAACTAGTAACATTTCCCCTGTAATTTCATTTACCCGATGGATAGTATCAGGAATCCCTAAACCTAATTTTCCACTGGGAATACCCGTAGGATAGCAGCAAACAGCAGCCTTTATTTCCTGAGCAAAAGCTCTACGAAAAGCTAAATGTCCGCCAATACAAAAGCCAAGAGTACCAATATGTTCGGAATTTACAGCACTATCTGCCTGTAACCACTTAATTACAGCATCACTATCAGCATCATAATCTGGAATTGGGGTTCTACGAGCATCATCATTACCCCGCATCCTGCCAATATCATTTGGTTCAATTACCGTACCTACAGGTTCTAAACGGTGAAAAATCTCCGGTGCTGCTACTACATATCCAAATACTCCAAGCCACTATTCTTCTGTCACTTTCCGGGTATTATGAATAAAAGAATAAAAAAAGAAAACTCTGAAAGGAAAGTGCGACAATGGATGTAGAGTTACAAATACTGAAACATTTAGCAAGAGATGCTCACCCAACAATTGCCATCATAGATGAATATTGTGCAGAGTATAAGGACTTATTTAAGGAAGTAAGAAATTATGAGTGTTTCAAATATTTACACTTAGGAATAATATCAACGATAAAAAGGAAATCATTACCAGAGATAGCGAAGGTAGTAAGTATAAACTCATCCCAGTCATTACATCATTTCCTAGCTAATTCAGATTGGTCAGTAGATGAATTAAAACAACGAAGATTAAATAAACTTAAGCAAGTATTGAATGGTCAGGCGATTACAGTAGTAATAGATGAAACCGGAGATAGAAAAAAAGGTAAAAAGACTGATTATGTAGCGAGACAATACTTAGGAAGTGTGGGAAAAGTTGATAATGGAATAGTTTCAGTCAATGCTTATGGAGTCTACCATAATATAACATTTCCATTAATGGTAAAAGTGTTTAAACCAGAAGGGACGTTAAAAGAAGGAGATAAATATAAAACGAAAATAGAGTTAGCGTCAGAAATAATTACAGATTTAATTGAAGAGAACTTTAATATCGAATTAGTACTGGCAGATAGTTTATATGGTGAAAGTAGTCAATTTCTGAGAAAACTAGATGAATCGAACTTAGCTTATGTAGTTGCAATTAGAAGTAATTACGGAGTCTGGTTGCCAGTAGGGCAAAGTGTTAGAAAAAACAAGTGGTGTAAATTTGAGAGAACATTTAGTAATCAAAAATCAGAAACTAGATACATTAGAGAAATAATTTATGGAAAAAAAAGAGTCATCACTTACTGGGAAATAACTAATGACCCAGAAACTATGCCAGAAAATTCTACCTCCTTCGTAATGACGAATCTTCAAGGAAGTTTGAAAAAGACTTTAGGCAACTTATATGGATTAAGAACCTGGGTAGAATATGGGTTTCGTCAGTGTAAACAAGAATTAGGTTGGACAGATTATCGGTTTACAAACTTTCAACATATTGAGAGGTGGTGGGAGATTATTTTTTGTGTTTACACGATGATTAGTTTGAATTCTCCAGCATTATTAGCCTTAAATCAATCTTGTCAAGTTAAGACTGAGCGGCAAATAAATAGTCATATTGATTTTTCTAATCATCAACAATGGAATCATGAATGTGGATGGAAGAATGTTTTAAAGAATCTGCGTCTAATCGTCCAACCACTTTTACTATTTTGGTTGATTTATCCCTGGATTGATATTTTTCCTAATTCACAGTTCTTACTGGGATTCAATCATTTAATTGCTGCTATGAATCAATTCAAATCCTGTTATGTTTCTGGATGATTTAGCTCCTGAACTATTTGCGTATCCCGGAGAGTGACAGAAGATGGATAGTTAACTAAACGAGTCATCGCACCACCTAACTGGTAAATATCGCTGTAGAATAAGATTCCTGGATATTGCCCTGGTGGTTTTGGTGCAGCTAGATAAACGCGCATTAAACTATCATCTACCCTCAATTCCACATTGCGCTGTGTAATTTGCACGTACTTTTCTCCCTTTCACAAAGCAAAAACTTATGGTTATATCCCACTAATATAGTTTTGTTAATCCAAATATGGATTGTTGCAAGAGACAAAAAAGCATCAAAACAAGCTGAAATTCTTTCCCATATGACAACAAACAAGACGACGATATTTTTTTTTAACCATGGGAAACAACGTTCTTGTTGAAAACCTGGGACGGAAACTTTAATGGGTCTGCCCTTGTTCTTCTTTGTCTTCCAAACCCGCTTGGGCCATTGCGGCCTAATACCACGTCTAGGTAAACCAGCGCGCTTATCCTTACAATCGTAGGCTTTCTCAGCAGCAAGCACTTTCAGCGGTTTCCGGGGGGAAAAAGACCCGTCCACCGCGCCATAACTCCAGTTGATTAACCCTTTCTCTTGTCCAATCCTCAATATTCGTGCTTGTAAAGCCTCTAAGGTCCCGTCCAACTGCCAACCTTTGAGCCATCGATGTGCAGAGCTCTTTGATGCCCATATTTCTCCTTTTGGAACGTCAGACCAAGCACACCCTGTTATCAATATATACAGTAAGGTATTGAGTACAGAAGGAAATGAAGAATGTGGCATTCCTCGTTCCCGTTTCTCTGTCGGTTTCGGAAAAATATCCTCAAACAAAGACCACTCCAAATTACTCAGTCCTTCAAAAGGTCCAGCCATCAGATGATATAACCCCTCTTACTTAACAGGCATATTATCACCTTCTGCTATTAGTGGGATAAAATCATGGTTGAGTAAATGCACCCCAGACACTCCATTGCACCGGATTAAATTAACTTGTATGGATAAAAAAATAGTGTATCTCACTACAATAGGAGCAAAAAGCAATGAAGTGATTTTGGAAGTAATAATTTTAACGGCGTTGCATAATAGAGGGATGAATTGAGGTGTTCTACTGTGCATTGTCCATACTGCAAGTCTACGAGGATTAGAAAAAATGTGAAACGTCGAGGTAAACAAAATCACATTTGTGTAAATTGCGTTCGCCAATTTATAGATATCTATAATCCACCAAAAGGATACTCAAATGAGATCAAACAAGAATGCTTAAAAGCATAGGTTAATGGCTCGGAATTTAGGGCTATTGAACGCCAAAAAGCAGTTCATCACACAACCATAATTAGTTGGGTAAAACAAGTTGGTGAAAAATTGCCAGATGCACCATCAATAGAGGATATCCCAGAAGTTGGAGAACTGGACGAATTAGAAACTTTCGCCGGTTAAAACAAAACAAAATTTGGTTGTGGACAGCAGTAGACCATTTCCGCCAAGGAATTTTAGCTTGGGTACTGGGAGACCATAGTGCAGAAACCTTTCAAGCTTTGTGGGATATTCTCTACCTCTGGAAGTGCTATTTTTATGTCACAGATGGATGGAAAGTTTACGCCAGTGTTGAACCAGGAGACCATATTATTAGCAAAAGAATGACCAGAGTAGAAGGGGAAAACACACGTTTACGTCATTATCTCCCACGTCTACATCGAAAAACATTATGCTACTCTAAATCCGTAGATATGCTTCAGCACTCTATTGGATTGTTACCTCATTACTTTAAGTATAGAGAAATACCTGTATTTGGTTGATTCATCCCGCAAATATGCAACGCCAGAATTTTAACTATTAACAGTTAAGTATCAACCATCAACTTTTACTATGTCCCTGGACGAGAGCGAATATGCTGTGGAATATGGTAGCGATCGCCTAAAATTTCTAATAAGGGACCATTAACGTCAAACTTAACCAGACTTACGGATGCCACTAAAATATTTACCCGATAGCGATAACGTCCCAAATCAATACCCAATAAGCTGCAAAGCATAATTCTAATTGTGGCTTTGTGGGAAACCACTAAAACATTACCTTCTGGATGTTTTTCTTTAATTTCAGAAATTACAGTCATAGAGCGGTTAGCAATATCTACTGCTGTTTCCCCTCCCTTGGGTGCATTCCAAGCAGGCTCAGTTAACCATTTCACATAATTTTCTGGGTAATTTTCCTGAGCAAATGACTTACTTTTAGTTTCCCATTCGCCGTAACTACCTTCTCTTAATCCCTCACGAACCTGCATATCAATTGTGATCGCATCACAAAATGGTTTGGCAGTGGCGATTGTACGTTTCATGGGGCTAGTATAAACTGCTTTCCACTTTAATTTTTGATACACATCGGCAAAACTATGTGCCATCTGTATACCTTCGGGCGTCAAGTCTGCATCAGTTTCGCCACAAAAATTACCACTTTGACTGAAAGTAGTTTCTCCATGGCGTAGGAAGTATAAATTAAGAGTCATAACTTGTCTTGTGATTGGCGCAAAGTAAGTCGCTCAACAAGAAAGTACCATCATCTCCCTTTTAGGTGTGTCATACTGCCACAAAGAAATTAACCAAAAAAGTCATCTAGCCACAGACTTTGGTAATCACTTGATCTGGTGCAATCTTTTATCCATGTACAATGTGCGATCGCAATTTTATTTTATCTATAAGCCGGCAGTCGGATTTGAACCGACGACCTTCCGATTACAAGTCGGATGCACTACCACTGTGCTATGCCGGCATACAAATTAAATTGACCTTAATGGCCAACGGCAAACTACCTTAACATAAACTAGTTTGTTTGTGCCGTCAAGTTATTAAAGGAAAATTTAGAACTATTACCTCATTGATATCAAGTCTTTTCAAGCTCATAAATTGCACTAGCTGCAATAACTAGGAAGCTAAGTCTGGTAACCAGAACAACCAGAACATAGAGTATCTGACTCTCGTTGAGAATGGTGCAAGTTGTCACAGAATAGGCGTTAAATTAACAAAAACGAAGACTGGTATACTGAATCATTGAATCCTAAATGGTTTTTATTGGAAAAGTTGAGATTCTCCCAAGTCTCAAATCGAGTAATACAATGGGAAAGATTTAGCATCCTTGGGTTTGACATATACTCGCTGTCTTGGTTCTAAATGTAACTGGTCGAATTTTTCCCGACTTAAATGTGCAGTTACCTCTTGTCCATCATCTAAGCTTAATTCTACCTGAATTTCCCAACCTAAATGGATTAAACGCTTCACCCGTGCTGGTACTGATGTATTAGTAGGTGATGTTTCTACAATTACATCTTGAGGACGGAGAAACATTTCTGGGTGAGCAGAGTCAAAACCATGTTCCTGGAAAATACGGGAAGTGCTAGGTAATACATTCACAGGACCAATAAAACTCATGACAAATGCAGTGGCAGGATGGTCATAAATTTCTGCGGGAGTACCAATTTGTTCCACATTTCCCTTATTCATCACCACAATTTCGTCAGAAACCTCCATGGCTTCTTCTTGATCGTGGGTAACAAAAACGGTGGTAACATGAACTTCATCGTGGAGACGACGCAGCCAAGCACGTAAGTCTTTACGCACCTTGGCATCTAATGCACCAAAAGGTTCATCTAATAATAATACTTTAGGTTCTACTGCTAATGCCCTAGCTAATGCCACTCTTTGCCTTTGTCCCCCAGATAATTGGGACGGAAAGCGATCGCCTAATCCACTTAATTGGACTAAATCTAATAACTCCTCTACCCGCGACTTAATTTTACCTTTGGCAGCTTTACGAATTTCCAACCCAAAAGCAATATTCTGTCTCACTGTCATATGTTTAAACAAGGCATAGTGTTGAAACACAAAGCCTATGTTCCTTTCCTGTACGCTTTGATAGGTTGCATCTTTACCAGTTAGCCAAATTTTACCCGCATCTGGCATTTCCAATCCGGCAATCAGTCGCAATAAAGTAGATTTACCAGAACCCGAAGGACCCAATAATGCTACTAAAGAGCCACTTTTAATTTCTAAATTTACTTGGTTTACAGCCTGGAAATTACCGAACTGTTTAGATACGTTTTCAACTACTATGCCCACTGTTTGCAACCTCTGGAAACAATCTACGGCTCTCTGATAGGATTAGGGGATTTTTATTTAGATATACCACAGATTAGGCTCTCTGCATACAACCACCGATGAGATCAGAGGCAAAAAGAATCTGATATTTTATGGCTAAACACATATATACGATTTAAATGCGTGACAACTTAGTATTATTAAACTTGTAGGGGTGTAAAAAATAGTGCATATATTGCGAACGCATGGTTAAACTTCTGCCTCCTCTGCAATCCCATATTTACCTGTGGCAATTATGTCTAATCGTCCCATTTACCTCGATTATCATGCTACTACCCCTGTGGATGAAAGGGTATTGACGGCAATGTTACCCTATTTCACGGAATGCTTTGGCAATCCCTCTAGTAATCATATTTATGGATGGGAAGGGGGAGCCGCTGTTAAGCAAGCTAGGGAGATCATCGCGACGGCAATCAATGCAACTCCTGAAGAAATTATTTTTACTAGTGGAGCCACAGAAGCCAATAATTTAGCTATTAAGGGGGTAGGGGAAGCTTATTTTCAGAAAGGACAGCATATAATTACCGTTGCCACAGAACACAACGCAGTACTTGATCCCTGCCAATATTTGCAATCTTTAGGTTTTGAAATTACCATACTCCTGGTACAAGGGGATGGAATTATTAATCTAAACCAATTGGGAGAGGCTTTGCGTGACGATACAGTATTGGTATCGGTAATGGCAGTAAATAATGAAATTGGGGTACTGCAACCATTGGCAGAAATTGGAGCGATGTGCCGACAAAATCATGTCCTTTTCCATACAGATGCCGCCCAGGCAATTGGGAAAATTACCTTAGATGTGCAGGAAATGCAGATAGATTTAATGTCCCTCACTGCCCATAAGATATATGGTCCCAAAGGGGTTGGTGCATTATACGTGCGTCGGCGCAACCCCAGGGTACAATTAGCACCCCAACAACATGGGGGTGGACATGAACAAGGAATGCGATCAGGTACTTTGGCGACACCGCAAATTATAGGATTTGGTAAGGCTGTAGAAATTGCTGTAGCAGAGCAAGATAAAGAAAACCAACGTGTAGTTAGATTACGAGATAAGTTATGGTCGCAAATTTCTCAATTAGAGGGGATTTATCTCAATGGACATCCCACTTTAAGGGTAGGTGAAAATTTAAATGTTAGTGTTGCGGGGGTAAATGGTGCGGCATTGTTGCGAGGGTTGCAACCTACAATGACAATATCTTCTGGTTCTGCTTGTTCCTCGACCAAAACTGAACCTTCTCATGTACTGACGGCTTTAGGGCGCTCGCAAGACTTAGCCTATGCATCTGTACGGTTTGGTATCGGAAAAAACAATACGGAGGAGGAAATTAACCAGGTCGCAGCACATTTTATTTCTACAGTTACCAGTTTGCGAAAACAGGGTAGTTTAGTGTAAATAACAACTTGCACCAACTACAATAACTAGTAGGCCGAGCCTAGTAACTAGAAAATATAGCCTCTGACTCTTGTTGAGAATGGTGCAAGTTATCGCGTGTAACTAACGAAAGCGAAAGAGATAAAGATAAACTTGTATCACCATCAACCAGCAAAAAGAACTTGTCAACACCCACCTACTTATTTATCGGGAGTCCATCTGTATGCTATCTGTGAAGGATGCGGAAACCATCATTTTCAACCTAGTTCAACCTTTACAATATCCACAAGATACGGAAGTGGTGGATTTATCCTCAGAAAATCGCATTCTTGCTACGCCAATTACTAGTCAATTAGACTTCCCCCACTGGGATAATTCAGCCATGGATGGCTATGCAGTGAGGTATGCAGATGTACAACAAGCAACTAAAGATAAGCCAGTTTATCTAGAGATTGTAGAGGAAATTCAAGGTGGATACCAACCCCAATCAAACATTCAACAAGGGCAAGCTGCACGGATTTTTACTGGTGCAGTTATGCCCAAGGGTGCGGACACAGTAGTAATGCAAGAAGAAAGCCGTAGAGAAAGCGATCGCGTAATAATTTTAAACGCCCCCAAATACCAGGAGTTTGTTCGACATCAAGGTAGTTATTATCAAGCTGGAAGTCAATTATTACCAGTAGGTATACGTTTAAATGCTCCAGAAATTGCTGTTTTAGCTGCGGTTCAATGCCCGCGAGTTAATGTTTACCGCAAGCCAAAAATAGCCATTCTATCTACGGGAGATGAATTGGTAACGCCCAATCAACCCCTCAAACCAGGACAAATTGTGGATTCCAATCAATATGCTTTGGCTGCTTTAGTCAGACAAATGGGTATAGAACCACTAATTATGGGGATTATCCCTGATGATAAAGAAGCTTTGCAACAAGCCATTGATAGCTCTATTTCCCATGCAGATATAGTTCTTTCTTCCGGTGGTGTCTCTGTAGGTGAATATGATTACGTAGAAAAAATTATTACACATTTACAAGGACAAATTCATGTTCATGCAGTGGCAATGAAACCAGGTAAACCCTTAACAGTTACGACTTTTAAACGGAATAATCGCCCTGTATTATATTTTGGTTTACCAGGTAATCCCGTATCTGCTTTAGTAACATTTTGGCGATTTGTACAACCTGCGATCGCAAAATTGTCTGGTGTAGTAGATGGTTGGCAACCGCAATTTGTTAATGCTGTGGCAACTCGAGACTTGCACGGTGCTGGTAAACGAGAAACCTATCTGTGGGGGAAGTTAAGTTTAGTTGATGGGATGTATCAATTTCACTTGGCTGGTGGTAATCATAGTTCTGGGAATTTAATTAATTTGGCTCAAACTAATGCTTTAGCAGTCATTCGTTTAGGGGAGAATTTGATTGCTGCCGGTGATGCGGTAAAGGTATTAAAAATTGGTAATTATTAGTTAATTCAGATGCGAATCCAGAAATTGTATTATCACTAATCATCGGAATTTGATATGAATCATACCAATTATCTTCCCAGAAATTTCCTGAGTTCTTGGTTACCACTATAAGTTGTACTTTTCATTAAAGTATATGTAACTGCTAGCCAATTGTTTACCAAAGTTCTAAGGAGCCGAAACAAAATAATAGCAAGCTTTTATCCTTCATTTTTTATTGTTGATTCTTCTCCTGGGTCTATCCCTGCAATATTCAGGCGCACCTGATAAACACTCTTACCTGCTGTCATGTAAAGTGTTTGAGAATCTTGATTGCCCCAAGGTAAATTAGTTACTGATTCTGGAACAGCAATTTTATCTACGAGTGTACCTGTTGGAGAGAAAATCCACACGCCTCCTGAACCGCTACAGTAAACATTATAATAATTTAATATGAAGCTGCATACAATAGAGCCAAGCAAACTTGATCGGTTTAAATACTCATGAGCCCCCCATTTAAGATTGAGAACACGCAGAGCGAAGAGGAACTAAAAAAACTGCTACAGACACCCAGGTTGGGAAACCAGAAAGAAAAACTACAGATGTTGTGGTGGCTCAATGCCGAGTGGACAAGTAAAGGAGCAGCAATAAATCGGGAAACCCTTGGCTAGAGATATTTCAACAGTGACAAGATGGTTGCAGAAGTATAGAACTGGTGGTCTGTCTGGCTTATTAGAAATCAAGAAAGCGGCAGGAGCAAAACGAAAAATCAATGATGATGCGATGGCAGCACTCATACAGGAGTAAAAAACAGGAAAAGGGTTTAATAGCTATGGTGGGATAGTAGAATGGTTGAAAAAAGAGCATGGACTTGATATTGAATATGGAACGGTTTATGCATTGGTTCGATATGGATTGGGAGCAAAACTAAAAGTACCACCTCCTCAAAGCTAGAAACAGGATGAAAAGCTGGTATCTGAGTAAAAAAAAAACTCGGTATCATTCTCAATTGTTTAGAAAAACATCTAGCACAGGGGAAGTGCGTTCATTATTTGTGTCAGGATGAAACTAGGGTTGGATTGAAAACCCTCACAGGAAAAGTGATTACTGCTTCTGGAGTAAAGCCAACTGTTGACGTTAAATGGGAAAGGGAAAATTTTTGGATTAATGGTGCAATTGAACCATTAATAGGAAAACATTTCCAACAGGAGTACCCCAAACTCAACGGTGACTGTTTTCAACCGTTTTTAGATTGGCTATCTCAGCAGTTAGCAGGAGCTTGGTCAATTTGTAAAATTGACCAAGCTCCTGCTCATACAAGTTGTGGGATTAATTGGCCAGAAAATATTATTCCCCTGCTTCAACCACCTCATTCCTCTCAACTTAATCCAATCGAAAGGCTTTGGCACTTTCTCAAAAAACCTCTCAAAAACGAACTTTTCTCTTCTTTGCAAGATTTACGTGAGCGCATACAACAATTGTTCAAGCAACTTACATTTGAGCAGGTAATATCTATCTCCTCTTACAACTTTATTTTAGAAGTTCTTTTCTATGCAGCTTCATATTAATTTTATAGGAACTATTAATGTTGTTTTTGATATTTTACACAAACTACAAATATCTTTATGTTTTATACCCTGACTTTTTAGATACAGAACTTCGATCTTTTTCTGTACTAATGGATGAGGATAATGATATCTTTCATAATGAAGTTTATCAATGTCTTCTTGGGTAAAATCTATTTTTAACATCAGACTTTACCTGGTTTATCAAGTAATATTGTTTATTAATTTATAATACTTGTTATTACTGCTATACAAAAGTCCAGCTTTTAACTGTTCTTAGTATAGCTAGTGCGAGTTGGGATCGAACTATTAAAATTTGGCAAGTAAATACAGGTAGAGAAATAGCAACTCTCACAGGTCATGAAAATTATGTCAGAGCGATCGCTTGTAGTCCAGATGAGGAAACTTTGGTTAGTGTTAGTGATGATGACACTATTAAAATCTGGCAACCCATTTAAAGAATATTGCTGGGTGAGAGGATAGTTTTTTGATCTCTTCATCATTCCAACAAGTATCTGATATTGTGACTTTATAGTCTAGACTTTCCAATACAGAACAAAATTATCTTTGAGCATAAATTAATATAAGAATAGAATTATCTGGAGTCATAATTGTTATATAAATGAATAACCATAAATATAAGAATAAAAGTAACAGCATCGGCCTATTCTTTGAGAGAGTAATGGCAATAATTGCCACCGTTAATTTAGGTTTAGTGATGTTTGACTTAAGTTATATACATTGGCGTAATTTTTACTTTAAAAACTTCCCAGAAATTACCCAGAGATATGACTTGATGAAAGGTATTGAACCTCACCGAGATACAGAAAAATATTTAACAACAGTAGATGAACTTCAAGCAGCCATAGAACTCTCCGGCTTGCAGTCTCAAGGAGCAAAGAAAAAGCTGAGTGAGTTACGCAGCCTAAGTATAGAAATGATTGATAACGATCCATTTGCTGGGGTTGGCAAAACGGGAAGCTTGGAAAAGATTAAAAGAAATATGCGCGATCGCATAGCGGCTGCAAGGAATGGTGATAAAATATCTTCCTCGAAAGAAGCCTTTAATATATTTTGGTCTCAGGATTATTTATTATCCCAAGGATGGGGTCGGGAAAAGGTTTTTATGAATCGCAAGATTCGACCTTTAATTGCTAGTAATTATTTCCGTCACATTGATGAAAATGGTAAGTTTGTCGATTTGTTTTGGATTTTAGACTTACCTTTTGTTGCTTTATTTGGCTTAGAATTTGTAATTCGTAGCTTATGGTTAAAACGCCGCCATCCTAATTTTAGTTACTTGAGCGTAATGTTATGGCATTGGTATGACCTATGGCTAATCTTGCCATTGTGGAGATGGACACGCATAGTACCAGTATTATTTCGTTTAGAAAAAGCCGAACTCTGGCGAATGCATCAATTACGGCGACAAGCCCAGCAGTTAATTGTGGCTAATTTTGCCGAGGAAATTACTGAGATGGTTGTTGTGAGAGTAATTAATCAAACTCAAACTTCCATTCGTCGGGGAGAGTTAACTAGATGGTTATTGCAAGGGGATAATTTGCGTCCTTATGTAGATATTAATAATGTTAACGAAATAGAAGCGATCGCGGGAATTTTTGTTCAAGCCCTCATATATCAAGTAATTCCCCAAATCAAGCCTGAAATAGCCACAATACTGCAATACCAAATTAATACTGTTCTGAACCAAACTCCGATTTATCGCAATTTACAAAACCTTCCTGGGTTAGGGAAAATGCAAACACAATTGAGCGAAGAACTAGCTACTCAAATCACAAGCAATGTTTATCAAGCTCTGGTTAGTAGCGTTGAAGACCCTATATCAGCCGAACTTTCTAGTCAACTAATGGAACGTTTCACCAAAGTTTTAGGGGGGGAAATGCAAAAAAAACACGTCCTTTCAGAAATTCAGAACTTATTCATCGATTTTCTTGAAGAAGTCAAACTCAATTATGTACAACAGTTGTCGGAAGAGGAAATTGAAGAAATTCTAGACAGAACTAGTCAGTTGAGAACCCAAACGTCTGTAAAGCCTTTGTTAGACTCCAGTAACTCTTTAAAAAAATAATGCGACACATAATTAATTAATCCTTAGGGGCATGGAAAGAATACCCTGGACACTTGATCTGTCGCAAATCTTTTTGAATTTAACCTAAGAATTAGCACTTATTTGTGAGATTTTGAGATGCATGAGCATGTGTCTGAGAAGGATTAACCACTAATTATAGCTTCCCATCAGCATTGACTATCAATCCTTGGGCTTCTAGCAGTTGAGATGGATTTGATTGTACTTGTTTCTGTGTGTTTTCTGAAGTCTGATTCACAGAGTCATTGATTTGTTTAGGTTGGCTTTGTGCTAGTTTGCCATTTTGAGAACGTAAATCCATGCATACATTCTGACTTCTCAACCCTTGGCTGGGATTGGTTGGTAATCCACCTCTACCGGCGACTACGAAGTAATTTTCCGTTTGGGAACAACTTCTAGCAACCAATTTATTGGCATAGAGGGGAGTTGCTGGCAATTCTTGGCTGTTGATTTTCTTATTTTCTTCTGTATTGTTAACTTCTACTTCTCCATCAATACCAAATTCTGAGCTAGCAGTAATTTTACTGTCTGGAGATAAGAACAAACCTTTAGTATTTATTTGAATATTGCCTGCAGGACCAAACACAGCATTAGCTTTTATTTCGCTATTTTCCAGAAGCGCATTCGTATCTGCACTAATAAAAATGTTACCTCCGCTACCTGTGCTATCAAAAACACTAGTGCTAACCAAGCTTCTGTTACGCAGAAAGATTTCGCTAGAAGTGGCAATTAAGGAGATATTACCACCACCTGTTTTTTCAGAAGTAGCGGTTATTTTTCCGTCATTAGTTTCCAATCGCTCAAATAAGATATTAATGTTACCTGCTTGACCTAAACCTGAACTAATTGTAGAGATTTGTGCCCCGTTAGTAAGGGATACCCGTTTGCCGTGAATATTAATATCTCTACTATTACCTAATGAGTTAGCTGTTGCTTTGCTAAATAATCCTGTGGACAGGCCGTCTAAACTAAGTTCATTGGTTTGAATGTTAATCTTGCCACCATCTCCCTTATCTATGATGGTACTAGTACTAATTGCAGCACCAGTCGTAAATTGCACAGAGTTACTGTTGATATTCAGAGTACCTCCTTTTCCATCTCCCCTAGTTTCAGCCAGTATTTTACTACCATTACGGGCAATGAATGAATCTGTCACATTCAAGAATATGTCACCACCATCCTTGACTGCGCTGGATGCGGTAATACGACTAAAGCTATTCGGAACGGCACTATCTAATAAGATAGATTGAGCATTAATTTGTAAGTTACCAGTTTTACCTTTTCCAGCAGGAGAATTACCACTGGCAGCAAAATTACTCACATTGATAATTGCCCCATCTTTTATAATCAACTGATCTGTGGTTAGGTTTATATTTCCACCATCTCCCTCGTCAATTATGGCACTGGCAAATAAACCACTACGAGCTCCTGATGCATATGTACCAGTGAGTTACACCGATTGAGTCGCATCAATTTTTATATTTCCTGCCTTTTCCGAGCTACTAGTAGTGGAAACAATGGCAGCTCCATGAGAAATCTTGAGGCTGTCGGTTGTTATTTGTAAGTCGCCACCCACACCTTTTGCTCCTGGGGTGGTGAAACTAAATAGACCACTACCTGAGTTACTTAACTCTATATCTTTTGCTGTAACAACGATTTTGCCTGCATTACCCTGACTACTAGTAGTAGCAGGAATTTGAGCTCCATCCTTTACCTTCAAAGAGTTGGCTTCTATGGTTAAAGTACCCGCATTACCTGTAGTTTCCCTGGCATTAGCAGATAACAAGGTTGCAAATGTACCACGATTGGGAACCACAACCGTCCCTGTCACTTCCACATCCTGTGCTTTAATAGTTAAATTTCCCGCATTACCTTGACCAAAAGTACCAGTGGAAATTTGACCACCATCTTTAACAAACAAATTTTTCGTATTGATGAAGATATTACCACCTTGCCCATTTTCATTGGGGGCAACGTCAGCTAATATTCCGCTAAAAACCTGTATGTTTTGATTTAAAGCAAATCCTTCAACTGTGAGGAATTCAGATGCCTGAAGATTTAAGATTCCCCCCAGACCATTGTTTTTAGTCTCTGCCAAAATCACTGATCGTTGTTTCAGGTTGATTTCCTTACCTCGTATCTGAGCAACTGCCGTATTATTACCACTAATATCTACGGATGCGGCTTTTTGCAGGTCAATATTACTGTAATTAATTCCTTGTAATGGTTCTAACTGTAATTGCCCATTATTGTTTACTAGAGACACTTGACCATTATTAACTGACCACAGTTCTAATCTTCCTTTGGGAAGAGTAATATTGCCCCCATCTAAAACTAAATTATTCCCCACCAGTGCCAAAGTTTGATTGGTCACCTTTTGATTGTGAAGTCCCTGGGGACGAATACTAGTATTAAGAGAAGAATATCTTTGCAGTTTCAAATTGTTACCATTACCTGTAACAGTAATAGTTGCGCCAGGATTTGCACCCAGTTCCAATCCCACGGGAACGCTCATTGTCAGGAGTGGTGGAGTAGTTTTGTCGATCGCACTAAATTTGATATTGTCTTGAAAGATAATACTATCTGCTGTAGAGGTTATAAAAGAACCACTCAGATTCAGAGAAGCATTAGGACCAAAAATTACTCCACTGGGATTAAGCAAAAATAGGTTGGCTGTGCCTTGAGCCTCAATTAACCCATCTATGTTAGAAATAGTACCACCCGTCACCCATCCAAAGATATTCTGAATACCTGCTGCATTGTTAAAAACAGCCGACCCATTAGTGGGTATAGAGAATTTATCAAAACTATGGAAGAGATTATTACCGGAGCGATCGCCATTGTTAATGATAAAAATCTTCCCATCTAGGGACGGATTGTTAACTGTTGTACTCAAAGTACCATCAGAAGTAACTTGAGCTACCGAGGGCTGGGATATAAATAAAAGATAGGTAGTAAGACCACAGAATAGATAGAGGCGAGCTGGTATTAACTTCAGCATCTTAATTTTTTTGGCGAACTATTGTTATTCAGTGTTTCCAAAATTCCAGTTCAATCTATCTTTTATTTTATTTGTACAGACAAATAATTTTCGTTGAAAAAAAAAGGTAGGATGTTAGCCTGTTCATGCTTCACCCATACCCCCTAAACTTTAAAGCTAGCCTTTTTATATAAAGACTAGCGGAACATACTACTTACAGAAGTATCTTCATGAATTCGCCAGATAGTTTCTCCTAATAAATTTGCCACAGAAAGTACAGTTAATTGGGGAAAGCGATCGCGATCTGGAATAGGAATTGTGTTCGTGACAATTACTTCCTCAAACACACCACTAGACAAACGCTCAATAGCAGGGGGAGAAAATACGGCATGGGTAGCACAAGCATATACTTGACTTGCTCCCTCTTCCCGTAATAACTTCGCCCCTGCCGCAATTGTGCCACCAGTGTCAATCATGTCATCTACGAGTATTGCTGTTTTTCCTTCAACATCACCAATAACATTTAACACTTCGGCAACATTGTGAGCCTGACGACGTTTGTCAATAATAGCTAGAGGCGCATCATCGAGCTTTTTCGCAAATGCTCTAGCTCTGGCGACACCGCCAACATCGGGAGATACAACTACAATGTCAGAAAGGTTTTTACTTGCTAAATAATTTAGTACTACCGGCGAACCATATACATGATCTAAAGGTATATCAAAATACCCTTGGATTTGAGAGGAGTGTAAATCCATTGCCAAAATTCGGCTTGCACCTGCTTGGGTAATCAGGTTAGCCACTAATTTAGCTGTAATTGACTCCCTCCCCGCCGTTTTGCGATCGGCACGGGCATAACCATAATATGGTATTACCGCCGTAACCTGTCGGGCAGAAGCGCGACGACAAGCATCAATCATAATCAGTAATTCCATCAAGTTATCATTCACAGGATGACAACTCGGCTGAATTAAATAAACATCACAACCGCGAATCGATTCTTGGATTTGAACATACAGTTCTCCATCCGCAAACCGTTTGCGGATCATCGGTCCTAATTCCATACCCAAGTAGCAGGCGACTTCTTGAGAAAGTTGGGTGTTGGCAGAGCCAGAAAACAGCCTCAGACGGTGATTTCCCGTCAGTCCTGTTGCTACTGATGGCATTTTTAGAGTTGCAGAACTGAGCACAGCAGATCCTCGATGTGCATTCATGGCAATCTTATCATTAGATATTTGACAGATTTAACCGAAGTAATTCGGTTAAAAGTTTTATGTGTTTTATTGAAGCTTTCATACAAATTTTAAATATTTCTCCATAATATTTATCACCCCCTGTTGTTTGATCTTTTGATAAATGAGTTATGCCAAATTTCCAGCCATCTCAACCGAAAAAACCACGATATAGATGAGAGTATTGCAGTCTTAAATAGTAATCTAAGTCAGCAAGCTAATATGTAGGATAGAAAATTTTCTCTACCCATATACATTTATAACTGAGAATTAGACATTTCTTGTGTAATACCACTTGAATATGAAGCTACATATAATAGAACCAAGCAAACTTGATCGGTTTAAATACTCATGAGCCGGCCATTTAATATTGAGAAGACGCAGAGCGAAGAGGAACTAAAAAAACTGCTAGAGACAGCCAGGTTGGGAAAGCAGAAAGAAAAACTACAGATGTTGTGATGGCTCAATGCCGAGTGGACAAGTAAACGAGCACCAAGAAATCGGGAAACCCTTGGCTAGAGATACTTCAATAGTGACAAGATGGTTGCAGAAGTATAGAACTGGTAGTGTGTCTGGCTTATTAGAAATCAAGAAAGCGGCAGGAGCAAAACGAAAAATCAATGATGATGGGATCGCAGCACTCATACAGGAGTTAAAAACAGGAAAAGGGTTTAGTAGCTATGGTGGGATAGTAGAATGGTTGAAAAAAGAGCATGGACTTGATATTGAGTATGGAACGGTTTATGCATTGGTTCGATATGGATTGGGAGCAAAACTAAAAGTACCACCTCCTCAAAGCTACAAACAGGATGAAAAGCTGGTATCTGAGTTAAAAAAAAACTCGGTATCATTCTCAATTGTCTAGAAAAACATCTAGCACATGGGAGGTGCGTTCATTATTTGTGTCAGGATGAAACTAGGTTTGGATTGAAAACCCTCACAGGAAAAGTGATTACTGCTTCTGGAGTAAAGCCAACTGTTGACGTTAAATGGGAAAAGGAAAATTTTTGGATTTATGGTGCAATTGAACCATTAACAGGAAAACATTTCCAACAGGAGTACCCCAAACTCAACGGTGACTGTTTTCAACCGTTTTTAGATTGGCTATCTCAGCAGTTAGCAGGAGCTTGGTCAATTTGTAAAATTGACCAAGCTCCTGCTCATACAAGTTGTGGGATTAATTGGCCAGAAAATATTATTCCCCTGCTTCAACCACCTCATTCCCCTCAACTTAATCCAATCGAAAGGCTTTGGCACTTTCTCAAAAAACCTCTCAAAAACGAACTTTTCTCTTCTTTGCAAGATTTACGTGAGCGCATACAACAATTCTTCGAGCAACTTACATTTGAGCAGGTAATATCTATCTCCTCTTACAACTTTATTTTAGAAGTTCTTTTCTATGCAGCTTCATATTAATTTTGTATAACGATGAGAAATAGCCATGGTGTCTATAAGTAAAAACTACTAGGAAAATACATGAGATAGGAAACTCTGTAATTACAATTTCATTGACTGAAATTCTGCACCCCTAAATGTGCAAACTATATTTCCATTGATTTCAATCACCTGATTTACTCACTGCATTTATTGAGAATGACTACTGTTTCGTCAATGGTTTAGCAGAAATTTATCATCTTTTCAGACTTGTAACTGCAAGTAGAATTACCAATGGTTTATTTCATGTCGATTGAGACATAGCCAAAGTAAAATAAATTATACCTGTAAACTTAGACCCCTAGAGTTAGTTTAAAAAAAAAGCACAAATACCGTATCTATACTTAAAAGACAGCCATTTATAATTAACCTATAGTAAAGCTAGTTTGTCAAAATATAATAATTACGTCAAATAACATAAACTTGCCACAATTAATGAGTAACCGCAAGATTGAACTGATTCGGACTGTGGAAAAGTGACAAGAGCGTGATTTTCAGCTTAGGGACTATTGTTATGAATGGTTGTTTGATTTATTCCTAATAGCAGTAGTTGAAGAAGACAATTTAAGTTGGACTGAAATATTTAGAAAAGAAGAAAAATTTTTGTCATAAGTTATTCGCTTCCCTCTAGATTTATTACAATGAACCAAAAATGCAACCACCAATTACCACTGGCACAATTCTCCAAAATCGTTATCGCATTATTAAAACTCTTGGTCAGGGTGGGTTTGGCAGAACTTATCTGACGGAAGACCAAAGACGCTTTAATGAATTATGTACCCTGAAGGAATTAATTGCCACCAGGACAAGTACTTCTAGTTGGCAAAAAGCGGAAGATTTATTTCGTCGAGAAGCTGAAGTTTTATATCAAATTAAACATCCCCAGATACCACAATTTAGAGAACAATTTGAACAAGACCAACGGTTATTTCTGGTACAGGACTATGTTGAGGGGAAAACATACCGGGCTTTATTAGATGAACGTCAGGCTAGTAATGCTGTATTCACACAAGTTGAAGTAATGTATTTAATACAATCGTTACTACCTGTATTGACTTATATCCACGGGAAAGGAATTATTCACAGAGATATCTCGCCAGATAATATTATTCTGCGGGATAGCGTTCGCTTACCTGTTTTAATTGATTTTGGGGTAGTTAAGGAATTAGCTAATCGTTTACAAACTCCTAGTACTACGAGCAATACCTATGTAGGCAAATTGGGTTATTCTCCCATAGAACAAATGCAAACAGGACAAGTTTATCCCAGTAGTGATTTGTATGCTTTGGCTGTAACAGCAATAGTATTGTTAACCGGTAAAGAACCCCAAGAACTCTTTGATGAACAACAACTAACCTGGAATTGGCAGCGTTGGGTGAGAGTAAATCCAAAATTTGCCCAGGTACTGAATCGGATGTTGAGTTATCGACCAGGCGATCGGTATCAAAGTGCAGCAGAACTAGCACCAATATTAACATCAGTGGAGGAAGGAGGTAGTAGCAATGCGGATGTATCCCAGATCCAAACAATTGCCGTAGCTCATCACCCCGATGCTGTAGAATCAAATACACCAGCTAGAAATAATGCGGTTATTCCCCCTCCCCCAACTTCCGTTTTAGATAATCCCCTAGTAATTGGAGCTATAGGTGCAAGTGTGGTGATTTTAGCGGGATTTGGCTCTTGGGCTTTGGTACGCTCAGTCCGCACCCAGCAAGATAATCAATCTGCTACCACCATCACGACTGGAGCACCCCAAACTTTTCCCTCTCCTGTAATTAGTGCGAGGTTGACACCAACTCCTACACCCACACCTACGGAAGAGCAACCTGTGCAGAGGAAAATTAAGCGTCTCATTTTTAACTCATCCAATACAGCTAAGGTGGATGATACCATCACATCTAATCAGCTGGTTCGCTATACTTTTCGGGGTGAAGCAGGAGAGCAAATTACTGTAATGTTGGTGCAAGAAAGTGGAGTATCTTTCAACGTTTTAGCTCCTAACGAGCAGCGAATAGAGAATACATCTGAAAATGTTTCTTTTTACCAGGGTATATTACCTGTTGACGGGGAGTATAAAATTGACTTAATTACATTACCGCAGGTAAGTGAAAGTGATTACAGCCTTTACGTGGGGCTAGAAGCGATCGCTCAACCTATACCTAGAGATATTTCTACAGATATCCCTTCACCCATACCTACAGATATTCCCTCTCCATCAGTAACCTTTACTCCTAGTCCTGATATAATCGTTCCTGTGATTACTCCTAACCCTGATTATGGAGAACCATAGCCGCTCCCATACCAATCAGGATTTAAGTTCCACTGGTTTTTGGGTAATACAAAATTTTTTGTTAAGTGATGTGCAATGACTGAAAATATTGCTTTTTCTAAATTCAAGAATCAATAATTTACTGCGCTAACGAAAATACTTTGTAATATTTTTTTGACAACGAAATCATAACTGGTATCACTTTATCAAGAAATAATCGACGACTTTGACAAAGATCGATGGACTCCTCATGCTGTCAGTCGTAACTTCTTCAAAAGCAAGAATGAAGATTTTCAACCAACAAAGATATAAAATATCTCCTGTCATCGCCGTAGACTTACCCAGCCTTTTTGAGCTAAATAATGAAGTAAATCATAAACCTACGATTGCGATTATTGGGCAGGATGCCAAAAGCGATGTCTAGATGAGTTGCATTAATTTAAACTCAGTAATTAACAATGCTCACAAAAAAGGGACGCGATCGCATTGCGTCCCCTAGTCCCCTAAAAGTTAATATACTTAATTAATGGACTTATAATTCCTCTGTCACATTTGGCGAAATTGCACTTATTTGATTTGCTTTCACCAAACTAGCCTGGAGAAGGGGAGTGTGGGTAATGGAATTATTTGCCAAGGTAAACAAGGGATTAGATAAAATCCCAGCGATGGAAGTAGCAATTAAAGTAACTACTAAACCAATCTGTAAAGGTCTTAATCCTGGTAAATTCCAAGTAACTTGTGGATAATCCCTGACCACATCCGACATCTCTTGGGATTCCTTGACTACCATCATTTTGACTACACGAATGTAGTAGTAAATGGAGACAACGCTGGTAACTAATCCCAACAAGACTAAGCCGTACAGACCTGCTTGCCAACCAGCCCAGAATAGATAAATCTTACCAAAGAAACCAGCCAAGGGAGGAATACCACCCAAAGACAACAGGGAAATACTTAAACCCAGGGTCAACAGGGGATCTTTCTGATACAAGCCTGAGTATTCCGCAATTTGGTCGGTTCCCGTGCGGAGTGAGAATAAAATCACACAGGTAAAACCACACAGGTTCATAAATAAGTAAATTAGCAGATAGAACACCATGCTGGCATATCCAGCTTCTGTACCCGCAATTAAGCCAATCATTACAAATCCTGCTTGGGCAATGGATGAATAAGCCAGCATCCGCTTCATACTGGTTTGGGCAAGAGCAACTACATTACCCAGAATCATACTCAACACAGCCAGGGCAGTAAATACAAACTTCCACTCCTCTGCTACCAAGGGGAAGACATTGGTTAACAGTCGAATTGCTAGAGCAAATCCTGCTGCTTTAGAACCTACGGATAAAAAGGCAATGACCGGTGTGGGTGCACCTTCATAAACATCTGGTGTCCACTGGTGGAATGGTGCGGCGGAAATTTTAAAGCCAATACCTGCAATTACAAATACTAAGGCAATAACAATACCTAGAGATTGACCCAAATTACCGCTAGCGATGCCAGTAGCGATCGCACCTAGTTGTGTTTGTCCTCCAGATAGTCCATAAAGTAGGGATACTCCATAAAGGAATACACCAGTACTAGCAGCTCCAATCAGCAGATATTTTAACGCTGCTTCATTAGAACGGGCATCGCGTTTGGTATAACCCGTCATTAAATAGGAGGAGATACTTAACGTCTCCAGGGAGACAAAAATCATCACCAGATCCGTAGATCCGGAGACAAACATCCCTCCCAAAGTCGCAGTCAGCAAAATTGCAATGAACTCTGCTAATGCTGTCCCACTTTGTTCAATGTAACTAATGGACATTAAAATGGTAACAGCAGCAGATAGAGCCACAATGCCCCGAAAGACAATGCCGAGGTCATCTGCGTTGAAAGCGCCGCCAAAGGAGATGGGATTAGTATTGTCCCATTGAAAACATAGAACCACAATTGCAGCAAACAAACCTGCGAACGCTAAATATCCAATCCAGCGTGAGGATGTACGCCCTGCGATTAGGTCTACAATCAAAACCCCCAGGAGGGTAATAATTACTATACCCTCTGGCAAAATTGTTCCCGCGTTTAGCTGGGATGCGAAATTAGCAAAATCCATGAAATATATAGGTTTTGGCTATTAGATATTCAGACTAGCTGAGTTAATTTTATTGTTTTTTCTGATATTTTTATGAATATATCTTATTTTTATCAAAAAAATAACATTTGGAAATGATGCTGGGATTATCTTTGCCTTGTATACAAGGGTGATGTGATTGAATAAAACAACAAGCAGATCTGGGCGTTGCATAAGTGCGGGATGAATTAGCCTTTGAAACCATTGATAAATCGTTGAAAATTTAGTGAAATCATCCCCTGATTCAGCAACGCCGCAGATCTGTAGTCTACTGATCTGCTTGCTTGCAAATGAGTAGAGTTTTTTCTACTAAATTGCCATGGCCATCTTCACTGTACTGTCGTAGTGATAAATTATTCTTATCAAACTTAAGGACTAAAGATTGGATCTACCAATATTTTGACTGGTGTTACTGAAGTTATTAGTAACTTCTAGAGTATCTATCGTTACCTGAGCCTCCCCAATTACCACCTGAGCGGTTGTTGTTATTTCTATTTTCACGGGGTCTTGCTTTATTAACCTTAATAGTCCTGCTCATCCATTCAGCACCGTCTAGGGCTGCGATTGCAGCAGTTTCTTCTTCTTCTGTTTTCATTTCTACAAAAGCGAAGCCGCGCTGACGACCAGTTTCTCTGTCCATTGGAACTTGGACTCTTGTGACTTTACCATATTCAGAAAATACTTCTGTTAAATCTTCTTCTGTAACTTGGTAAGAGATGTTACCCACGTAGATTGACATGAAACTCTCCAGAATTTGATGATGCAGAGACGTTGATCCGGAGAGACGCTTGCAATTTTAAACTAAACAAGAACATTTACTGCCGAACTTAATTCTCTATGCCCTATCCTAACACAAGTTATCGGGAAGGAATTTCTAATGTAATTGCCCTTAGATGGATTATTGTTCCTGTAGTTTAAAATACATTTTCCCTCGTAGCGTTCGCTATAAATTTGGGTAAATATCAAAAATTAAACTAAATTTTCTCGAGTTGTGGGACTGCCAAAATTGCTTAAAGCCAATATAGTTGTATTGATATGAAGAAAGATTTTCTCCCTAGTAGTCGTCAATTATGCTTGATATGAGTTAAAGATTGAGATAGTTGTTGGAAATAGAAACAATAGTTGGTTTCCGACTCTACTTTACAAAATACCTGTATTCCTTGCCCTGGCTACCGGGGACAGCCGAGGTATACCCTTTACACCAACAAGTCTATTGGTGGTAAAAAAGTAGAAAAGAAGTTGTTGATATCCATCCATGGATAACTTGCAACTGAATTTTGACAAAGGTGCAGTTTGTGTCAGGATGAAATCACATTTCCTTGTTCTCAATACTTAACCTTGATATCTACCCCCAGAACATCTCAAACTTACACTTTTGAGCCTAGCTGCTATCCTCTTCTAATACCTCCATGTCAACTCTCGTCATTGTCGAATCTCCCACTAAAGCTCGTACCATTCGCAACTACTTGCCAAAAAGCTATCAGGTAGAGGCTTCCATGGGGCATGTCCGGGATCTGCCCCAATCGGCTAGTGAAATTCCCAGCAGTGTAAAAGGGGAGAAATGGGCGAAATTGGGAGTCAATGTAGAATCGGAATTTGAGCCACTATATGTTGTTCCCAAGGATAAAAAGAAAGTTGTCACCCAGTTAAAAGAAGCATTGAAAACAGCTTCTGAATTAATCCTGGCAACTGACGAAGACCGAGAAGGTGAGAGCATAAGTTGGCACTTGTATCAACTCCTCAAACCCAAAATCCCTACCAAACGCATGGTATTTCATGAGATTACCAAGGATGCAATCGCTAAGGCGTTAAAAAATTGCCGTAATATCGATGAAAAGCTAGTACGTGCCCAAGAAACTAGGCGCATTTTGGACCGCTTGGTGGGTTATACCCTGTCACCCCTGTTATGGGAAAAAATTGCCTGGGGATTATCTGCGGGGCGGGTACAATCGGTGGCTGTATTATTGTTAGTAAAAAAGGAAAGACAAAGACGTGCTTTCCGTCAAGCTTCTTACTGGGATTTAAAAGCTACGTTGATCCCCGCCGGAAAAAAAGATGATTCCAGTCAATCCTTTGGTTCCCAGTTAGTCACCCTGGGGGGTAAAAAATTGGCTACTGGTAGCGATTTCGATCCCAAGACGGGACAAATTGCCGCCGGACGTAATGTGGTATTGCTATCTGAAAGTGAAGCAGAAGCACTCAAAGAGCGTTTTCAAAATAAAACTTGGACCGTTAAAGAAATTGATGAACGTCCAGTTACCCGTAAACCAGCACCACCATTTACCACATCCACCCTACAACAGGAATCCAACCGCAAACTTCGTCTGTCTGCCAGGGATACCATGCGAACTGCCCAAAGTTTGTATGAGCAGGGCTATATTACCTATATGCGGACAGACTCAGTACATTTGTCAGACCAAGCGTTCGCCGCAGCTCGCAGTTGTGTAGAACAACTTTACGGTAAAGAATATTTAAGTCCGAAAGTAAGACAATACACCACAAAATCTAAAGGAGCCCAGGAAGCCCACGAAGCAATTCGCCCTGCGGGTAGCAGTTTCCGTACTCCCCAAGAAACTGGGTTAAGTGGCAGAGAATTCAAGGTTTATGAACTCATTTGGAAGCGTACTGTTGCTTGTCAAATGGCTGACTCTCGGCAAACCCAAATTTCCGTACAAATTGAGATAGAGGATGCTGGTTTTCGTTCCTCCGGCAAGCGGATTGATTTTCCCGGATTCCTACGAGTTTACGTGGAAGGTTCCGATGATCCCGAAGCTGCACTAGAAGACCAAGAAATTATTTTGCCCCCTCTTACCGTTGGCGAGAATCCCAAATGTACAGACTTGGAAACGGTAGGACATGAGACTCAACCTCCTGCAAGATATACGGAAGCAACCTTGGTAAAAACCTTGGAAAGTGAAGGTATTGGTCGCCCTAGCACCTACGCCAGCATCATTGGTACGATTATTGATAAAGGCTATGCCCAATTAATTAGCAATGCCCTTGTACCATCTTTTACTGCCTTTGCTGTCAGTAGCTTACTGGAAAAACATTTTCCAGACATCGTGAATCCTGGTTTTACTTCCCAAATGGAACAAACCTTGGATGATATTGCCACAGGAGAAGCGGCTTGGTTGCCCTACTTGCAAGAATTTTATCTAGGTGAAAAGGGTTTAGAGACATTAGTTAAAGAGCAAAAAAGTCAAATTGATAGCAATATGGCTAGGACTGTGTTGTTAGAAAATTTGGATGCCAAAGTCAGAATTGGTAAATATGGAGCTTATGTAGAAAAGGAGAATGGTGAGGAGGTTGTGACAGCTTCCATCCCCAGAGATTTAACCCCTTCCGATCTCGATCCCCAAAAAGTGGAAACTCTCCTCAAACAAAAAACTGCTGGTCCTGATGAACTAGGAAGACATCCAGAAACGGGAGAACCTATTTATATACTTATTGGTCCATATGGCCCATATGTGCAGTTAGGGGAAAAAACAGAAGAGAATCCTAAGCCAAAACAAACTTCCTTACCCAAAGGTGTAACTTCCGAAAACGTCACCTTGGAAATGGCTGTAGGCTTGTTATCCCTTCCCCGCACATTAGGAACTCACCCAGAAACTGGTGCTACCATCCAAGCAAGTTTGGGAAGATTTGGTCCTTATGTGGTGAATAAAAAAGGTGCTGAAGGGAAGCCGGATTATCGTTCTTTAAAGGGGGCAGATGATGTTTTGATAGTTACTCTAGAAAGGGCACTAGAACTATTATCTGAACCGAAAAAAGGTAGAGGTGGTAGAACTAAAACTGCGTTGCGGGAGTTGGGAAACCATCCAGAAGATGGAGACCCAATTAATATTTATGATGGTCCCTATGGCCCTTATATTAAACATGGTAAAACCAATGTCAGCATCCCAGAAGGGGAATCTGTGGAGAAAATTAGTGTAACTACAGCACTGGAATTGTTGGCTAGTAAAGCCTCAACGAAAAAAACCACACGTAAGAAAACTAAATCTTCAACCGCAACAAAGGCAAAATCTACTAAGTATACAAAAACTTCTACAAAGAAAACAAAAACAACTAAGACCAGTCAAGAAAGTACATAAAAGTTGAGTGAAATAGTGATCGCTAATCATGGGTAACCAGATAATAATTGATAGCGTTCGCTATCAATTATTATCTGTCTGCAACAGCAGAGAATTCACAAATACTATTAAATGGACAATGGCGGCAATGATAACCTGGATTAGGGGGAAATATGCTGCTGAAATTTTTGTCTTCCCTTTGATATTTTCGCAAGTCTTGCTGGTGTTTTTTAGCAATCTGAGCTAGTTCACATTCCACTTGATCTAGCTCATGCTTGGTAACTTTAATAATTTCTGATTGATGGCAAGATTCTAAATTATAGAAAAAGCGATCGTTTCATATCCAGGATAAAGGTAACGGGCAGGTAATAAATATACTAAAGCCTGCCGGCGATCAAACGAAGATTTACCAGTTTTAAAATCTAAGATATTTATAATACCATTGCTCTCCCTGAAAATACAGTCCATTGCCGCATATAAACGGAAGCGAGAATCTGTTTGTTGGATCAAAATAGGTTTAGGAAAGCCCTCATCTCCTCGGGTTACCAGCAGAATTCGTTTATTTAAAAGTAAAGGCATATTATGTTGATAATTTTGTAAAATCTGCCTTACACGCTTTTGTACTTCCTGTATACAGTTATCCAGCTTTAACAACTGAGCTATGCGTTCCATACCATTAGATTTTCGGCGTTGCATAAGTGCGGGATGAATTAGCATTTGAAACCATTGAGAAATCGTTGAAAATTTAGTGAAATCATCCCGCACTTATGCAACCCCAGATTTTCTTAACAGATGTATATTGTGATGAAATTCATAAATACGCTTTTGGGGAATTAAGCCAATACGTTGGGGCGGAGTCATTTACCTCGACAAGGCTTTGACTTGCGGCTGCTTTTGTCTAGCTTTGACAAATCCCCTTCTCATTTGACAATGCCAGCGTTTTTTCCCCACGCAGGGAGCGCACAAAGACCAAAGGTGATAACTGGCAGAAGGTCGAATAGGGATTGACATTGCTGATATTCAATGAGAAAAAATATAAATGGGCTTTTTCAACATTTTCCTATTCCCCACGAAATGGAAAAAATAGGATAGGTAAGTGACGATACTGAATACCCACAGCCATACCAGCAATAAAATTTAGGTAAACAGCACTGACAATGACTTGAGACTCTTTCATTCATCAATTCGTGAAGACCAGCGATAGATAGAAAACTCTCCCTCTGGATGACCAAAACTTCCCATCCCTCGAACTGAAAACAAAAATCAGCTGTTGATTTACTATGCCAATATCCGTAATCATCCCATAGTTAATGTAAACATGATGGGCTAATAACCTAACAAATCAACAATATTTGAGAAGAGCCCTGAAAGGTACTCCTGCTTGGAAATGGCAGTTAAATGGTTCTTACTAAGACCATTCCCAAGGTTACTGATCCTATTGTGACAAATATTAGTGAAATTGCTAAGCTAGAAATGGGAGAAAAAGTTGAAAATTAACCACGAGCACGAACTTTATCGCTCCTATATGATTGTTTCATCCATAACTAGAACCTATGGTGCTACAGATAGCTACTTCTTATCTTGGTTAACAATTATTGACCTACAAGAGCAATATAGTGACTAGAAGAGGAGATATTTTTTGTGCTTAAATTCTACTATCTCAGTAGGCGAAGAGGTTTTCTATGGGTGAAACTGCAATGAGAACTATTGCTAACGTGATCACATCCATAGTTATAGCTTTCTGGATAGTAGCGATCGCTATTCTCTCGGTACAAAACTACACCCCTGTATCCCTGAAATTTTTTACTTCACAGTCAATTCAAATTCCTTTTGGGATCTTACTAGCTTTGAGTACTGGTATAGGCATGATTGGCGTGACAGTAATACAACCGTTTTGGAATATTGGCAATTCAAGACAGGACAATAACGTCTTAGACGATGATGCCGAATTTTTCGTTGATGAAGAAGACTTTTGAGGCCTGATTAGGGGTAAATCACAGTGACGAGCGTTTCCATTAATTTACCGGAAAATGTATTTTCTGACATCCACCAGCAACCGAAGGAATTTGTTCAGGAAATGCGTATAGCAGCTGCAATTAAATGGTATGAGTTGGGAACCGTCTCCCGCTTACAAGCAGCAGAAATTGCTGGTTTAAGTTGTTCTGAGTTTGCAGATGCTGTCTCTCGGTATCAGAGCAACCCATTAGCAGATGCGCCACATAAGGAGATGACAATGGTTGGGAACCATCAACCACAGTGCAGTCCCGAAACCAAATTATCTCTCCAAGAGATTGCCGCTTTACCCATAGAAGAACGTCATAAATTGCTAGTTCCTTTCATTGCTGCAACAGCAGAAGACTTTTTTAATGATCCCGAATTGACAGAGTGTTAGATTTGAGATCACTCTTTTCAGGTATAGGTTTTATGGCGTTGCTGAATCAGGGGATGATTTCACTAAATTTTCAACGATTTCTCAATGGTTTCAAACGCTAATTCATCCCCTGATTCAGCAACGCCGGTTTTATTTGTTAGGAGTTCAGACACAAAAGGTGGCTTGGAATGATTAGTCCTATATATGCTTAGTAAACCTCGGCATAAGCAAGGTAAACATTTTAGATTAATCCGAAGCCTACTCAATAAGCTTTTTGACTCCTTCGGAGTTCGCCATTTGCTTTATGCCGGCGAACCCGTCCACGGCAATGGCTCACTTTTGACTTCTGTCTTGCGGTACTAGGGACTAGATTTTTAACTACCTTGACAAAGAGTCATCTAAAGTGAGAGAACCAACAATTGTCTGGTACCTTAAAAGGTTAAAGTAGCTAAATGTGGGCGATGAGACGGATATGAGATGATCAATCCCAAACGTCGGGAAATTTGGCTGGTACAACTCGACCCCACCGTAGGGCAAGAACTCCGAAAAACTCGACCAGCTGTGGTAATTAACTCCGAATTATTTGCTATGATTCCTATGCGAATTATTGTTCCTTTAACTAGTTGGCAAGAACAGTTTCATGAACGCCCTTTTATGGTAGCTATTCACCGCAATGACGAAAATGGTTTAGCTCAAGATTCTGCAGGCAATTTATTACAAGTTCGTAGTATCTCCTTAGAGCGTTTTGTGGCTCGTTTAGGACACATATCGCAAACCGTTTTACAGGAATTATTAGCAGGTCTAGTAATTTGTGTGGATTATGAGTAGAAGGGAATGATAAGTAACGCCGAAAGTCTCGGTTAAGTGAGGTGAGCAGAGATAAAAATGGAGAAAAGGATAACTTTATACAACTTTTAACCATCAACATTATTACTTTCCTAGATGATTAATCCTAACTACTGAATCGGTGTTCTAGTGTTGCTTGCTTTTTACCCTATAAAGAAGATAGCACTTTGGATACCTTCATAGGGTAAGCGCATCTAATTTTGTAGTGAAAATTACAGATTGTTGTACATAATTGTGGGGTATGTCTTGATTGTCAAGTGCGAACGCCAACGCCCTTTGGGGGGTACTGGAGGGGCATCGCCAAAAAAAGTTGACGCAACTGGGGAACGCTTCCCTAGATTCAGTGGTGCTAGGTAGGGGCATAAAGACCTTGAGTAAGCCCAATAATCACTCATACCCCCACCTGGCACTCCCCTACGCCACCCAATCTTCCCCAGTTCCTGGAACACTGGTGGGGCACAAAAATGGAGATTTAAGTATTAAAGAAGTTAAGTAGTATGCTAAGGACGCAAAGGGTCTATCTTAACTGAACGGGTTAGTCTAATGGGATCTCTGACAAGAAGGCTTGCGCCTACGGGTTTCAAATCATCAAAACCAAAGATTAAAAGCTCAAAAAATTTGAGTATAGCCAATGCCACTGCATTGACAGAAAAAATGTCATTAGTTTTTAGTGAGATAGAAGATCCACGTGTAGAAAGAACCGGTGTCCATTTATTAACAGATATTTTAATCATTGGAATACTATCAGTGATTGCAAGAGGTAAGGGATGGGAGGACATGGAAAATTATGGATTGAGTAAATACGACTGGTTAAAGCAGTTTTTAGCTTTACCAGAGGGCATCCCAAGTGCAGATACCTTTCCACGGGTGTTTGAACCCATTAACCCAAAAGTATTTGAGGGATGGTTTCGACGTTGGGTAGAATCAATAGTTGAAGCCGCAGGAGCACAGATAATTCCTATTGATGCTAAGACCCTCAAAGGTTCCTATGATAGAGAACAGGGTAAATC
>CBZS010000793.1 GCA_000613065.1 Richelia intracellularis | reverse complement strand
AATATGCGTGTTGAGTAAGAGGGGTTATATCATCTGATGGCTGGAGGTATTGAAGGACTGAGTAATTTGGAGTGGTCTTTGTTTGAGGATATTTTTCCGAAACCGCCAGAGAAACGCCAACGAGAAATGCCACATTCTTCATTTCCTTATGTACTCAATATGTACTCAATACCTTACTGTATATATTGATAACAGGGTGTGGTTGGTGTGAGGTTCCAAAAGGAGAAATATGGGCATCAAAGAGCTCTGCACATCGATGGCTCAAACGTTGGCAGTTGGACGGGACCTTAGAGGCTTTACAAGCACGAATATTGGGGATTGGAAAAGAGAAAGGGTTAATAAACTGGATTTATGGGGCGGTGGACGGGTCTTTTTCCCCCTGGAAAGAGGGGTGGTGATGGTGTTGCTTGCGGTGGAAAAGAAAAGGTTTAATACACACTCTTAGTGAAGGCTCAGGAATGCCTTTATCCAATCGCACCACACCTGCCAATGGTAGTGAAACAGATCAGGTGATACCACTTCTAGACAGTGTAAATATTAAGAGCAACAAACGCGGTAGACCTCGTAAACCCCTGAAAGTGCTTGCTGCTGAAAAAGCCTACGATTCTAAGGATAAGCGCGCTGCTTTACCTAGAGGTGGTATTAGGCCGCAATGGCCCAAGCGGGTTTGGAAGAGAAAGAAGAACAAGGGCAGACCCATTAAAATTTCCGTCCCACGTTTTCAACAAGAACGTTGTTTCCCATGGTTAAAAAAAAAATATCGTCGTCTTGTTGTCAGATGTGAAAGAATTTCAGCTTGTTTTGATGCTTTTTTGTCTCTTGCAAGAATCCATATTTGGATTAAAAAAACTATATTAGTGGGAGAATATCTTGGTCAAATATTAGAGCTTGTAAAAGCGAATACTTTTTACTGGTTATTAGAGTGGCTAGGTTCTTTGGGTTGGGTGGTTAGAGAATCCCTGACTTGGTTGGTTCCAGTATCTGCTTCTATGGCAATTTTTATGGTTCTAATGTCTCCTCTGTCTGGAATGGGTGTTTTTTTCTTGATGTTAATGATAGTTGCACCAACTTTGGCAGTATTTGTACATCTATGGTTTATTGGCTTCGGATTTTTTAAAAGTGTGAAAGATTCTTTGTGGGTAGGAGGGCTAATTATTAGTTTTGTTTTATTTTATATTTTTCTTTTATTTGGTAGTTCTGTGAGTTTAGGCTTTAGTCTTATTTTAGGGATAATAGCTACTGGTTTGGGTTCAATAGCTTGGATCCAAATGGAAAGTCAAGGTTTCAGTAAAAACCAAACTTTAACTATTTTTGGGGGAGTCACTGCGTTAGGTTTAGTTTCTGGCTGGTGCTTTGGAAGGTTTTAGACCGTTATTGATACTTCTATGCAAGATGTGAGCGTTCGACTAGCGGCTATTGCCACTAGCAACGAATGAAACTAACACATTTTTATTAAGTCTTAAATCCTTATTCGCTAAGGGTTATAAACTATGCATCTTAGAAGTTTAGGCAGAGCAGTGTCAACTAAAATACATATATTTTATTTAGATAATATAATCAACTGTTTCTGTTGAATTTTTCTGATTTCATCTAAATCTAACTGTACATTGGTTAAGATTTCCGCCACTGTTGATTTAGCGTCACAAGCCTGCAAAAACTCAAATTCTGCATCTGATAATTTTACTACTTGGTAATCATAATTAAATATACTCTTACCTGGCCATCCTTCCATACAGGGGTGTCTTTCAGGGATAGTTTCCATTAATGCGGCATTATCAGACCAAGTATTTCTAGTTAGAGGAGGACGAGAAAGGAAAAATTCGTAGTGACTAATTTCTGGGTCTAGCAATTCTATTAGCCTGTATAATTGCCGTTCGCTGAATGATTTTGCCCGTTCGATTAATTCTGGTGCTTTACCCAAAAGTCTTTCTATATCCCAAAAACCACTGTTAGAAAAACCCACAAAATCTAATCCAGAGGCATCTATTAATTCAAACACTGTCTCCACGTTGTAGTCAATTTCTTGGGGATGTACGTACATATCAGCAAAACATTCATCCCGCATATTCTCCATTCCCCAACGTCTTTTTTCATACTGGACAAGGCGATTGTTTTCTGGCAGAGAAGCAAAGACTTGTCGTCCTACATTTACACCATCTCGGTAATCACCCCGTTTATCACCCTGTAATAGAGCGATCGCTTTTTGCATGAGTTGAATTTCCCATCGTCCTAGTTCACCATACACAAATACATGTAATAATCCCCCCGGTGCTAGTTTTTTGGCTAGGGCTTTAATGCCACCAATGGGATCTGGTGTATGGTGCAGGACTCCCACACAATTAATTAGGTCAAATTCACCAGGTATTTGCTCTACATCAAACAAACTTAGGTGATGAAACTCCACTCGAGCCGCTCCAGAACGCTGACATCTTTCCCTAGCTACTTCTAATGGGCCTGGGCTGAGATCGATTCCTACAACAGAAGCTTCTGGATTCAAATGGACTAAATATTCTGTCCCCACTCCCGTACCGCAACCAGCATCAAGAATGCGGATATCCTGATGGGTGGGTTTTTCTCCGGTACAAAAATTGTAAGCACTAGTCCAATGCCATCGCCAGTTATAACCTGGAGGGGGTTCGTCTAATAGAGGTTCGGGAGGAAAGGGGTAGGTGTTGTATAGGTTAGCAACTGCGTTACTGATTGTTTGTGGATTAGACATTATGTATTTTAAATTTTAGATGTGTAGGAGCAGACTTTTTCTTCACAATCAATTGTGTTGGCAAATTAATTTGATACTCCAGCATTCTTTTATTGTTGATGAGAATGGGTAGATTGAAAAGATCCCAGTAAGCTGTGGCGTATTAATTGATATGGTGAGTACGGGCTAGACACCCGCACTACAATAATGCTGATGTTTTTTTATGCAATTTAGCCACCCATCAACTTATATCAATTCACAAAGATTTTCGGGGTTGCATAAGTGCGAGATCAATTAGCGTTTGAAACCATTGATAAATCCTTGAAAATTTAGTGAAATCATCCCGCACTTATGCAACGCCAGATTGTCATACACGTGCTTGTTCTCCCTCCAACAAGTCAGGTCTCTAAACCTTCCCCCGTTTTACTTTTGCAAGTATGTTTGCGGATCTTTCGCAATCCAACCGAGAGAAGAACGCGCACGCACTTCAAAATGGAGATGTGGTTGTGGAAAATTAGGTTTGCCAGTTGTGCCTACAGTGCCTAACAATTCTCCTGTTTTTACCTGTTGTCCTTTTTTGACATTTATATTTTCTAAATGGGCATAACGGCTTTGTAGTCGTTCACTATGGTTAATAATGATTAAGTTGCCATAACTACCTTTTTCTTGAGCTAACACCACCACACCTGGAGCAATGGCTTGTACATTGCTCCCTTTGTCTGCAAAAAAATCAATCCCACTGTGGAAAAATACTTCTTTATCCATAGGGTTCATTTGCCAACCATAGGGTAAGGCAATTTTCGCAGGGTTTTGTAAAGGGAAATTACCCGCTTGAATTGCTGGATTTGTTAAATCAGTATCTGTCTGGCTGGATGATTTTGCGATATCTGGTGTATAACGCTTGCCATTAACTACTGGAATAAATGCTAAATTGTCTGGCGATTGACAACCATTCAATTCAAATAAAACATCGGGACGTACTTGATATTGTGTTCCCAATTCTCGCCAGGTTTGCCCCTGAGAGACTTCTATGACTATGCCGTTATAAGGAGGGATCAAAATGTTGCTACCAATAGTAAGCTTGGTGTTTTGTAGCTCTGGATTCATAGCAACAATTGTTTCCGACTTGATATTATAAATTTGGGCGATAGTTTCTAAATTTTCGCCATGACTTACCCGATGTAGCAAAAAACGTTCTAAGCCTGGTGTGGGACAATTGGCTTGATAATTTTCCGCTCGAGATAATTTTGCCAATGGCAATATCAAACCCAGAATATTGACCACACCCAACAGGTACAGGATATAAATTCGTAAAGTCATATTAATCTCAAATAGGTTCAAAAAGTTGATATAAAGGGTTAGATGGTAAATAAAGCATTAAAGGTTCTGGACTAAGTGGAAGAAAAAAGAAAAGCGGCGTTGCTGAATAAGGGGATAATTTCACTAAATTTTCAACGATTTTTCAATGGTTTCAAACGCTAATTGATCCCGCACTTATGCAACGCCAGAAAAGCTCGCATATAGGAATTCCCCATAATTGAAAACTAAGCACCCATTCAAATTAACTACAAGTAGATTTTCATGGGATAACCACAAAATTCCTGTCACGAAGAACTAAAGTCATTGACTAGTCCCATTGTCCTAGTTGTGTTTTGCGTAACTTTCATAAAATATTCTAATTGGAACAAAAATAGAAAATGTTTTATTAATTCCAAGCCCCTCAATACGCTACGCAAAGGCTTTCCCCACATCGATGGAGTCATACCTCTAAAGTACTCGGATTTCAGACACGGTTTGATATCCCCCTTAACTTATCAGTAAATCTCCTGAAATCTAAATAATTGCAGGGTACAAGTATTACGCAATATAATTTTTAGGTAAGAATATAACTGTTAAGTCAACATTTACTTGATAAAACTAATAACAAGCGCATCTGCATTTATCTTTTAGCCTGCCTCATGATTATGAAGTTCTCTTACAAGCAACTAGCCGTATATCTCTCTCTAATAATGATTGGCGGTGGTTTAGGCGTGTTCGGTAGTTGTTATTTCTCTTCCAGAAATAACAACTACCGACAGCTCACAGATGTCACCACAAATTTACCTTCAAATCAAAATACTCCTACTTACTTCAGCAATGATAGTGAAGTTGCTGATCTAGTTAATGTAAATTTTGTCACTAGTGCAGTCAAACAGACTGGTCCTGCCGTAGTGCGAATAAATGCTACTCGCAAAGTTGCCAACCCCATTGCAGATACCTTTAAAAACTCTTTGCTCAGACGTTTTTTTGGCGAAGATGAAGAGCCATTTCCCGAGGACAGAATTGAGCGAGGTACTGGCTCTGGTTTTATTGTGAGTGGTGATGGGCAAATACTTACGAATGCCCATGTGGTAGCAGATACAGACACCGTACAGGTAACGATGAAAGACGGACGTACCTTTGAAGGAAATGTGGTGGGAGTTGATACAACTACTGACATTGCCGCGGTGAAAATATTGGGTGACAAATTACCCACGGTAAAATTGGGTAATTCTCAAAATTTGATTCCGGGAGAATGGGCGATCGCTATCGGTAATCCTTTAGGGTTAGATAATACTGTCACCATTGGCATTATTAGTGCGACGGATCGAACTAGTGCCCAAGTGGGTGTTCCGGATAAACGGGTCAGCTTTATTCAAACAGATGCTGCTATTAATCCTGGTAATTCCGGCGGGCCATTATTAAATTTCCAAGGACAGGTAATTGGTGTCAATACTGCCATTCGTGCAGATGCTCAAGGACTGGGTTTTGCTATCCCCATTGAAACCGCAGCTAGAATTGCTGATGAGTTATTTACCAAAGGACGTGTGGATCATCCGTTCCTTGGGATTGAAATGGTGGATCTAACCCCAGATAAGAGAAAGGAGATTAATAAGGAAAGTAAGCTTACTATCAAGCAGGATACTGGAATATTCATTCAAAGGGTAGTAGAAAATTCCCCAGCAAACAAGGGAGGAATACTCTCTGGTGATTTTATTATTAAGATTAACCATAAATCTGTGAAAACTTCTGCTCAGGTACAGAAGCAAGTTGATTTGACCTCTGTAGGCGAGATACTAGAGATAAAAGTCAAACGTAACGGCAAGCTGTACACGTTTAAACTAGAACCAGAACCTTACCCCAAGAATAAATAGTTGGCGTTCTGTTTGAGATATTATCTGGCAAACTAATACCGCTACGTGTAAATAAAAGGTAAATTGATGGTTGGCAGTTGGCAGTTGGCAGTTGTTGATAATCCAAACTATTTTCCTTGTCCCCTTATGCCATGACTCACGGGTGTAGACTTTGTTCAAAACAGACTGAAATGGACTGTTTACGCTATTGGGAAACACAGGAAGCAAGAGGTAAAAATTGCTATAACTTGATGATAAGTTGTCAACCTATCCTAATCTGGCAAAGTAATCCCATACATAAAAATTCAATATCTCTATCTTCAGCTCCCTTAGAACAAGCCTGAAATGGGGTTATGAAAAATGGGAAAAATGAGATGATGTTTTGAGGCTGTTCCATAAGCCCTTAACTCAACTGAGCTACTAAATAATTTTCCAACAGGGTTTGATTGGTTAAAATATCTTCCACGGTAATGCGTAAGAACCTTTTTTCATCAACTACAAACATAACTTTAACTCGATCGCTCCCTGGAAATCCCGGTGGTGTTAACTGAGCAATACTCCTAGCACCATCTTTATCATTCAAGGGTTTGACAGTAGTTTGACCATTATCTAAACGTCGAGTAATTAAGCGATCGCCATCAAAATAAACTTCTGTACCACCACCTGTATCTGATCCCAATTCTCCCATAATTAATTCAATACTGGGCTGATTTTCTAAGGAAGCACCCAACAGCAATTCTACAGGTTGAGTCATGGGATAGGCTTGTCCTTCTTTGATGATAGGATACCAACTGTGTTGATTTTGCCGACGATTCCAGTAACGCACACCGTAGCTATGGTAAAGAAAATCCTTGATTTCTACATTCTGGGTTAATTGTAAAGCACCTTGAGCGATCGCTTCAAAGGGACACTCGCAACGAATTTTACTCTCATCAAAATACTGCTTTATCCATGTCTGCACTGCTGGTAGTTGGGAAGTTCCCCCCACCAACAATACCCCACTAATATCATTGACTTCTATTCCTTGTCTCCTTCCTTGTTGTAATAATTGTGTCATGGAGTCATCTAGGGGATGGAAAAAGGAGTGTTGTTTGAGGATATCTTCCAAAATGTCCCGATTCAGTTGCAATTCATAACTCTCAAAGTTCTCATCGTCAAAGTACACCTCATTAGCTTGTTGCTGGGTAGATAACTGAATTTTCAACCTTTCAGCTAATCTTGTCGTCAAAGCATTTACCGCTAACCCTTGGGTTTTGGCAAAGTAATCCACCAACCAATTATCAATATCTGTACCACCTAAATTTTGTCCTGCTTTACCTAGCACGCAAGCAGTTTTCACCTTTTGCTTGGAATTTTCCCCTAGGGATTTATTACCCCACTTCAATAAAAAACCCAAAGGCTTTTGATTTGCTTGGTAACTTTGCGCTAAACGCACTAAAGATAAATCTAAAGTTCCTCCCCCAAAATCCACTACCAACAAAATTTCTTGGTCTGCTAAACCATATCCCAGAGCAGCAGCAGTAGGTTCATCTAACATCCTCACCTGCTCTACTGGTAACCCCTCACACACCTTACCCAACCAATGACGATAGGCTTCAAAACTATCCACTGGCACAGTTAATACCAAGGAATCTAAAGCCCCTTCCAAAGGTGCTAATTGCTCAACCACCTGGGAAATAAACCATTGTCCCACCTGATCAAAGGTCATGATTTTCCCATCCAATTCTGGTAAAAACCCTTGGATATCTGCACCAATGCCACGCTTGAAACTGCGGAAAAATCGAGAATCTCCACTCAAATCTAAACCGCGATCGCGTACTTGCTGCCCTACTAATACTTTATTATCAATTGCATTCTCAACATATACCAAACTGGGTATCAGTGGTGGATTGAGGTTTTGTTGTATGGATAAGCCTCCGAGACTCAGGGTTTCGGCTTGCCGGTTTACTGGGTTCCAACGCGCAACAACTGTATTACTAGTACCAAAATCAATTGCAATTGCCATAGTTTCCTGATGTTCTTGCCCTATGGGGGTGTTGTGCAGAAAGAGGATGGGGTGAATTTATTCTCTCACAACTAGGAGGGAAAGAAGTAGGAACAGATAGGATTCTCCCAGAAAGGGAGAAGGAGAGAAAAGTATTATTTCTTTCTTCAGTAATCTATCAACACATAGATATAACTTGTTTATATTATTTACATTATTTTGTCAATTGTATTTGAAATATTGTAATAAAACGTTGTTTTTTTTTGCACAAGCTAACATTTTAAAGAAAACAGATTATGTACACCACCATTAACAACGAAGGTTTATTGAACAATTACTCCGCCGAACCCGAAGTTTATTACGCTGAGTTCCCTTCCCAAGAAGAACAAAGTCGTTATGCTTTACAAGCAGGAATCGCAACATTATTTTTGGCTGCCTTAGGACTGGTAGCTTGTGCAGTTAGCTAAGAGCTCGATATACAAGTGTTTTACGCTGTGCCATTGAGATTAATTACATCCACATAACGAGGTGCAGCATCAAAAATTTTCAAGCAACTACACCACAGATAGAGAGGAACAAATTATGTTTGCACCCATAGTTGTATTAGTCAGAAACCAGATTGGCAAAGCTAAATTCAATCAAGTTGGTGGAAAAACTATCGCTTTGCATTCCCAAGTAATCACCAATTTCTGTAAAACCGTTGGTATCGAATCTAAGCAGAGACAGAGTTTGATTCGTTTGGCAAAGAATAACGGTAATAAATTAGGTTTCTTGGCTTAATAATTTTGATACAAAGAATAAAAGTCTTTACGGAGAAATAAGAATAACCCGTGAATTTATCACCATCGCCAGAAGTTATTGATATCTCGTACCATCGTTGAGTTTTAATTTTGTTACCGTGGGTTGCGATCCAGGCTATTTTATTTTGTATAGCACCACGCGCAAGTAATTAAGTCAAAGGATTAAATGCTATAAAAGTGTAAATTATAACCATATGAATCAGGTGTCATGAATTTCAGTCGAATTTCTACGATCGCTACCAATGTGTTTCGGGAGATGGTACGAGATCGTGTTCTCTATATTCTGGGATTTTACATTTTTGTCCTAGCTACGGCTTTATTGTTATTACCAGAAATATCGGCAGCGACTGAAGATAAAATGTTTCTAGACTTTGGTTTAGCTGCGATCGCTATTCTGGGTTTAGTGGTAGCGGTATTTATTGGTACAAGCTTAGTTAATAAGGAAATGAAAAACGGACTCTGCTAGTATTAATAGCCAAGCCAGTTAGTCGTAGTGAGTTTGTGGTTGGCAAGTATTTGGGATTGGTTGCGGTATTAACTGTACTGGTGATGATAATGACAGTTATTTACGTAGTCTTTTTACAATTTGGTCAAATTGAGTACCAGAGTCCAAGCATTATTATGGCTGGAATCTTTGTCGTTTTGCAGTTATGTTTAATTTCTGCGGTGGCTATGACTTTGGGGATTGTGTTTAATTCTCTATTAGCAACCCCTTTAACCCTTGGTGTTTATTTGGTTGGTAATATTACCCAAGATATTCTCAAATTTGGTCGTCTGAGTAATAATCCTGCCTTTGAAAGTTTTTCCCAAGGTCTATATGTGGTTTTACCAGATTTATCCAGATTGGATATAAAAAATGATGCTGTTTATGGATGGCAAGCCTTACCTGACGTTTCAGCTTTGATTAGTAACGGTTTGTATGGAATCTTTTACAGTGGAATGTTGATGGCGATCGCTATTTTTATCTTTTCCCAACGCGAGTTCTAGCAAATCAAAATTTCAACCTAAAGGTATTATTATCCAATCAAGACAAGGATTTAGAACTTAGGTTACCCTCGGCTTTATTATAGATTTTGGGTATTCAAAAATATTTATCCCTACCTCTATGACTATTTCCACTGATTCTCCCCCTAGCTTGATTTCGCCTAATATTCATATTCAACCTCAGCAACAACCTCTACTGAAATTAGGGATACTAGCATCGGGAAATGGTAGCAATTTTGAAGCCATCGCTCAGGCAATTGTAGAACAAAAACTAAATGTCCAAATTCAAGTATTAATTTACAATAACCCCGATGCTTACACTGCCATTAGGGCAAAGAATTGGAATGTACCAGCAGTATTGCTAAATCATCGGGAATACAGGCAAAGGGAAGAATTAGATGGCAAAATAGTGGAAACTTTACAAGAATATCATGTTGATTTAGTAGTCATGGCTGGGTGGATGCGCTTAGTAACACCCACATTAATTGATGCATTCACTGATAAGATCATTAATATTCATCCCAGCTTATTGCCTAGTTTTAAAGGGATTAATGCTATTGAACAAGCCTTAACGACTGGTGTAAAGATCACAGGTTGTACCGTACATTTGGTATGTTTAGAAATGGATAGCGGACCTATTTTGATGCAAGCCGCAGTCCCGATTTTACCCGAAGATACACCCGCCACCCTCCACCTCAGGGTTCAAGCAGAAGAACACCGAATCTTACCAATGGCGATAGCGCTTTTAGCAATGCAGCAGTCGGTAACATAAGACCATGGGTTACTGCATACAAATTAAGGGGATAGTTAACAAAGGACATGGAGTACCCTGTGGAAAGCGGGAGATCCTCCCTTCCCACAGGGTACAATTACCATGCAAGTGCCCTATTTTGCTGAATTGGGGCTAAAACTGAGCAATATCATTCTGCTACGATTAACTTAGCAATTTTTCCTCATCAATACAAAATTATTAACCCCAAATATACATTTAGAAATGTCAAGTGGTCAGCAGAAAATCCAGCCGAAGACTTTTCATTTTTAGACTGTCGAATTTTACTCCCATCTGAGCGATTAACATTAGGCAAAGTTGAGGTGTTAACAGGATTAATTTACTACCCCCATCCCGAAACGAAGCCAGAACACTTTCAATCTCCTGATGTGTTGGAAATTCTGACTGGTTACATTGATAACTTACACTATGGGGATGAATTGACTCTTGAGGTAAATAGTCAACAGATTAAGATTTATTGATTAAGGGGTAATTGAGTATAGATATGAAAATATCTTTTATTATTACTCAGAATTAATAGTTGAAGAAGCGAAGACAGTATAATCCTTCCTGATAAAGGATTATACTGTCTTTAGACTTTCTCTTTTTACTAACTTTGAAGTTTATTTTCAGTTGAAAACGTGGGCTAAATAGCATTGGTGCAATTTATTTGTCAAAGCAATTTCCGGCGTTGCATTAGTGCGGGTAATTATTCCCTATAACAACCATGGACAAAGCCTAGGCAAATGTGCTGTTAATATCCAAATATTAGAAGCTCAAGATACCAGAATACCCACTATTTCATCCCTACTCACCAGATAAACCATCGTCTGTTTAGGTGCTTTACTAATCGCGATCGCTCTAAGTAACATTATCCGCAATCTGACTGCTATACTGCTAGTACTTCCCCTACCCATAGAATATAATGCAGGGTTATCCGATAATATGCGGCAAACCATGCATGATAACTATGGTAAAACTAAAGTTGTCTCATGCTCATGGTGGTACTCCCTAGATATTAAGTTAAGGCGAGTAGTTTCATTTTTGAGGCTAAATGTGAGATAATGGGAATTTGTGTTAATTATTTTCATGCTTTACTGTTTGTAAGATTATGGCTAAGGCTAAAGGTGTCCGTATTATAGTGACACTGGAATGTACAGAATGTCGCTCTAACCCAGATAAACGTTCTCCTGGGGTATCTCGTTATACAAGCACTAAAAATAGACGCAACACCACTGCGCGATTAGAACTGAAAAAGTTCTGCACCCACTGCAATAAACATACAGTTCACAAGGAAATAAAATAGAAGTAGATCATGAGCTATTATCGTCGTCGTTTATCTCCTATTAAGCC
>CBZS010000792.1 GCA_000613065.1 Richelia intracellularis | reverse complement strand
TGCGTTACATCTAGTTAGTGCATGGTCGAGTGAACATCGTCTTGTTTTAGGACAAGTAAAACAAGACGATAAATCGAATGAGGCGTTGCATAATAGAGGGATGAATTGAGGTGTTCTACTGTGCATTGTCCATACTGCAAGTCTACGAGGATTAGAAAAAATGTGAAACGTCGAGGTAAACAAAATCACATTTGTGTAAATTGCGTTCGCCAATTTATAGATATCTATAATCCACCAAAAGGATACTCAAATGAGATCAAACAAGAATGCTTAAAAGCATAGGTTAATGGCTCGGAATTTAGGGCTATTGAATGCCAAAAAGCAGTTCATCACACAACCATAATTAGTTGGGTAAAACAAGTTGGTGAAAAATTGCCAGATGCACCATCAATAGAGGATATCCCAGAAGTTGGAGAACTGGACGAATTAGAAACTTTCGTCGGTTAAAAAAAAACAAAATTTGGTTGTGGACAGCAGTAGACCATTTCCGCCAAGGAATTTTAGCTTGGGTACTGGGAGACCATAGTGCAGAAACCTTTCAACCTTTGTGGGATATTGTCTACCTCTGGAAGTGCTATTTTT
>CBZS010000791.1 GCA_000613065.1 Richelia intracellularis | reverse complement strand
GAAGTTTTTTAGTAGGGATGTAGGATGGGGGGGGGGTGGTTTTACCCCTATCTTTTGAGGTTGCAATACAAGAAATTAACCCTAGTGGAGCCGAAGTGTGAAATTAAGCTGAAGTTCCCCCTGAGCATATGTACTAAACAGACTTTTAAGCTTTAACCTTCCAAAGCTTGAGGGTTTTTACGCAAAAAAAAAAGTGTATCCATGTAAAAAAATACTTAATGTTTATTTTTAATTAATAAGTAGGAGATAATTGTAGTCATGTATATAGAGCCTATTCCTAACAGAAACTCTCCCCCAGCCGTTCTGCTTCGCGAGTCATACCGTGAGGACGGAAAAGTTCGTAAACGTACCCTTGCGAATCTTTAAAAACTGCCTTCGGAAACGGTAGATGATTTAAAAATTCTGCTTAAAGGAGGTAAAGCAGTAGAAGATTTAGAAGAAATATTTAAAATCATTCCTAGCCGTCCTCATGGTCATGTGGCGGCAAGACTATTAAGCATAATAAAATTAGGATTACATACCTTAATTGATAGTTCAAAGAGCAGAATAAGAAGAATTGAGGCTATGATAGTGGCGCGTATTATCAAACCAACTTTTAAATTAGCAACAGCAAGAGGGCTAGATGGAGAAACTTTTATCTCCAGTTTAGGGGAAGTTTTAGGATTAGAAGGAGCGGATGAGGATGAATTATATTTGGCGATTTATTTATTATTGGAACCCCAAGGATAAATTGAAAATCATCTTGCCAGACTTCATCTGAAGGAAGGATGTTTGGTTCTATATGACGTTAGATCTACATATTTAGAAGGAAAAGCTTGTCCGTTAGCAAAATATGGTTATAACCGTGAGAAAAAACGTGGTAAATTACAAATAGTATTTGGGCTATTATGTAATGATAAAGGTTGTGCAATAGCAGTAGAAGTATTTTTTGAGGAAAATACATCCGACCCAAAGACATTTACTAATCAAATAGATAAGGTTAGCTCGAGATTTGGTATTAAGAGAGTAGTCTGGGTCGGAGACCGTGGAATGATTACTCAAGCAAGGATTCGAGAAGACTTAAAAGATCAAGAAGGTTTAGACTGGATTAGCGCTTTAAGAGCGAGCGCCTCAAAGAAAAAAATTAGTCGAACAATCAGCTATTCAATTAGCTCTGTTTGATGAACGAAATTTAGCATCAATTAAAAGCGAAGATTATCCAGGGTAAAGATTAATAACTTGTCTAAATCCTTTATTCGCAGCAGAAAGAAATAAAAATATAGAAGAATTATTACAAGCAAGAGAAAAGGAATTAGATAAAATTGTTGCAGCAACTTAGAGAAAAGCTCCTCCACTAAAAGGCGAGGAGAATATTTGTGTAAGAGTCGGTAAAGTTATCAATAAATTTAATGTTGAAAAACATTTAAATATTGAGATATAAGAGAACAGTTTTTCATATCAGATAAATAATTCAAAAATTGATGCAGAAGCAGTATTGGATGGTTTATATATTATAATTAGTACATCTTTGGATGAAGAAACTTTATCTGCTACGGATACGGTAAAAGCCGAGAAAAATCTTTCAGAAGTAGAACAAGCTTTCCGTAGTTATAAAACTGTTGATTTAAAAGTTATTCCAATCTACCACTATACAGCCGAACCTGTAAAAGCCCATATCTATGTATGTTGTCTTATTATTATGTAGAATGGCATATGGGATAACTTTTAGCTTCAATACTTTTTGATGAAGATGATTGGGAAGCAGCAGCAGCGAGAAAAGAGTCTGTTGTATCTCCTGCCAAAAAGAGCGAAAAAGCTAAAAATAAAGCGAACAAAAAGCGTACCTCAGAGAATTTGCCCGTTCATAGCTTCCAAACTTTATTGGATGATTTAGCTACAATTGTTAAAAATACAATTTCTACAACAATTGGTAGTAAATCCTTCGTTTTTGAGAAGATTACTTAGCCTACAGCTATACAACCCACATTCCGCAGGTGCGATCGCAAAATGTTGTATTTTTGAAATATGAATTTTTCAAAATCACAAATCAAAGTACAAGATATCGAGCACTTAGGCATAGTGGCAGGGATTATTGATCAAATGAGTTTGGTTGAACAAATCAACCAACTGCTTGGAACTCATCCCCAAGAAATAATCAGGGCAGGCCAAGTGGTCAAAGCAATGATTCTCAATGGCTTAGGCTTTATCAGTGCACCACTATATTTATTTGAGAAGTTCTTTTAAGGGATTGCAACGGAACATTTATTGGCAGAGGGAATACAACCAGAACATTTGAACGATGAACCCTTGGGCAGAGTCTTAGACAAACTATATGATGCAGGATTAACGGAAATTTTTATCCGAGTCCCACTATCAGCAGCAGATAGATTTGGAGTGAAAATGGACAGCTTCCACTTGGATTCAAGTTCATTTCATGTACAT
>CBZS010000790.1 GCA_000613065.1 Richelia intracellularis | reverse complement strand
TTGACCTTTAAGAGCCTTTCTAAAGTTTCTTCGATAAGACTTATTCGCAATAAATAAAGCTGGCCATAGTAATGATAGGGCAAAGCGATTGACTAAAGCACGGGAAAAATTAGTCCTCTCAAACCCGCTCCAAAATTGCCAAAAGCCGCCAGAATAAACGACTATTAAAGCAATCATTATCAATTTTGTCATACCAGTCAACTCCGTAAACAGCTATCACATACTGAAAAATTTATCTCAACTGGAGTTTCTTAGCTATGCACCAAGAAGCCAAGTTCGACTCTTCTAGTTTAATTTAACCTACCCTTTGTTACCAATACATAGAAGTGAATTGTATTTATTATTAAGCTGTTCCCGTACTTGGAGTTAAGTGTGCTGCAGTTAAATGTACTCAGAATTGATGTATCTATTTAATTTTATTGTCTCAGAGTTCGCCTTAGGTAGACTATAACTTGTCAATTATCTGTGTTCGGCAACAATGTAGCTACAATCAAGTCTATACATAAATAGTTGCTTTCTGCTTATTATTCATATATTAGTGTTTATCCCTAGGAGGATATCGGTAAAATCCATAATTGGGCTTGCATAAGTGCGGGATGATTTCACTAAATTTTCAACGATTTATCAATGGTTTCAAACGCTAATTCATCCCGCACTTATGCAACCCCCCATAATTTAACTAATGTAAAAGTAATACATAACTATCTTGTTTTTTAGGAAAATATAACAAAGTATCATCGTGTCACCTAAATATAAATGTTATTTTTTACTCATTCTTTACTGGGCAACAGCAGACATTGAAAATTT
>CBZS010000789.1 GCA_000613065.1 Richelia intracellularis | reverse complement strand
GTGGATACCTGTGCTAGATATTTACTTAACAATGTCAAATACCTCAAATCTGACGATTACTTAAAAGCTGGATTCCCTATCGCCACGGGGGTGATGGAGGGTGCTTGTGGTCACCTGATAAAAGACAGGATGGATATCACTGGGGCTAGATGGACCATGAGGGGTGTTGAGACTGTTTTACCCCTGGCTTCTTTATAGATCAGTGGCGATTGGGATGAGTATTGGCAGTTTCATCTAGAACAAGAACATAAACCCAATCACCTGGCTTTGTACTCTAGTGGTATTCTTTTGCTCAAGCAAGTTCTCAAAGCTCGTTGTTCTACTACCCCTCCACCTCTTCCAATACCTGTCTAAGTTCCACTCCCCGTCTTACTAAAAGAGTCGCACCCAAATTAATTTACATCAATAAGTCTCTTTGGCAACCAGGAGGGGAACAGAGGTAGGTAAAGTAACTATCAGCACCTCTATTATCCATTACAATCTAAAATCGAACATTGTATTGAATGACTAAACGAATTATCGGTTTAACTGGTGGTATTGCTACTGGTAAAACAACTGTTGCTAATTATCTAGGCACAACTTATAAATTACCTATTTTAGATGCTGATATTTATGCCAGAGATGCGGTGGCTGTGGGTTCAGCAATCCTGCAAGCGATCGCACAAAAATATGGACAACAAATATTACTTGCAGATGGCAGTTTAAACCGTCCAAAATTAGGTGAAATTATTTTCAATCAACCGGAAGAACGTAGCTACGTAGAAAGTTTGATTCATCCTTATGTACTTGCTTCCTTTCTAAAACAAATTCAAAATTCATCAGCCAAAATACTAGTATTAGTTGTGCCTTTATTGTTTGAGGCGGGAATTACCAATTTAGTTACGGAAGTTTGGGTCGTTTACTGCGATCTTCAGCAACAATTAACTAGATTAATCCAGCGCAATCAATTAAATATAGAACAAGCAGAGGCAAGAATTAATAGCCAAATGCCTTTAGGGGAAAAAGTAGCCCTTGCAGATGTGGTTTTAGACAATAATTTAAATCTAGAAGAATTACATACACAAGTAGATCGGGCTTTGCTGCCAGATCAAGTTAGCAATTGAAATTACCATTTTATCCCTCTTCTGTCATTTTCAGAAAAGTCTTGCAATTTCAGAATTCTGCAATTCTTATATGTCAAGCGTTCGCTCAGTTCTTTGTGAATATAATTTCCATAAGATGGGAAAATGACACAATTTTGATTCAATCAAAGTGTCTCAAACTACTGATATAACCACCCTTAAAAAGTTTCTATTAATAGAAACTTTTTAAGGGTGAGTGACAGAAGAGGTTTATCGCTGCCACGGTATTAATGCACATCATCTAGTAAAAGCATCTTTCTCTCTTAGTATCTGATCACTGCACCAACTGCAATAATCGGGAGGTTGACCCTCCAAAGCCTCGTTATCAAGCTGAGCCTAGTAACGAGAATATAAAGCCTATCTATCCCTCTTATTGAGAATGGCACAAACTGTTAGTATCGTCAAAAACCAGAAAGCAATAATGTACTATGGTTGTCAATCAAGGTAGGAGTACCACAAGGAGAAATAGCCCCATATTGTTGGAAATGCTGGCGTAGATGGGGAGAAAATCCAGGATAATCTAATAAGGCATCACCACAAGCAACTGTTGCCCAAAAATCTTTAAAAGTAGGGGCAAGTTCTTCTGCCTGTATTAAGGGTAGGTTGAAGGGTGGTAAGCTTAGGAACTTAACGAGAAAAGGAAAACTGCGATCGCTCATCCATTGTCGAGAGGAATGTTGTAAATTAGGAAATTCTGGCAATGCTTCCACTCTATAGGATAAAAATTGCAACCATTCTCTACCGTGATTATCCTGATGAAATTCGAGAATGCGATAAGGATGGGGATAACTAACTAATGAACCTGTGGTAATCTCATAAATCCCATGAGATTGGGCAACATCCTGAACGTGTAAATGCCCGGTAAATATCAACTTTACATAATATTTCCCTAGTATTTGCAACAGTTCTCGGGCATTTTGCAAAATATAATGCTGTGCCATGGGATGCTTAGATTGGTTAGGTAAATGCTCAACTATATTGTGATGCACCATTACCAATATCAAATCATCTCCAGCATCAGCTAATACCCCCTCTAACCATTGCAATTGCTTGGTATCTAACCGTCCGATTAATTTCCCTTCCCCATCAAAGGAGTTGGAATTTAATCCAATCAATCTCACCCCTGGTAGTAACTGACAGGTATAGTAACTCTGCTCTAGTTTAGAGTAACCAAATTTACGGTAATAGTAAGTAAAATCACTAAAAGCAATAGATTGTTCATTTGCTTGTAATACAGGAACATCATGATTCCCAGGAACTACATATGCAGGAAAAGGCAATTTTGACAAGCGTTCTCCTAGCCAACTATGATTTTCTGGCTCTCCATGTTGGGTTAAATCTCCGGGGATCAATAAAAAATCTAAATCTAATTGTGTTAAATGTTCTAGAACACTTTCCAATGCATGTATGCTCACTTCCACCAAATGAAATCGGCTGGGATCTTGCCAAATTGTATGAGGAAGGGCGATATGCAAGTCGCTGACTATCGCAAAACGAAATTTACAAGCCATTGGATTAAGGTGATTTTTAAAACGAGTGTGTAAAAGCTCTTTTTTAAAGAGTATAACTATACCTCTATCATGTAGTGAAGTATTGATACCTATTAAGATTTGTATCGATTATTCTGATTTTAGTTGTGAACGCCACGAGCACAAACTGGGAAGCTGGAGATCGAAGTCAAGGGAGAAAAGAACTATTAAGATATGCACTGTATCCGTAA
>CBZS010000788.1 GCA_000613065.1 Richelia intracellularis | reverse complement strand
TCCCTACATAATGAGTCTTTTTACCTTTTTTTCTATCTCCGGTTTCATCTATTACTACTGTAATCGCCTGACCATTCAATACTTGCTTAAGTTTATTTAATCTTCGTTGTTTTAATTCATCTACTGACCAATCTTAATTAGCTAGGAAATGATGTAATGACTGGGCTGAGTTTATACTTAGTAGCTTCGCTATCTCTGGTAATGATTTTATTTTTATTATTGATATTATTCATAAGTGTAAATAGTTTAAATACTCATAATTTCTTACTTCCTTAAATAAGTTATTCTACTTTGCACAATATTCATCTATTCTGGCAAGTGTTGGGTGACCATATATTGCTAAATATTTCAGTACTTGTTGCCAGATTTAAGAGCAAATTTGTATACAAAAAATAATCGTAAAATACATGAAAAAACTCAATTTACTCTATAAACTTTTCATCGGATTTGGATAGTAGATTGTTCAACCTTAGAAGCATTGTTTCGTAAACTCAAAAGCTTAGAAAATCTTCCTAAAGGGCAATTAGCGGGAAGAATGGGAGCAGTCATAGATTTAATGACTCCGTTACCAATAGAAATTTGGTTCAATGAGAATTCTAGAGCTTCTGATGTTAGATTTGAATTATATATCTTCAATTTAGTGACAGCAAAAATCTTACTATTATTGGATAGAGGATTTTATCATTTTACCTTTTGGCTACAATTAATTGAACAATAAGTTCACTTTATTACTCGCTAAAAAAAGGGATCTTCCATTCAGGTTGAGCAACTGTTTACGAATAGTTATGGTCTCAAATACCGTTTGATAGGTCTGAGGTCTGGTACGAAAAAACTTGGTTTATTACATGACGTTTGATTGAAGTAAGTTCGGGGAAAACATGGCATTCTTATTTGACTAGTGTACTTGAACCAACTATTTTACCTCCCTATGTAGTGGCTGATTTATATAGACGTATATGGCTAATTGAGGATGCTTTTAATATTGTTAAGCGGCTGTTGGGGTTAAGTTATTTATGGATAGGTTCTATTAATGGGATTCAACTACAGATTTGGGGGACTTGGTTCTTTTATGCCGTATTCCTAGATTTAGGGGATGCCGTAGTGGATGAACTCTCTTTACCCTTCGGTCGCATATCATTAGAAATGATTTATCGTGGCCTTTATCATTATTCTGTGGCATACCAAAAAGGTCTAGCTTCTGACCCGGTGAAATATTTTGCTGCTCGGGAAAATCAAGATTTAGGAATTGTTAAAGGGAAACGAAAACCTAACATAAAATTGATTGTTGCCCCTTTTCCAGAACAACAGCGAGGAACCCATGATTTTTTTTTCAAGCATCTCCTCAAAGCCCATTGAAAACTGCGATGCAAGCTTAACTTGTCACCAATGAGATGGAAACAAAAAATAATTATTAAATTAAATGGTACTTAGACTTTATCCATGTAACTGATTGTATTTTTTTTTACCAAGTAAAGTTTAAGTTATATGTAGTTTAAAGGTTATATGAATTTTATGAAAACTGAAATATTAAAATCCTGACTTACTAGATAGTTTTTGTATTCATGTTTATGAGTTAACTTCATTTAGAGGCTAAATTTTCTATATCAAATCTTTAAATATAAGCAGATATATAAACAACATTATTTGCTTACATATGTGATATACATATTGTGAAATATCAATACCAAAAGTATATTGACAAAACTTATGTCTAATTTGAAAGAGGTAGAGAACAGTCAAAATTAATTTTGTACTCTTGGCAAGCATTCAGAAAAACTATTTCTATAACCCTTGACGCTTGTCCCCTGTCTTTTTCAAGTTATTGGGAAAAACTTAAAAGGAGAGGTAATATTTGTGATTAACAATTAAAGTAAGTAATAAGATTTGCGATTGATAGCCATTATTCGAATTGTTATTTTTTCGTTGAGCAGAACAGCAATCAGATTATCCATGCTCTGTATAGGATGCTGTATGTGGCTATCGAATTGAGAAAAATAGTCATTCTCACCATCATGGGTGTAGCCGCCTTCGGTGTTTCAAATATATAGTTTTGAGAGAAACGAAGAGTAAAATTTGGCGTTTAACATAACAAACAAAGTTATGCCCGATACATTACAGTTAGATCAAATAGTTGAATTTGCGGAAAATCCGGAACCTCGTTGCCCTTGTGTACTATTACTAGATACCTCTGGTTCGATGCATGGGGAAGCTATTGAAGCTCTCAATCAAGGTTTATTGAGTTTTAAAGATGAATTAGTCAACAATTCCCTAGCATCAAGAAGGGTAGAAGTAGCTATAATTACTTTTGACAGTATGATCAATGTGGCACAGGATTTTGTGACTGCGGATCAGTTTCAGCCACCAATATTAACTGCACAAGGCTTGACTAATATGGGTTCTGGTATTAACAAAGCCTTAGATCTGATTCAGGAACGTAAGGAACAATATCGGACTAATGGTATTGCATATTATCGTCCTTGGATTTTTATGATCACTGATGGAGAACCCCAGGGCGAATTAGATCAAGTAGTTGAGCAAGCGACACAGCGCCTGCAAACAGATGAGGCAAATAAGCGGGTAGCTTTTTTCTCAGTGGGTGTGGAAAATGCCAATATGAATCGTTTAAGTCAAATAGCTGTCAGAACTCCGTTAAAGCTCCATGGTTTAAACTTTATTGAGATGTTTGTATGGCTATCTGCCAGTATGTCAGTTGTTTCCCATTCCCAAGTAGATGAGCAAGTGGCTTTGCCGCCTATTGGCTGGGGTACGGTTTAGCGATATTTCAGGAAGAAGGGGAAGGGATAAAAGTTTCTCTGTATAAATAACTATATTTACTAAGCTTCCCTACCTTTGGTTTTGTACCATTTACTTCCTGATTCCTAACTTGTGCCTTTGCATACAATTATTCACCGAGCTGTCGGAAGAGCATTTTTA
>CBZS010000787.1 GCA_000613065.1 Richelia intracellularis | reverse complement strand
CTCAAGTAAAAATGTACCTTTACCAGGCTATCTTTTTTATGTGAATTGATGATTACAATAGTTATAAAGAAATGACAAATTTATGTTTTATTGAATAAATATAAAAAATATTATGAGGCAATATAACTTTTTTAATTAGTACAATAGAAGCGAAATACTTCTGATCCGCTAATTATTGTATCTAAGAATGAAAAACAACACTTGATATCAAGTGTTGTTTTTTATTCTCACAAATCTATAAATATTATGCTTACCAGATAAAACTAATATTAATAAAAATTAGTTTTTTTGTATTTAGAAATACATCTACAAAAAACAATTCCCTTAATTAAAATGTGGCAAATAGTTATTTTGGATAATTAGTGAAATTTTATAGATAGCTACTTTGTATAAATACACATAGTAAAAAATGCCAATGAAATCATTTCACTACCAGATTGCAACGCCGTTCCTTTATCATTTATCCCGCTACTAATTCAGGATATAAAGAGAGAACAGTTAAAAAACGAAGATAATTTCTAAATCCCATTCTTGTCCTTGACGGATGATTTTAATATGATGAATAAACTCTCTAAGATAAAATCGACGCTCTGACTCTGATAGGTCTAACCAAAACTGAGGAATAGAAACGGCTTGAGCGATGGAAAGCAGGTTAACGGGGGGAAGAGCAGCTAACCTCCCTTGTAGTGACGATATCTCTGTACGCAACTTATAAGCACGTAATTGAGCAGTTTCTGGATCTAATACTCCCGTTTCCACTAAACCAGGTAGTTGCTCAAGAATTTGTTGCTGATGAGCGATCGCATTACTAATACCATCTTTTACTGCATCTAACTGGGGAAAATTAACTCCTGCTATCGCAAGTGGTAATTGATTGCAAGCTTGAATGATAGTTTGGTCTAATATTTGCTGGTAAGGAATTGCCCTACATTTCGGTTTTCTAGTGCAATTGGCAGGACGTAAATACAGATATTCTTTCTCTTTATGGCGAATAGTTACGTGGGTAACAATAGTAGATGAGTTGCACTCCCCACAGATGACTAAACCTGCTAAGGAACGGGGTGCGCTAGCGGTACGGGGGGCTAAACTACTATTACGACGTAGTATTCTATCAACTTGAGCGGCTTCTTCTCTAGAGATAATAGGTGTGTGGGTATCAGCAATAATTGTCCCATGGTGATAAGCTGTATCCCCACGATACACAGGATTGATTAACCAGCGTTTACCTGTGGTGACGGAAATTTTTTTACCATATTTTCGGACCAGGTGACGTACCGCACCCCTCAAGGATGCGTAGAGGATAAAGTACTCAAAAAAGTCTTTAATTATGGGGGAAGTACTACGATCTAATATGTATTTATCTTTTCCTCTTTTATAACCATAGGGAACTCTGCCTGGTGGTGGTGCTGCTTGTAAACGCTTACGGGCATGTCCTTGACGAATACGGCGACTTTGTTGCTCGTCTTGAATGCTTTGTAACAGTTGCCACAACATTTGTCGGGAATGGGGATTTTCCGAAGAGTAGGGTTGCTCTAGAGCAATAACTACAATCCCCATTTGCTCCAAGGATGAAAGAGCATCGCTAACTTGTTGTACTGTATCCCCCAACTCTTCTAGACGTATTACTAGCAGGTAATCTGGAGGTTGGCTTTGACAGTCTTGCAGAAGCTGCTGAAGTTGCGAACGCTCTCCCAAATCCTGGTAAATTTTATCTATTTCCCAACCCCAGATATTGCGGTCGCGAGGCGAGTCTAACAAGGGATCTGTATAGCTGTAAGCGATAATTTTCAAGGTTAATGGTTAAAGAATTGGCATTATAATTCCAATTTAATTATACATAACAGCATTATTTTCACTGTATCACCCCACTTCACCGACTTCAAGTAAGAAAGCATGGTATCAACATCATAAACTTCCAAGGAGTCTTCGGGAAAGTCATCAGCAACACCAGGCTCCATGAACAAACCTAATAGATAAATAAAGAGCAGGGTAAGCGCATCTAATTTTGTAGTAAAAATTAGAGATTCTTGTACATAATTAATTGTGAGGTATGTCTTGATTGTCAAGTGCCAACGCCAACGCCCTTTCGGGAGGCTACTGGAGGGGCATCGCCAAAAAAAGTTGACGCAACTGGGGAACCCTTCCCTAGATTAGGTGGTGTCAGGTAGGAGCATCAAGACCTTGAGTAAGCCCAATAAACACTCATACCCCCAACTGGCAGTCCCCTACGCCACCGAATCTTCCCCAGTTGCTGGAACACTCGTGGGGCACAAAAATGGAGATTTAAGTATTAAAGAAATTAAGTAGTATGCTAAGGACGCAAAAGGTCTATCTTAACTGAACGGGTTAGTCTAATTGTATCTCTGACAAGAAGGCTTGGGCCTACCGTTTTCAAATCTTCAAAACCAAAGATTAAAAGCTCAAAAAATTTGAGTATAGCCAATGCCACTGCATTGACAGAAAAATGTCATTAGTTTTTAGTGAGATAGAAAACCCACATGTAGAAAGAACCCGGGCCTTGGTGAATTATTATATATGGCTGGATGTATTATTACGATTGATGCCATGGGTACGCAAACAGCAATTGCATCTCAAATCTTTAATGCAAAAGCAGATTATGTTTTAGCACTCAAAGGTAATCATCCTACACTTTACGGACAAGTGAAAAATTTGTTTGAGCAACGGTTCTCTCAAGGCTTTAAAGGTATTATCCATAGTTCTGATAAACGGGTAGAGAAAGGTCATCATCGTACTAAAAAAGGTCAAATTTGCTGTGTTCTTATTTCTCAACTGCAAACTTTACATAACTAAGACAATTGGGTTGGTATTAAATGGTTTGTTATGGTTGTGCGGGTACCGCATCTTTGGAATGAAACAACCCGTCCGTGAAGTTCAGTTTTATCTAACTAGTTTAAATTGTGATCCTCGTAACTTAGGACAAGTGATTCGTCTTCATTGGGGTGTGGAAAATGGGTTGCATTGGAATTTAGATGTCAGTTTTTCTGAAAATGCTTGTGGTGTCCGTACTGGTCATGCTCCACAAAACTTTGCACTTCTGCGGCGAATAGCTCTTAATGCTTTAAACCTAGAGCAATGTTTGAAACCCACATTCCCCAGATTAGTTAACAAAGAAGATAATATTTACCACAGGGAGCACCAAAAAACTGTATAATTTAGCACCGCTGCTCACTGAGGTTGGAAATCTGTTTCAAAGAAGCGAAGGTTAATAAATGAATTAACATGAAACATTAAAAAACCCAACGTAAAGTAGCAGTGGCAGTTGGTTTACCTAACTAATTTTGAATTGTTTGGGAGCCTCGTTTTAGATATTGGCGTAATGCCCTCTGACCTAGGCTGTAAACTAGCAAACACAAACCCATAATCATTGCCAAAGCCGCCACTCTTTTCCTTGAATTTAGAAACACACTGGAAGTAAAAAACAATGGGTATTTCGAGAAACGGAAAACCAGGTTATGTAGATTGTTGTGCCTTATATTCAGGTAAAACATCTTCGTTGCTAAGTTTGTCGGCATCAAGAACATTGGTGGCAAGAATAAACCTGCCAGCCTGTCCTGTGGCAATGGTAATTGCAGTTTCCTTGGGTATAATTTAGGCTTGAATATGGGAAATTAGGGTACGTTGAGAATCCTTCCTAGGTCTACCACTTTCCCGGTGTTGGCCATATTCAATAACTTCAATCTTTGCATGCAAGTTGATGAAATGCCAACTTATTACTCTCAAATAATTTGGCTGCGTTGAATGCATCTTCAGCACATGCAAATTCCTGTTGACAAAATTTCCGTAGTTTGGATTGTGCCTGGGTATATTTTTTGGTCAGACGTTTGTTTTTCCAGTTGTTTTAAGTCAGATTCTTTACGGGCTTCACTTTCTATCACTAGCCAGCGTTGTTGCACACCACCTTAATTATTATAACAGGGGGCAATACGATATCCTGGGATTTTACTTGGTACAAATGCATCAATACTGTTCTTTTGGAATAGTTATTTTGCGGCAGTTAGGGTTCCAGGAACTCGATAGAGCTATCTGATGAGACTATCATCTGCAAATTGTCTTCAGTGTAAAGGGCTGTATCCGCAACAAATAAAGCATCAATTTGTCATTGTTTGTGGAAATGTGCCATAAGTGTTCCAAACATGGAAGAATCGACTTCATTACCATGTGCAACTCTTAAATATAAAGGAATATCTCCATCACCACTCCACATCAAGTCAAGGATAAATTGTTTCAAATCTGGTCGGTCGTCTCTAGAATAACCATGGAACTATCCCACTAATATTTTTTTTTTAATCCAAATATGGATTGTTGCAAGAGACAAAAAAGCATCAAAACAAGCTGAAATTCCTTCCCATCTGACAACAAGACGACGATCTTTTTTTTGAACCCATGGGAAACAACGTTCTTGTTAAAAACGTGGGACGGAAATCTTAATGGATCTGCCCTTGTTCTTCTTTGTCTTCCAAACCCCCTTGGGCCATTGCGGTCAAATACCACGTCTAGGTAAAGCAGCGCGCTTATCCTTAGAATCGTAGCCTTTGTCAGCAGCAAGCACTTTCAGGGGTTTACGGGATCTAACGCGTTTGTTGGTCTTAACCTTTACACTGTTTAGAAGTGGTATCACCTGATCTGTTTCACTACCATTGGCAGGTGTCGTGCGATTGGATAAAGGCATTCCTGAGGCTTCAGTAAGAGTGTGTATTAAAATACCCTTTCCTTTCCCACCGTAAGCAAGACCATCACCACCGCCCTTTCCAGGGGGAAAAAGACCCGTCCACCGGGTCATAACTCCAGTTGATTAACCGTTTCTCTTGTCCAATCCCCAATATTCGTGGTTGTAAAGCCTCTAAGGTCCCGTCCAACTGCCAACGTTTGAGCCATCGATGTGCAGAGCTCTTTGATGCTCATATTTATCCTTTTGGTAGGTCACACCAACGACACCCTGTTATCAACATATACAGTAAGGTATTGAGTACATAACGAAATGAAGAATGTGGCGTTCCTCGTTCACGTTTTTCTGGCGGTTTCGGAAAAATATCCTCAAATAAAGACCACTCCAAATTACTCAATTTTTCAAAAGGTTCACCCATCAGATGATATAAGCTCTCTTACTCAATAGGCATATTATCACCTTATGCTATTAGTGGCATATATTCATATGTAATTGTAATTAATCCTGATTGTGGTGATGCTTCATCATGAGTACCATTATCTCCATGTATATGAAATGAACTTCAATCTAAGTGGAAACTGTCCATTTTCACTCAAAATCTATCTGCTGCTGATAATGCGACTCGGATAAAAATTTCCGTTGTTCCTGCATCATATTCTTTGTCTAAGACTCTGCCCAAGCGTTCATCGTTCAAATGTTCTAGTTGTATTCCCTCTCCCAATAAATGTTCCGTTGCAATCCCTTCAAAGAACTTCTTAAATAAATATAGTGGTGCACTGATAAAGCGTAAGCCATTGATAATCATTCCTTTGACCACTTGGCCTGCGCCGATTATTTATTGGGAATGAGTTCCAAGCAGTTGGTTGATTTTTTCAACCCAACTCATTTCATTAATAATCCCTGCCACTATATTTAAGTGATCGATATTTTGTACTTTTATTTGTGATTTTGAAAAACTCATACTTCAAAAATAGAACATTTTGCGATCGCACCAGCGGAATGTGGTTGAAAGGTAGTAATCGCCAAAAATCTAATCGAGCCCCTATGGATAATAATTATATGCTGACTGTTCTTACTGCTTGTTTCTGCCAAAATGATGATAGCTCTCAACCCGTTTGTCAATAGAATTTGAGATGCGCTTACCCTGAAAATAAAATTACTGTATCTATGCTTAAGCAACAATAATTAGTATTTGAGTTTTGTCTCAGTAATTTTTCAAACTTAAAGCAATAAAGTAATACAGTATGCAATATGTCAGTATTACATAAATACGGAATATGATACGTCTTATTCCTTTTTGACTATGACCTCGCTCACGACTGTAAAGAATGAAGCTATATGTGGATAAAATAAAGCTATGTTCGCAACAAAACTGATAAATCAATTGACTTCCGATTCTTCCACCGCAACCCGTCCTCCTTTCATCCTTGTAGATGGACACTCTTTAGCATTTCGTTCTTATTATGCTTTTTCTAAAGCTAAGGATGGTGGATTGCGAACTTCTATGGGGATTCCCACAAGTATCTGTTTCGGCTTCCTCAAATCTCTATTAGAAGTAATTTCCAGCCAACAACCCCAAGCTATGGCTGTAGCTTTTGATTTGGGTTCACCCACTTTTCGGCACGAAGCGGAAGCTACTTATAAAGCAGGTAGAAAAGAAAGACCGGAAGATTTTATTCTCGATTTGGAAAATTTGCGGGAATTACTAGCAGGGTTAAATTTACCCATCCTGACAGAACCCGGTTATGAAGCGGATGACATATTAGGTACTCTAGCACAACAAGCATCTGCTGCTGGTTATCAAGTCAAAATTATCACGGGAGATAGGGATTTATTTCAACTTGTGGATGGGGATAAGAATATTAGCGTTTTGTATTTGAGTCCGGAAGGCTTCAAGCGTTCTAGTAGTGGAAATGGGATTAATGAGTTTTTCACGGAACAGGTTCAGGGGGAATTAGGGGTGTTACCTTCCCAGGTAATAGATTACAAGGCTTTGTGTGGAGATAAATCTGATAATATTCCCGGTGTTAGGGGTATTGGGGAAAAGACTGCGGTGAAGTTACTCAATACTTATGGTTCCCTGGAAAATATATATCAATCTGTAGAAGAGATTAAAGGTGCTGTGAAAACGAAGTTGGTTACAGGTAAGGAAGATGCAGAAAAGTCTCGTTACTTAGCAACAATAGTTTTAGATGTTCCGATTGAGGTTGAGTTAGACAGTTGTAAACTCCAAGGTTTTGACTCAACTGCTCTGATTCCTATTTTAGAGAAATTAGAATTTAAGTCTTTTCTAGAAAAAATTAATCATATTCAACAACAATTTGGTGGCACGGTTATAGAAACTTCTCTGTCTTCCCCAGATAATGAGGACGATGATTTGTCGTTTTTCTCTCCTGAAGATACCGCTGCAAACTCCAAACAACCAGATATTCCCATCCAACCTCTTATTATTAATACGGAAGCTAAGTTAACTGAGTTAGTGCAGAAATTACATCAATTTACCAACCCAGATATACCAGTGGCTTGGGATACGGAAACCAGCGATTTAAAACCGCGAGATGCAAAGCTAGTTGGGATTGGTTGTTGTTGGGGAATAGGTATTGATGAAACTGCATATATCCCCGTAGGACATCAGAACGGCACTAATTTAAGATTGGATACTGTTCTATCAGCATTACGTCCTATCCTCGAAGGTAAAGATTATCCCAAGACATTTCAAAATGCAAAGTTTGATCGCTTAGTCTTCCGGGTACAAGGTATTAAGTTAGATGGGGTAGTATTTGACCCTATGTTAGCAAGTTATGTCCTAAATCCTGACAATAGCCATAATTTGAGTGATTTATCTCTGCGGTACTTGGGTTTGATAGTACAAAACTACAAAGATTTAGTACCTAAAGGTCAAACCATTGATGATATAGATATTGTCAGCGTTGCTAACTACTGCTGTTTACAAGTTTACGCCACATTTCAATTAGTAGGTAAATTACGGGAAGAATTAGTCAAGATCCCTTCTTTGCACACCCTACTCTTAGAAGTAGAACAACCCCTAGAACCAGTATTAGCAGAGGTAGAATCCCGAGGAATTAAAATAGACAGCGAATATTTGCAAGAATTTTCCCAACAGTTAACAGCAGATGTAGAAAACTTAGAAAAACAAGTCCATGAAATCGCTGGGCAAGACTTTAACCTGGGTTCCCCCAAACAATTAAGCCAGATTTTATTTGAAAAGTTGGGGTTAAGTACAAAACACTCACGGAAAATCAAAACCGGATACTCCACAGATGCCGCGACTCTGGAAAAAATGCGGGATGACGACAAAACAGGAATTATTGATGGCATTACAGAATATCGTACCTTAGCCAAACTAAAGTCTACTTATGTGGATGCTCTACCTAACTTAGTCCGTTCCGATACCCACAGAGTACATTCCAATTTTAACCAAACTGCCACATCCACAGGTAGACTATCTTCTTCCAATCCTAATTTACAAAATATTCCCATTCGTACTGCGTTTAGTCGTCAAATACGTAAAGCATTTTTACCAGAGCCGGGTTGGTTAATCGTAGCTGCTGACTACTCACAAATTGAATTGAGAATATTAGCTCACCTCAGTCAAGAACCTTTACTGGTAGAAGCCTACCGTAATAATGAAGATATTCACACCGTGACTGCACGGCTGATGTTTGAAAAAGACGAAGTCACAACAGACGATCGCCGGATTGCCAAAACAATTAACTTCGGAGTTATCTATGGTATGGGGTCCTTAAAACTTTCCCGTTCTATAGGCGTAGAGAAAAAATTAGCTAACGAATTTATCCAGAAATTTTATACCAGATATCCACGGCTATTTACTTGTCTAGAGCTGGTGAAAAAGCAAGCTATCGCTCAAGGATTTGTGGAGACTATTCTGGGACGTAGACGCTATTTTCCCTTTACGAGTAATAGTTTACAAAAGCTTAAAGGATCTCATCCAGATGAAATTGATCTCTGTAAGCTCAAAAAACTGGGTGCTTATGACGCTGGATTGTTGCGCTCTGCTGCCAATGCACCCATACAGGGTTCTAGTGCTGATATCATCAAGGTTGCCATGATTGAAATACATCAGGTTTTAGAAGGTTATCAGGCAAGATTGTTACTACAAGTCCATGATGAGTTGGTATTGGAAGTTCCTCCTGAAGAATGGGAAGAGTTACAAATTAAAATTAAATCAGTGATGGAAAATGCCATACAATTGGACGTTCCCTTAATAGTTGATGTACACCAAGGTAAGAATTGGATGGAAACCAAATAAATCCCACAGCAGTTGTCAAAATACTTGATAGCTGATGGTTTAGCTGTTTAACTTTTGACCTACCTTATATTTGTTTAATAAGGCATTTGCTTAAATATGATGCGATTTATTCCTTCTGACTTTGCTTGATAGAAAGCCTTATCCGCAGTCAAAATTAAATGGGTGCGACTCTTTTTGTAAGACGGGGAGTCGAACTTAGACAGGTATTGGAAGAGGTGGAGGGGTAGTAGAACAACGAGCTTTGAGAACTTCCTTGAGCAAAGGAATACCACTAGAGTACAAAGCCAGGTGATTGGGTTTATGTTCTTGTTGTAGATGAAACTGCCAAGACTAATCCCAATGGCCACTGATGTATAAAGAACCCAGGGCTAAAAAAGCCTCAGCACCCCTCATGGTCCATTTAGCCCCAGTGATTCCATCTTGTCTTTAATCAGGTGGCGACAAGCACCCTCAATCACCCCCGTTGCGATGGGGAATCCAGCTTTTAAGTAATCGTCATATTTGAGGTATTTGGCATTGTTAAGTAAATATCTAGCACAGGTATCCACGGGTTTACGTTCTTGGGGGGTGAGTTTGGGTAAAGTCGCACTCCGGCGCATACCTGGGGCAACAGAACTTGATTTACCTTCAAGGATAAGGTGTAAACGTTTGCTCCCCCAAGCTTCTGCCTGTATTTAAGTCTGAGAAGAAAAGACAAATGCAGCTTTCCACAAATACTCAATCACATGGATAATATCCCTGTCTTAGTCCATGAGAATATTGCTGTGCTGGTAGATTAAGCTCCCCATCCAAAGGAAATAGCGTATTTATCTTTCTTCCTCCATAACCGATTGTATTGGCGATTACTGTGCCAAATAATGTGGTCAATTTCCGCGACAATTTTTCCGGGGTTGCTGAATCAGGGGATGATTTAACTAAATTCTAAAGGATTTATCAATGGTTGCAAACGCTAATTCATCCCGCACTTATGCAACGCCATTTTTTCTTGTGTGTTCTGTTTAGTGAGTCTGTGCCTGCACACTCTCCCTCTATTTCATCTTGAGTGCGTTTATCAAAATATCTTTGTTTGTAACAACCGTCTCAATAATTCGTATCCATTCTCAAGTAACTTACTCTCTATCTGGGAGTTTTCTAACCCACAAATGCTGTCTGAGTCTAAGCAACTAACTATCTCTTCAAATAGTTCTCGTGCATGTGACCAAAAGATACCTTGATTTTATGTAGATGCTTGCATAGGGTGTGGAACTGTTCCTGTTTTTTTACTTTCTACAAGCCAATTCCATCAAGTACATTTTTGGCTGTCAATACTACTGTGGTTGACTTGTCATTTATTATTCTTATATAGTACTCCGTACTACCAAAAGAGTCACACCCAATTTAAATCTGCTGGTTCGGAGTCAAAATTAGGAGTAGTAGTTGCAACTCCAATACTAAGACTTACACAATCGCTAACTTTTGATTCACTATGGGGAATTCTTATTGACTGTACCCCTGTTTACATTCCAGATGCGACTTTTTGTACGCCTGAACCTGGTGTATTCGATAAAATTACCGTAAATTCTTCACCACCATAACGTGCTACTAAATCATGGTTTTTCTGGCGTTGCTGAATCAGGGGATGAATTAGCGTTTGAAACCATTGATAAATCCTTGAAAATTTAGTGAAATCATCCCCTGATTCAGCAACGCCGTAAATTGATTCAGTAATCAAGATTAATCATCTATGGTTGATAGTTAATTATTTGATCTCCCGTGCTTCCCGTTACTGAATTGGTGTTCTAGGGTGTGTACTTTGATCTAATTTCCATATTTTTATTCGTACATTCATTTTTGCGTAATTCTTGTGCCAAAGCTTTGTATTGGTAGGTCTGATTCGAGGCAGAGCCTCGATTGGAGGCGGAGCTTCCAGCCTTGTATTCCTTACCAGAGTTAAGTCACAAGTCATGCTACAGATGTTGTACGAATATTTATTCTCAAAGAAGGTACAAAGTCGACAGCCTAATCTCTGTCTCGCTTGTATTATAGGTAGCAGTAAACCTATCTCACAAATAAGGGCATAACTTCAGCAGCTGTCAATAAACCATGAATACCTTGTTGATGTAGTTTGACTCCAGCCTTAAGATACCCAAAAGCCGGACCGCAGACATTAGCAGCCATACTCGTTTCATCCCCAAGGGTGAAGGTATGGGTAGAAATTTTCCCTTCAAAGGTGCGTCCAGTAATTTGCACATTGGTGCTAAGGGGTTTCTTGGGATTGCGGGTATCAACAACACCACCCACAGTTACGCGTTCGCGGTCTACAATTCCTGCTAATTCTAACATCACATCATCGGCGTGTTCCATATTCTCTAAGGTCAACACGCCATTGGTTTTATCCAGTAGTGCTTGTACTTCCTCATCAGTCATGGTTCTGGCACGATCCACAGTGTAACCAGGCATATGACCAATATCTTCACGGATAGTAGCGCGGTAAGCTTCCCAGTTAGCAATACCCACCCCAAAGGTGATTTTTACTTGATGAATTTCGGCATAACTTTGGGCAGCTAAAGCAGCCGCTGCTGTTAATAGACCTGGTGTTGCACCACACCCTGTCATGTAAGTAATTCCCGCAGCTTTTAATTCTGCTTTTATTTCCAGTAGTTGTTCCACCGCGCTAGTACGTTTAATGGCATCTACCAGTACACCACGCCAGCCAGAAGCGATAAATTGCTTGGTTACATTAGCAATAAAATCGTTAGGTAAATTGGGTAAAGCCAGAAAATAACCATCTACAGAATGATTATTGGCAAGTAAGTCTTGAATACTACTATTAGTAATAGTACCTACTGGTTCTAGATAGCCCACAGAGCCTTGAGATTGATAGGCTGCGAACGCTGATAGTACATCTAAACCGGCAACGGAGTAAGCATAACCACCTTTATCCGCAGCTGCCACTAGAGTCATTTCTCTTTTTGGTGCTACAACCATAGCAGCAGCTTGTCCAAGTCCGCCAAAACCCAAAACACCGACACGAATGGGTTGAGGCAGGTTGTCATTATTTGCAGTTTGTTTGATATTCATAAGCTAAACTCAGAATTTATGGCTGATAATTAAGCCGGAAAAAATAATTATGTTTTATTATCCTGGGTTATTTGCCTAACGGATCTATTTTTTTAGTTAAAATTTTCAATCAATGTGCGGTTATACCATGTTTAAATACCACAATTAAAATCGATTGTTTATGAATTACTCTGCTTAATCCAGTGATTAGTAACCGTAGCCACCACGACAACAACGATGACGATAATATCTACGACCATAATATACCAGGGTAAGCGCATCTCAAATTCTATTGACAAGCGGGTTGAGAGGTATCATCATGCTGGGATAAACAAGGAGTAAGAACAGTCAGCATATAATTATTATCCATAGCAGCTCGATTAGATTTTTGGCGATTACTACATTTCAAAGATTGGGCGTTGTATTAAATATTTGGGATGCAATTGCTGTTTGCGTATCCATGGCATCAATGGTAGTAATACATCCAGCCATGTCTAATAATTCCAATAATGGAGGGATTGCTGTAATTTCATTCGATTGATTTATCGTCTTGTTTTACTTGTCCTAAAACAAGACGATAAATCAATCGACCATGCACTAACTAGATGTAACGCTGATTTACCCTGTTCTGTATCATAGGAAACTTTGAGGGTCTTACCATCAATGGGAATTACCTGTGCTCCTGGGGCTTCAACTATTGATTCTACCCAACGTTGAAAGCATCGCTCAAATACTTTTGGGTTAATGGGTTCAAACACCCGTCAAAACGTATTTGCACATGGGATGCCCTCTGGTAAAGCTAAAAACTCCTCCAATCAGTCGTATTTACTTAATCCATAATTTTCCATGTCCTCTCATGCCTTACCTCTTGCAATCACTGATAATATTCCAATGATAAAAATATCTGTTAAGAAATGGACACGAGTTCTTTATACAGGTGGGTCTTCTATATCACTAAAAACTAATGACATTTTTCTGTCAATGGAGTGGCATTGGATATACTCAAATTTTTTGAGCTTTTAATCATTGGTTTTGAAGATTTGAAACCCCTAGGCGCAAGCCTTCTTGTCAGAGATACCATTAGAATAACCCGTTCAGTTAAGATAGACCCTTTGCGTCTTTAGCATACTACTTAACTTATTTAATAATTAAATCTCCATTTTTGTGCCCCACGAGTGTTCCAGCAACTGGGGAAGGTTCGGTGGGGTAGGGGAGTGCCAGGTAGGGGCATCAGGACCTTGAGTAATCCCAATAAACACTCATACCCACACCTGGCACCACCGAATTTAGCGAAGCGTTCCCCAGTTGCGTCAACTTTTTTTGGCGATGCTCCTCCAGTACCCTCCCAAAAGGCGTTGGGGTAGCCTGCCCTTTGGTACGAAGTGCCCTTCGTTGGCGTTCGCACTTGACAATCAAGACATATTCCACAATTATGTACAACAATCTGTAATTTTCACTACAAAATTAGATGCGCTTATCCTGGCAAAAATAGGAGGAGCAATTTTACTTCGTACGGGAAGTATTACCCTATTACTTGCTGCCATAATGAAATATCTTGTAGCTGTAAAAACTAAAGCTATTGTTCGTCCCCTTGGTGAAATTAGAATTGTAGAATCTGCAAGTGCAGGAATAATTAAAAATATATTGGTACAAGAAAACCAAGTAGTTGCTCGGGGTGAAGCAATAGCTAGGATTGATAACTCACAATTGCAGAGTAAAAAAAATCAAACTATACAGAATATTCAGCAATATAAATTACAATTTTTACAACTCAAGTCTCAAGTACAAGCATTAGATACTCAAATAGCTGCTGAAGTTAGTCGAATGCAAGGAGCAATCGCATCTGCAAAGGCTGAGTTAAACCGGGCGTTGAATCAGGGGATGAACACTACATTTTCAAAGATTTATCAATGGTTTCAAACCCTAATTCATCCCGCACTTATGGAACACCAAACTTATTACCATCCAAAATTTAGTGCTAACTTTCCTATCCCAAGTTTGACTGGCTCTTGGATATATTTTTGAGTGACTCCTATGGGCTTTTATTTCTTGCCTTTTTAGGCAACAAGTCATTTTTGTTAATAAAAATTGTACTTGGATACATACTGATGAGACTTTATCTGCTGGAATAACTATATTGATTAACGACGAAAT
>CBZS010000786.1 GCA_000613065.1 Richelia intracellularis | reverse complement strand
GATGCTTTTTTGTCTCTTGCAACAATCCATATTTGGATTAACAAAATTATATTAGTGGGATTTATTCGTGGTATTTGGCCCTTTTTGATCAGGCTTTGCCGAGATGCTATGTTTGTTGTGATTTTTTCAGCAATGAAATTCTGGTATATCTTCAGATGTGACTAAAATAAATAAACTATTGTCTCCACCCCTTCCAATGCGGAAATTTTCATCTAGATAGGTAATATCTAAACAAGGGGTTCTACCCTGGGGACTACGGGCTTGTACAACCTTGATAGGATCTAGTTTAGGGGTGGGAAATCCAAAAATTTTTTGAATAGATGAAGAACGTTTATCAAAGTAGACATTGATTCTTTTATCTGGTAAGGGTGAACCATTAACTTTGACTGGTTCAAACCTAGCAGTCACTTTCACATATCCCGAAACCACTCCTAAAGGATGCTTGACGAAAGCTAGGTTAAAAAAGGATTTACTACCAACATCGAGCGCTTGATAAACTTGACCTACTTTTAATCCTAACGGTAAGGAATCTAAGGAGCGTATTTCCCGTGCTGTGGAGTATAGTAACCGCCAAGTTCCTTGGAGTAGGTGAGGTGAGTGTATTAGGGGGTAGAGGTTAGGATTTAAGCCTTCTAACTCCTCGGTAATCCGTTCAATTTCAGCTACTAAGTCGGGAGCTAATTTCAAATTTGTTATGGGGGAACCATCTCTATTGATCTGAATTTTGTTTAGAGTGGCTTGTAATTTTTCTTTGACTGCTAGGTAATGCAAAAGTTTGCTCCTTCCCGTTTTCAATAAGTATTTTTACAGTCTATTACTTTTGACTCTTAGCAGGTAATAACCTGCACCATAAAACATTGTGGGATATTTTGTTAATTGTTAGCCAACCTTTCCATGAAGTGGCTTTTCATAAGTCATTACAAAGAGAGTACCTAAAACTCTGTGTCACAATGATTTCCCAATAGAAAATAAAACATGGTATAAATTGCTTTACTGGAATGTCTTAAATACATACAGTTTTAAAACCTTTCCCCTTTACCAGATTCGCACCCAATTAATTTAGGGTAAAACCATGCTATGTCATCTAGATTTTCGTGTGGAATACTCAGATAGTATGTTTCAGCAAGATTTATTTACTATTTGGGCAGAAGAGGCAGAGATAGCCCTTGGTGCAAAACAAGGTGGTACTGTTGTAGATATATGGAAATGCTTCGGAAAAAGAAGGGTAATTGGGAAGGTGGATGTTCCTAGCCTTGATATTCTCGACCAAATTCTCTTTTATTTGCCAATTATGAAGAAAATGGGACAACATGTCCAGGTTCAGGTGACTTCTTTGAGAAGATACGAAGATTTTGCTACCGATGTCAAAACTCGTTTGCAGAATTAGTGCTTTGCCAACTCAACTCGTTGTTGTAAAGGTTATACCTTAGCCATAATTGGTAGCCAAGGAAAGGGTACAAAGTATTTTGACCTGTCAGTTAAATCGAAGGATAGTTACGCAAAATAGAAGATCCGTAGGACACTAGAAAAAGAAAAAACCTTTCCCATGGTTAGTGAGCTTGTCAAACTATGGCTTGGGAAAAGTTAACTGGAGGGAATAATGGAAGGAGGATTTATGCGTGCTGTACTCATGGCTGGAGGCTCGGGAACCCGGTTACGTCCACTTACCTGCGATTTACCGAAACCGATGGTGCCTATCCTCAATCGACCGATCGCAGAGCATATCATTAATCTTCTCAAACGTCACCAAATAAAAGAAATTGTGGCGACTTTACATTATTTGCCCGATACTTTGCGGGACTATTTTCAGGATGGGAAAGATTTCGGCGTACAAATTACTTATTCTGTAGAGGAAGAAGAACCTCTGGGTACTGCGGGTTGTGTAAAAAATACTGCCGAACTTTTAAATGAAACATTTATAGTTCTTAGTGGGGATAGTATTACAGATTTTGATTTAACAGCAGCGCTCACTTTTCATAAACAGAAAAAATCTAAAGCTACCTTAATATTAACCCGAGTTCCTAATCCCCTAGAATTTGGGGTAGTAATTACAGATGAAGAACAACGGATCATCCGCTTTTTCGAAAAACCTTCTACCAGTGAAATATTCTCCGACACAGTCAATACAGGAGCATATATTTTAGAACCAGAGGTATTGCAATATCTGCCGGAAAACACTGAGTCAGATTTTTCCAAGGATTTATTCCCCTTACTACTGGAAAATGGAGAACCGATGTATGGTTATATAGCCGAAGGTTATTGGTGTGATGTTGGTCATTTAGATGCCTACCGCGAAGCTCAGTATGATGCTTTAGAGCAGAAGGTAAAATTGAATTTTCCCTATACGGAAGTTGCTTCTGGTATATGGGTAGGTCAAAATACTCATATTGAAAATATTAAGAATATTCAAGCCCCTGTAGTAATTGGGGATAATTGTCGCATTGGGGCAAGGGTACAAATTGAACCAGGAACGGTGATTGGTGACAATGTAACTATAGGGGCAGAGGCCAACCTCAAACGACCAATTATCTGGAATGGAGCAATTATTGGGGATGAGGCTCAGTTATCTGCCTGTGTAGTTGCCCGTGGGGCTCGGGTTGATCGCCGTGCCCATGTATTAGAAGCTGCGGTAATTGGTTCTTTATCTAGCGTGGGAGAAGAAGCAAAAATTAGCACCGGTGTTAGGGTATGGCCCAGTAAAAAGATTGAGTCTGGTGCCACACTAAATATTAATTTAATTTGGGGTCACATAGCCCAGCGTAATTTATTTGGACAAAGGGGTGTACAGGGATTAGCAAACATTGATATTACCCCAGAATTTGCAGTGAAATTGGGTGCAGCCTATGGTTCCACTTTAAAACCAGGTTCTCAAGTAAGTGTATCCCGAGATCAGCGTAATGTTTCCTGCATGGTAACGCGATCGCTCATTGCGGGTTTAATGTCTGTGGGGATAGGGGCACAAAATTTGGATACTACGGCAATTCCCATAGCTCGCACTGTTATTCCTACCATGGGTGTAGCTGGGGGAATTCATGTCCGAGTCCATCCCTATCGCCCCGATTACATCTTAATTGAGTTTATAGATCGTAAAGGAATTAATATTTCCAAAGCTCAAGAAAAGAAAATTGAAGGTGCTTACTTTAAGGGAGATATGCGGCGTTCGCAAGTGCAGGAAATAGGTGATGTGGCATACCCTACCCAAGCTGTTGATGACTATTGCAATGCTTTTGAGCAACTGCTACAAATAGACACTATTCGTAATAGTCGCGCCAAGGTGGTAATTGACTATGTCTATGCTGTATCCGGGGCTGTATTACCAAAAATGCTGGATAAGTTTGGGGCAGATGTAGTGGTTCTTAATGCTAGTTTGAGTAAAAATGCTGTATCTACTATTGAAAGGGAAGACTTGTTAAATCAGTTAGGTCATGTGGTGGAGGCAGTAAAAGCCACCTTTGGGGTTCAGGTATCGGCAAACGGAGAACAACTTATTTTGGTGGATGAGTCAGGAATGCCCATTCGTGGGGAAATGTTAACAGCCCTCATGGTAGATTTAGTCCTCACATCCCAACCCCGCAGTTCAGTGGTGGTTCCCGTCCATGCAAGCAGCGCAGTGGAACAAATTGCCCGTCGCCATGATGCCAAAGTTATTCGTACCAAAGTCAATCCCACAGCTTTAATGGAAGCTTGTCTGACAAATCCTAACGTGGCATTAGGTGGCAGTGGAGAAACGGGTTTTATTTTTCCCCAACTACATCCAGGATTTGACTCCATGTTCTGTATTGCCAAACTGATCGAGATGCTAACTATTCAAGAGCGATCGCTAGCGTCCGTCCGTTCGGAATTACCTCGTGTTATTCACAAAACCCATCCTATTCATTGTCCCTGGCGAATTAAAGGCGCACTTATGCGTTATCTAGTAGATACCCACCCTGCTGAAAACCTAAGCCTAAAGGATGGAGTAAAAATATACCAATTATATAGTGACAATTGGGTATTAGTACTACCAGATGCGAGTGAACCAGTAGTACATTTATATGCAAATAGTAGCGATCGCTATTGGGTAGAAGAATCTTTAAGAGATTATCGTCATCGGGTACAAGCTTTTATACTCAAGGAACAGGAGCAGCCTATGGCTGAAGTTTGAGCGTAAATCTTTCTCTTTAAAAATGCAGAAGGCATAAGAGAACAAGATTTTTAGCTGGTTCATTGTTAAAGTCAAGGAACCAGTAAAAGTTTACTATATAAATAGAGACAGAGCCATAGCATGGCAAGTTACTTCACAGTACTAATGTTTTGTAGTGCAACAGAACTGGCAATAGATCAAAAAGGTAAAACCATTAACTATTGCACGTTCCCATTAAAAAATTTTTTGGTAAGTCCTAGATATACATGACTCAAGAGCAACAATTAGCCAATCTAGAATATATTCCCTATATTAATCAACATGGGGAATTGCCTGATATTTTACAAGGTAAAATCGGAGCATATGCAATTTTTGATGGAGAAAAAATACTGCAATTTATAGGATACTCCCGTGACATATATGCAAGCTTAAAACAGCATTTAGTCCGGCAACCGGAATTATGCTATTGGGTAAAAGCACAAACTATTGAGCGTCCTAGTCGAGCAGTTTTAGAACAGATTGAACAGTCCTGGATTAATGAAAATGGGGTTAGACCCATAGGTAATGGAGAAAATCAACAAATATGGACTCAGCCTATAGATGTTCAACCATTATTTACTTCCGAAGAACGAGCAGATTATGATAATCCGATGAACGATGAAATGACAAAAATAAAAACAATAAAAAATGTAGCTCGACGAGTTGAAGCAGAAATTTTGCAAGTGTTGGAACAGCGAGGATTAAACATGCAAATTCGTTTTAATCCTAAATTGAAAGAATCAGGTTTATTAGATTTAAAATAAAAATTTTTTGCATTGCATAAGTGCGGGATGAATTAGCGTTTGAAAGCATTGAGAAATCGTTGAAAATTTAGTAAAATCATCCCGCACTTACGCTACGCCGAATTTTTCTATGACAATACTCATAAACTATCAGCCTTGCACACCTGCACCTATTATGATGCTAGTGGCCATAGCGCTCGCTAATAACTCCAACCATGGCACTACTTCATTTAGGCCATAAGCAAACCCCAAAGCCCTGACAACCAATATTTTTACTTGGGTGTAGCCTTAGGAGAACTTCTGCCTGAAATTTTTCCCAAGACTGCTTTAAAGCTTCAGGTGCAGGATTTTTTCTATCATAGACAACAATAACATTGGTCAATGGACGACCAGGAGGAACCACAATATTATTTCTAACAGCTAAAGCTTTAGATGAACCTCCATCTAAATTTACGGCTTCAAAACAACGGATGGCTTTCATAGCTTTGGCTTCCTGTGACAAAGTTAGCCGACTATTGAAGGTAACTAGAATCAACTGTTTACCACTAGCAGGAAAACCAATGGCGCAACGAGCACTTTTTCCTAAAACCTGGGGGTCTTTTAATCATTCTATACTCGGTTGTAGGGAAATTTTACCTTGACCTAGTAGTCTTGGACCACAGATAAGTGAAAACCAATGTCTGTCCCATTGTGGTTTGCCATGTAGGCTCGCTGTCACCATCTCTGGTTGATTTCCCACTCGTAATCCCAAGGTAGTACCAAAATTTTTCCATTGGCTGTCCTTAATAAACCTACCACCAGCAACCATATTACTCATGACAGTTTTTTCCTGACTCTTAGCAAAAAATGTCTCATTAGCTACCATTGCGGCTCGATGTCGAGAGACAAATCGACTAAATTCTTCATTGCCATTGCTGCGCTGTTGGCTATTAGCAAATCTGGCATTATTAGCTAAACCAATAGTC
>CBZS010000785.1 GCA_000613065.1 Richelia intracellularis | reverse complement strand
TTTGTGTCTTGGTTCTTCCTGATGCTGCATCAGCTTGAGTGGGTATTGTGTTTCTCTATTTACTTCATCTGTTGCTTTAGGGACAGATGATAAACGCTTTTTCGTGGCTGGCATACTTTCGGATAATGACCCCATACCTAATGCTCCTAAGCTCCTTTCGGCATATACTTCTCCCTTTCAGCTCTGGCTACACCCTAATCAATCTTTATAGATCTCACCTGTTATAGCTTTTTTCTACTCCAAGTGA
>CBZS010000784.1 GCA_000613065.1 Richelia intracellularis | reverse complement strand
ATTTTGAATTCATTACGGGCATTAGTAGATTGCTTTAGCTCTTGTAGTGCATTTTCTAAGTCTTGAGTACGTTTTTTGACTCTACCTTCTTAACTCATGATTGAGTTGTAAAATTTCTATTTTGGCTTTTCTTAATTCGAGGTGATTTTGTATTCTGGCTAGTACTTCTTCAAAAGCAAAAGGTTTAGTAATATAATCTACACATCCATTATTGAACGCTTTCACCTTATCAAATACACGATTTAATGCACTCATAAAAATTACCGGAATGTCAGCAGTTAGCCTCCATTGCTTTAATCGCCGACATATCTCATAACCATCCACATCGGGAATCATAATATCTAATAAGATTAAATCTGGTAATTTAGTTTGACAAATATTTACTGCTGTTTGCCAATCAATAGCCTCATATACCTGATACCCATGGCGATGCAAAAGTGAAAATAATAGTCGTAAATTGTCTGGTTTATTATCAATAATTAAAATATTTTTTTCAATTTTATTCATGCTAATGTTGTTATAAATGCAGAGATAATTATCATTTTTTGAATATCAGTTTACCTTTGCCCCTACTTTTATGGGTAGCCTTTGCCACGTTATAGGTGTACAATTTAGCAATTGTACGCATTGGTATTTGTATATTTAGCTACTATATATTTGTATAAAATTTTATATAAATTATGTCAAGATGTTCTAGTAATTATATGTCATTATTTGCTTAAATCCTATGACTAGTGAGGACTATAGATGGATTTCACTTAGAAATAAATACGTAATATAGTGCCACTGTAAAGAAATATTTATTTCATTTATATGGTATCGCATAGCGGTACTTTTTCCACCGCTAGCGAATTAACTTTTTACATGTGCTGTTGAATAATATTATCTTGCTACCTCGGTACGTTGTTGAATTTTGCACGATTTATAGCAATGGATATATTGGTTAGGACAGAATGTTTCGGTTAGATAAATGTTAACAATAAAATGTCCTAACTATTTTGGTTACTGCTATACAATCTGTAAGGGAAAAATCTGACACCTCTATCTTTAACGCCAATCATCCCAATTATCCTTAAAGATAGAGGTGTCAGGAAAAGCGGTGGGATTACCATTTTTATTCAGCGAGCGCTGTAATTCTATGAGTTTGGGTTCTATTCTCGGCAATTCATCTACCAATTGGTATGGAGCAATATTATTCTTCAAAGCAAAAGCTACGGTAGTACCTGCAGCTGCACCTGCGGACCATTCAAAGGAATGTACTCGATATGCAGCGGCGGCAATGTGGCTAGTAGCAATACTTTTACCCCCAACAAGCAAATTATCTATTTTTTGGGGAATCATGGCTCTGAGGGCAATTTGGAAGGGGTAAGCTTGTCCTGCTCCCCGTCTTTCGTTTTTACGCTCGGTGTTACCAGGAGCTTCTGGAGGACTTTTAGTCATGCAGGGATGGAAGTCGATCGCATAGTGACCAATGCCTACACTATCAGCATACATTGTAGAGCGGCTACGCTTGCCAGTTTCTTCCAGACGTTTTTCACCAGACACCACAGAAGTAGCTTCTAAACCAGTTAGAGCAACCTGTAACCTACGGTACATTTTGGGCACTAAGGTTTGCTTGTAATATGGGTCTTGATAGTTGCGGCGAGAAATGTCTATTTCCCAAATGGTAAATCCTTGGGGTTGTCCCCAGCTAGGACGACCAATAATTCGCCTTCCTTCTCGCATGTAGGGGTATTTTGATAAGCCATGGGCTGTACCCATAGGTGAGTTTAAGCCAAACAGGAAACGATTATTGGGATAGGGCTTTTTCACTCCTTTGCCGAGTTGGGAATCTGTAGTACCTGCAACTAGCCAATAAAAGTAAGATAGGGATAATTCTTCGGCTTTACCCAGGGTTTCTGTTCGCAGTCCACCCATCCAACCGCCTGGTTTAAGCTGTCCAGTGGCCTCTAGCTGTCGCCGAGTATAAATGAGGTTATCTCGGGATGTTCCGGGACGGTAGTCGTTACCCCAAGTCCAATTTTGCATGGAGATATCCCCTGGTGTGGGGCTGGTAAAATTGATACCTCGGAATTTCATGGGTTGTCCTTGGATGGGACTCCATATCCGTCGGTAGGTAAAGACAAGGGGAAAGCTTGCTAATCGCTCTAATTCATAGCTAAAGTAGGGAGAGTACTGCATATACAATGGAGGCATTTGATGCTTTTGGGCATCTTTAGTTGCTACCATGGCAAAGGTGTATGTAAATCCCTGTGTGCAGTAGGGAGCGTTATTGGCACTAGAGGAAGAAGGCTCCAGATGAGATAGAGGGTCGATTCCCAGACGATAGGGAACATCTGCTAGGCCTACGATTTCTCCAGTTTCGCTGGCATCGACAATATACCAATTGGGATTATTGTTTTGCTTACGTCGAGCGGAGGCAAAGCGAATAATTTTCTTATCAAACCGGGAAGAGTTTTGATAGCTGTAGGCATCTTCAATGGTTTGAGATAGGGGGAAAGTATTTAGTGGTGGTGCGCCTTTAGCTGGCTTGTGTTGAATTGCGATCGCACTATTGATAATCTTAGCGTCACTACTAATATCTAGTTCCTTGATGACTGTATTCGGGAACCAATGTAACTTACCTCTACCTTTTTTGGCTGCATCTTTGAGCATCTTACCCAGGATTTTATTACCATCCTCAGGGAGAAAACAGGAATCGCTCACCCAACATTTTCCTGGGTTGAGTTGGTTATAATGCTTTTTAATTCTTTTACGTAATTCTAAATAACCACGAGAGAAAAATAATTTACGGCGCTGTGTTGGTCTTTCATCCAATGCAGATGTTCCTTGTGAGGAAATTTGTCCTCCAAACCAGTCGGTAATTTCTGTTAAACAGACCCTCTTCCCAGCGAGTAAACCTTCATAGGCTGTAGCGACTCCCGAAAGTCCAGCACCTACCACCAAGATGTCACACTTGACTGTTTCTGTTTTATCTGGATTCCGTGGTGGTGCAGCAGCTAGATTGTAGGGTGTAAAGCATGAGACAAATGTAGAGAAAATAGTAATTATAGAGAGCGATCGCTTCATTCCCAGCACCATCCGTTCAACTCCTAATATCAGTTTTCTATCAATTAAATTTAGGGCGTTGCTGAATCAGCGGATGATTTCACTAAATTTTCAACGATTTCTCAATGGTTTCAAACCCTAATTCATCCGCTGATTCAGCAACGCCTATTTTCCCTTCTCCCTTGATCCCTGTTGTTCCTATAAAAACAAGGCATTATGGCAGGTTGTGGGACTAAATGAGTCTAAAATGAAGCTAATCAGCCATTTGCTGAGGCGTAGAGCACTACCCTGGTTAAGTAACCAGGGTTTTTATTTGTCTATAGTATGATCTATGTTTTAGGCATTTTGGCAACCGTAATGGTGACATAATTTGTATCTTATGTACATCCATGCGTTCTTGCACAAATCAAATTGCGAATAATCTAGTGTCCCCGGTGAATAATCGGGGTCTTTTATTAGGAAATTTGTACAGTTTAAATGCCAGTATTAACTGCTGCTAAAAGTATACCAAAAAATTGGGAAGATTCTTAATCCTGGGAGAAACAGTACTACCCATTTTTTTATTTTTGTCACCCCCATTGCTCTATCACTACCATTACTAGTGAGTACCACTGGGATTGCTCAATCTTTTCCATACCTTTGAGGATTTCTCATTCATCTCAGAACTTGCACCAACTGCAATAAATAGGAGGCTGACTACTAGGCTGTGTACTACCCTGGTTACTAACCTTAGCCTGGTAACGAGAATATGGAGCCTCTGGCTCTTATGGAAAATGGTGTAAGTTGTCAGCCATCCTACTATTGCTCTTGACTCAAAATATTTTTCAGTATAGCGATCGCAGTATGAATTTGTTCTTTATCAATGACTAAAGGCGGGCAAAAACGAATTGCAGCCTTTCCACAACCTAACAATAATAAACCCCGGTGAAAGGCACCGTGTAAAATCGAGTTACGCAACTTAGGATTTAAATTACCTTCCCCATCCCATAAATCCACAGCTACCATTAACCGCCTACCACGAGGAGGATAAATTTGGGAAAATTGTTCGCTTAACTTGGTTAACCCTGCTTGTAATAACTTTCCCATCTTGGTGGTGTTTTTCATCAACCCACCCTCTAATAAATCCAAAGTAGCTAAAGCTGCTGCACAAGCTACGGGATTTCCCCCAAAGGTAGTAGCATGGGAACCAGGAGCCCAAGTCATTAATTCTGGTCGAGATAAGATTGCTCCCAGGGGTAAACCACTAGCAATGCCCTTAGCTGAGGTAATAATATCGGGCATAACTCCCCAATGCTCAATAGCAAATAGACGACCAGTACGCCCCATCCCCGACTGTACCTCATCTACTACCATCAGGATGCCATACCGATCGCATATCTCCCGCAACCTTGCCAAAAATTCATCTTCCGGGACTATATAACCCCCCTCCCCTTCAATTGGTTCGACAAAAATAGCTGCAACTTCCTGGGGGGGAACCATGGCAAGAAACAGCTGCTGTTCCAAGTAATCCAAACTAGCATGAGTTCCATACGGGATATGGGTAATGGCAGGAACCAAAGAACGAAAACCAGCCCTTTGCACAACCTTAGAAGCAGTTAACGACATAGCTCCATAGGTGCGTCCATGAAATCCTCCTAAAAAAGTAATAATTAGCGAACGCCCAGTATGATATCTTGCTAGTTTAATCGCCCCTTCATTAGATTCGGCCCCGGAATTAGTAAAAAATAGCTTAGCTGGCTAGGGAAAAGGAGCTAATTGTGACAACTTTTCCGCCAACTCTACCATCGGCTCATAGTAAAAATCTGTACCCGACATATGAAGTAAACTTGCTGCTTGATTTTGTATTGCTTTTACTACCTTTGGATGAGGGTGTCCCGTGGGTGTAACAGCAATTCCCGCCGTTATGTCCAGAAATATATTTCCATCCACATCCGCCAACATACAACCCTCTCCGGGAGCCACAACTAGGGGATAATCCCTGCTATAGGAAGGAGAAGTCACAGCGCGATCGCGTTCTACAAATTCTTGGGCACGGGGTCCTGGTAAATTAGTAATGAGATGGGGCGAACGGGGTAATTCATAGTCAATATATATACTTAATGCAAGGTGTAATTCTTTCTTATTTTCTCATTAAATCCCAAATATCATTTGATTACAGTAGTCTTTGCTTCTATTCTGACTGAGAAAAAATCAGTAATAGCCATGAATATTACTTTCAGAAATAATTTAGTACACCATGGTAAGGAATTACAGAATTTAGTGCTACAGCCCACCTCGTTTTAAAGGTGGGTTGCAAGTTAGCGTACTTTTAAGGGCAGTCAATCTTTCCCTTGTGCTTCAATATATTTTTGATTTATCTGGCTACAAGCTTTTCAGCGGTAATAGAGTTTATCAATTTTGTCAGTCAAGAGAAATCTCAGGAGCAGTTAAAACCTTAACTATCTTGTCAGTCTGTAAACGGAAGAGACGACAACGCCGCATGTAATAAGTATATGAACAAAAATATTTACAGTCATTGCGTAGACACGATAGCGGCTTCTCGTAGATTGCGAAATGAAATGGGTGCGACTCTTTTGGTAGTACGGAGTATGATATAAGAATAATAAATGAAAAGTAAACCAGATTAGTATTGACAGCCAAAAATGTACTTGATGGAATTGGCTTGTAAAAAGTGAAAAAACAGGAACAGTTCCACACTCTATGCAAGGATCTACATCAAATCAAGGTATGTTTTGGTCACAAGCACAAGAACTATTTGAACAGATAGTTAGTTGGTTAGACTCAGACAGCATTTGTGGGTTAGAACACTCCCAGATAGAGAGTAAGTTACTTGAGAATGGATACGAACTATTGAGACCGTTGTTACAAACAAAGATATTTTGATAAACGCACTCAAGATGAAATAGAGGGAGGCGTTGCATAAGTGGGGGATGAATTAGCGTTTGAAACCATTGAGAAATCGTTGAAAATTTAGTGAAATCATCCCCCACTTCTGCAACGCCTAGAGGGACAGTGTGCAGGCACAGACTCAGTAAACAGAAGACACAAGAAAAAATTGTCGCGGAAATTGACCACATTATTTGGCACAGTAATCGCCAATAGAATCGGTTATGGAGGAAGAAAGATAAATATGCTATTTCCTTTGGATGGGGAGTTTAATCTACCAGCACAGCAATATTCTCTCTCATGGACTAAGACAGGGATATTATCCATGTGATTGAGTATTTGTGGAAAGCTGCATTTGTCTTTTCTTATCAGATTTCAACACAGGCATAACCTTGGGAGAGCAAAGGTTTACAGCTTATCCTTGAAGGTAAATCAAGTTCAGTTGCCCCAGGTATGGGCCGGAGTGCGACTTTACCCAAACTCACACCCCAAGAACGTAAACCCGTGGATACCTGTGCTAGATATTTACTTAACAATGCCAAATACCTCAAATATGACGATTAATTAAAAGCTGGACGGGGGTGATTGAGGGTGCTTGTCGCCACCTGATTAAAGACAGCATGGATATCACTGGGGCTAGATGGACCATGAGGGGTACTGAGGCTGTTTTACCCCTGGGTTCTTTATACATCAGTGGCGATTGGGATGAGTATTGGCAGTTTCATCTACAACAAGAACATAAACCCAATCACCTGGCTTTGTACTCTAGTGGTATTCCTTTGAGCAAGCAAGTTCTCAAAGCTCGTTGTTCTACTACCCCTCCACCTCTTCCAATACCTGTCTAAGTTCCACTCTCCGTCTTACTAAAAGAGTCGCACCCAAATGAAATGCAGCGTAGACACAAAGTGGCTTCTCGAAGAGTAGCAACCCACATTCCGCAGGTTAGTTAGCAAAGAAGATAATATTTACCACAGGGAGCACCAAAAAACTGTAAAATCCAGCACCGCTGTTCACTGAGGTTGGAAATCTGTTTCAAAAAAGCGAAGGTTAATAAATGAATTGACATGAAACATTGAAACACCCAACCTAAAGTAGGAGTGGCAGTTGGTTTACCTAACTGATTTTGAATTGTTTGGGAGCCTCGTTTTAGAGATTGGCGTAATGCCCTGTGACCTTGGGTGTAAACTAGGAAACACAAACCCATAACCATTGCCAAAGCCCCCACTCTTTTCCTTGAATTTAGAAACACAGTGGAAGTAAAAAACAATGGGTGTTTGAGAAACCGAAAACCACGTTCTGTAGATTGTTGTGCCTTATATTCAGGTAAAACATCTTCGTTGCTAAGTTTGTCGGCATCAAGAACATTGGTGGCAAGAATAAACATCCCACCCTGTTCTGTGGCAATGGTAATTGCAGTTTATTTGGGTACAATTTCGGCTTGAATATGGGAAATTAGGGTAGGTTGAGAATCCTTGCGAGGTCTACCACGTCCCCGGTGTTGGCCATATTCAATAACTTCAATATTTGCAAGTTGATGAAATGGCAACTGACTCTCAAGTAATTTGCCTGCGTTGAATGGATCTTCGGCACATGCAAATTCCTGTTGATACAATTTTCGTAGTTGGGATTGTGCCTGGGTATATTTTTTGGTCAGACGTTTGTTTTTCCAGTTGTTTGAAGTCAGATTCTTTACGGGGTTCACTTTCTATCACTAGCCACCGTTGTCCCACACCACCATAAATAATCATTACAACAGGGGGCAATAGGATATCCTGGGATTTTACTTGGTACAAATGCATCAATACTGTTCTTTTCTAATAGTTCTTTTGCGGCAGTTAGGGTTGCAGTCACTCGAGATACCCATGTGAATGAGACTATCATCTGCAAATTGTCTTCAGTGTAAAGGGCTGCATCCGCAACAAATAAAGCATCAATTTGCCATTGTTTGTGGAAATCTGCCATAAGTGTGTGTTCCAAACATGGCAGGATCGACTTCATTACCATGTGCAACTCTTAAATATAAAGGAATATCTCCATCACCACTCCACATCAAGTCAAGGATAAATTGTTTCAAATCTGGTCGGTGGTCTCTAGAATAACCATATGTAATTGTAATTAATCCTGATTGTGCTGATGGTTCATCATCAGTACCAGTTCCATAATCCCCATGTACATGAAATCAACTTTAATCCAAGTGGAAGCTGTCCATTTTCACTCCAAATCTATCTGCTGCTGATAGTGGGACTCGGATAAAAATTTCCGTTAATCCTGCATCATATAGTTTGTCTAAGACTCTGCCCAAGCATTCATCGTTCAAATGTTCTGGTTGTATTCCCTCTGGCAATAAATGTTCCGTTGCAATCCCTGAAAAGAACTTCTCAAATAAATATAGTGGTGCACAGATAAAGCCTAAGCCATTGAGAATCATTGCTTTGACCTCTTGGCCTGCGCTGATTATTTCTTGGGGATGAGTTGCAAGGAGTTGGTTGAACAAATCAACCAAACTCATTTCATCAATAATCCCTGCCACTATGCCTCAGTGCTCGATATCTTGTACTTTGATTTGTGATTCTGAAAAACTCATATTTCAAAAATACAACATTTTGCGTTCGCACCTGCCGAATGTGGGTAGCAATCCCAAACCCTCGCGTTCGCGGAGCGTGTCCGCTTCGGACTTATGCTTCATTCCGCTGCGCTAACGCAATGACATTGGGCGTTCCTGAATCAGGGGATGATTTCACTAAATTTTCAACGATTTCTCAATGGTTTAAAACCCTAATTCATCCCGCACTTATGCAACGCCTGACATTTATGTAATTAATTCTGTTTACCTACTTATTGAAACGGTTGGGGCATCAACCCTTGGGCTAGCGGAAAGTCCAGTGGACGGGTTCCCAGGCATGAAGCAACTTTCCAAGAGAGGTGACATCAGTTGGGCTGTGCCTACTGCTATTGCTCTTTTACCCCAGAATCCCACAGCTTCAACGAAGTGGAGCCCTAGGAGAATGTCAAGATATAAAGGGAAAATAAGGGATAGAATGACGTTTTACTTAGGTATTTTTTGAAAAAGAAATTACCAGCTAAAGCGGTTGAATCAAGATATCCCATTTGGGCAACAGTGGATTTCGCTGTAATCTAGACTCGACTTGTTTCATAGCTTTCTTTGTTAGAGAAATCCCTTTTTGGTAAACAGTTTTACTTGAACTCAAGATAAGATATAAGCCTTTCC
>CBZS010000783.1 GCA_000613065.1 Richelia intracellularis | reverse complement strand
TTGACAAGCGGGTTGAGAGGTATGATCATCATGTTGGGATAAACAAGCAGTAAGAACAGTGACCATATAATTATTATCCATCGCGGCTCGATTAGATTTTTGGCGATTACTACGTTTCAAAGATTGCTCTAGG
>CBZS010000782.1 GCA_000613065.1 Richelia intracellularis | reverse complement strand
TGCGACTCTTTTGGGAGTACACAGTATGATATAAGAATAATAAATGACAAGTCAACCACAGTAGTATTGACAGCCAAAAATGTACTTGATGGAATTGGCTTGTAAAAAGTGAAAAAACAGGAACAGTTCCACACCCTATGCAAGCATCTACATAAAATCAAGGTATGTTTTGGTCACAAGCACCAGAACTATTTGAAGAGATACTTACTTGGTTAAACTCAGACAGCATTTGTGGGTTAGAACACTCCCAGATAGAGAGTAAGTTACTTGAGAATGGATACGAACTATTGAGACGGTTGTTACAAACAAAGATATTTTCATAAACGCAGTCAAGATGAAATAGAGTGAGAGTGTGCAGCCACAGACTCAGTAAACACAACACACAAGAAAAAATTGTCGCGGAAATTGACCACATTATTTGGCACAGTAATCGCCAATAGAATCGCTTATGGAGGAAGAAAGATAAATACCCTATTTCCTTTCGATGGGGAGTTTAATCTAGCAGCACAGCAATATTCTCTCTCATGGACTAAGACAGGGATATTATCCATGTGATTGAGTATTTGTGGAAAGCTGCATTTGTCTTTGATTCTCAGACTTCAACACAGGCAGAACCTTGGGAGAGCAAACGTTTACAGCTTATCCTTGAAGGTAAATCAAGTTCAGTTGCCCCAGGTATGCCCCGGAGTGCGACTTTAGCCAAACTCACTCCCCAACAACCTAAACCCGTGGATACCTGTGCTAGATATTTACTTAACAATGCCAAATAGCTCAAATATGAAGATGACTTAAAAGCTGGATTCCCCATGGCCACGGGGGTGATTGAGGGTGCTTGTCGCCACCTGATTAAAGACAGCATGGATATCACTGGGGCTAAATGGACCATGAGGGGTGGTGAGGCTGTTTTACCTCTGGGTTATTTATACATCAGTGGCGATTGGGATGAGTATTGGCAGTTTCATCTACAACAAGAACATAAACCCAATCACCTGGCTTTGTACTCTAGTGGTATTGCTTTGATCAAGCAAGTTCTCAAAGCAAAGCTCGTTGTTCTACTACCCCTCCACCTCTTCCAATACCTGTCTAAGTTCCACTCCCCATCTTACTAAAAGAGTCGCACCCTTTTCAATTAAAGCCTCAATTTTAAAATGGCCATGATAACCAGTCAGACCACCACTCTGGATCTGGCCACATTCCTCCCTGTATATTTTCTGCCGGAGTATCACCAATTTCTTCCCGCACTTATACAACGCCTATTTTTCTTGAATGAAATTTTGTGTTCAGATAAA
>CBZS010000781.1 GCA_000613065.1 Richelia intracellularis | reverse complement strand
TAAGGGCAGATCTAGATAAGGTAAAACGTTTGGCGTTTCTTGTATGGCAGCCAATAGATCTGGGGTTAATCCTGTGGGATAAGCATAATGTATCCGAATCCAGGGCACATCTACTTGCCCTAATGCTCGCAACAGTTCTGCTAATCTTGGCTTTCCATAAAGATCTAAGCCGTAATTGGTGGTAATTTGAGAAATTATAACAATTTCCTTTACTCCCTGAGCAGCCAATTGCTCTGCTTCGGCAACAATGGATTCAATTGTTCGTGATCGCTGCTTCCCTCGTAAATGGGGAATTATGCAAAAAGCGCAGCTGTAATCGCACCCTTCCGCTACCCTCAAATAAGCAACGCCTTCTGTGGTAGTACGATAACGGGGAATGGTTTCATCAGCGACATAAGTAGGTTGCTGACTAATTTCTTTAACCCGCTCT
>CBZS010000780.1 GCA_000613065.1 Richelia intracellularis | reverse complement strand
TGCAAGAGTGCCAGAACGTGCAGGGGCTAAACTAAACGTGCACGTTCTGGCAGGTTTATCAGATGAAAGATAAAGTTAAAAGACTGCACACTATCTGGATGGATGGAGGATATCGGGGGAAGATTTTGCCCACTGGATAATCGATGTTTTTCGTTGGATTGTGGAAGTGGTTCTCAGACCCTTAGAAAAGAAGGGTTTTACCGTTTTACCAAAACCTTGGGTTGTAGAACCAACTTTCGGGTGGCTCAATTGGTGTAGAAGATTAAGTAAGGACTATGAAAGGCTACCTGAAACTTCTGAGACTTTAATTTATATTGCAATGATACGTATCATGGTGAGGCGACTTGCATGATTTGTAACTCACTTCGACTTTTAAAACATCCTCTAAGTACTATGCTAATTTTGCAGATTTTAAGGCAGCAATCTCTAACTGCATTGCTACCGCTAATACTGATAAGCAGAAGAAGTTAAACAGCTTATTGACTCTCGAGTTTCAGACATTTAAACAAGTCCAAGTTTTAGCCGTTTAAAGTATAACTAGTAACATGCCCTTCATGGGAGATAAATCTGTAAGTTCTGCCCAATAGTCATCTGTAGATCGGTGTTGGGGTCGATGGCGATTAAATCAACCTTTCTCTTACCAAAGAACAAACCTACTAAAGCTCCAATACCTGCACCACTCAGAACTTCCCCAACTGCAATTTTGCGATCACGAGTAACAGCGGAAACAGCAGCGGCGGCACCTGCTCCTAGGGCAGAATTCCTGATAATTGCACTAGAACTAGTTCCTTTCCTTATAGTTTCTGTATTAGTAATTACTTCAGAAGTTGCATTGACTCGATATTCCTGACCAGTGGTTAACACTAGTTTCTCTGCTACAAATTGAGAGCCACCTTTGTCTTTCACAGGTTTGAGTTGCCCTACTACTTAACTACCTGCAGGAATTAATATATCACCTCTATCTGTAATTACATTTTGAGATACTGTCAGGGTTAAAGGAGCAGTTTCATCCTTGGTAACTAAAATCTTTTCCGCTTTATCAGACCTTACGGGAATTGCGGTTCCTTCAGGAATTATTACCGCTAAAGGTTGGGATGGGGTACTGTCTGTAAGGGCAACGATATAGGGTGAACTAATTACAGATGCTTGATTATTACTGACTAATGCTTGGTGTATAAAAGCTGCTACATCTGCCCTAGTTGCTGTTCTTTTAGGAACAAGAAAATTGACATTGGGATAATTCACTACCTCACTAAAAACTAATGACATTTTTTTTGTCAATGCAGTCGGATTGGCTATACTCAAATTTTTTAAGCTTTTAATCTTTGGTTTTGAAGATTTGAAACCCGTAGGCGCAAGCCTTATTGTCAGAGATACCATTAGACTAACCCGTTCAGTTCAGATAGACCCTTTGCGTCCTTAGCATACTACTTAACTTCTTTAATACTTAAATCTCCATTTTTGTGCCCCAGGAGTGTTCCAGCAACTGGGGAAGATTCGGTGGCGTAGGGGAGTGCCAGGTGGAGCTATGAGTGTTTATTGGGCTTACTCAAGGTCTTGATCCCCCTACCTGGCACCACCGAATCTAGGGAAGCGTTCCCCAGTTGCGTCAACTTTTTTTGGCGATGCCCCTCCAGTACCCCCCCAAAGGGCGTTGGCGTAGCCTGGGCTTTGGCACGAAGTGCCCGTCGTTGGCGTTCGCACTTGACAATCAAGACATACCCCACAATTATGTACAACAATCTGTAATTTTCACTACAAAATTAGATGCGCCTAATTTTGTGTAATTAGTTACACAATCCCGCGATAATTTATGATTTCCTCATCAAAAATGAAGAAAGATTACAATAGTTTTGATAAATTTAATGTGATATTATCATTGATAAAAATAAAATCTATAAGGCTTAGTAGGCTCACCTAAAATATAGACATAAGGTACCAAGCAATGATTTTAATTAGCATTGTGACAATCAATTAAAATGAATATATATAATGAATGAGGGGGTTCCTACAACAGGAACCCTAATGTACTTATTCAGACAATACTTAATAAGTACATTACCTCAGAAATTATGTAGTTAATAGAAACTAAATCAAATGAGTGTGAATAAGTCAAGCATAATAAATCAAAAAATGCTTGCTATACATTAATTACTAATTCCACTTAGTATTACCAGAGATAATTGCAGAGCTAGAAATATCTCGAGACATTATCATTATCTATCAGGAACTACAAAATTAGAACGTAGAGTTATATTCAAATCGCCTCTCTTGGGTTCAATTACCACTACTTCTACTTTCTTACGTCTAAATAATGTACTAGCTGCTGCACCCAAGCCGCCACCAGCTAAAATTTTCAGTGCATTAATCTTTTTCTCACTTGTTAGTAAGGAAATAATAGCCGTAGCACCAGCACCTACAGCTGCACCTTCTAGAACCTTACCAGTATTAGCTCCTTTTCTAATAGTTTCCTTATTAGTAATCACATTGGATACGGCATCTATGTTTTGCCGTCTACCATCAGGAAATATCACTTCTTCCGCGACAAATTGAGAACCATCTTCTCCATTGAAAGTAGCAGGTTCTAGCCTTCCCTTTATTTTACTACGAGCTGGTATGAGTATATTTCTACTGGTGTCAATAATATTATTGGGTATTTCCAATTCATTTTTTTAGTCTCTTTAGGAGTAACAACAATTTTATCTTTAGAATATGTGGTAGGTAATACCGCACCTGCACTAATGGCAAGTCTTCTAAATTGACCAGGAAATACTTGTGCGATCGCGGGGGAAGGGATTAATGTTGGTATAACCGCACTTGTAGAAATAGCGATCGCCATCAAAGCAGCTGTTCCAGATTTAACACGATGCCAGTGAAGCATAGCAGTTCTCCTTGGTTTTAGTTTGATGTTTTAGTTGCGTATTGTGTGATGATTGACGATTCTCTCTAAATATTGTTTCTGATCTATTGCATCTATAAATAGGCATATTAATTTGACAGCCAAGATTGCGAACACTAATGGTTGTATGATTTATACTCAATAATTGTGTATGGCTGTGATCCATACACAATTATTCAAGAATTAAGTGTAAGGACGAACTACTAATCAAATTGTTCTGATAATCTTCTATTAATTAAGGGAACACCAAAAAAGAAATTACCCAATTTATAGGACTTGAAGTAATTATTTCACCCCCTATATTCCCCTTTCCACTATCTTCATTTGTATTGCCTTACGATTGATTGCCTTCGTCGCAGAATTACACCACCACTCCTTGCTCCCTTTGATTCTCAGGGATTGAGTATTCTGTATATGTGAAAGATTCTAAGGGAGCCATTGAGGATTAAAACCAACCAAGGGTAGTTGATCTGGTTTTATCGCTTTGGATTTTTTCGAGTCTGTGATCGGTAATAAAGGCATTAACCACAACTGACTACTGGCAATTTGTTGACTGTCATCTGTTCTCAATTTACTATCAGGAGATGACTGGACTGTAGTAGGTTTTGATTGTACTTGGTCAAATAATAATCCCAAACCATCTGGAGATAAACTCATGCGGACATTACGCTGTCCTGCAGGTAATACAAGTAATGGTCTTTGTTCCCCAGTTTTCAAATCTATCGCTACTAGGTAAGGTTGTTCTTGATAGAGTTCTCCGGGTAACAACTGTGTTAACAAACAGTAAAGTGTAGGTGATGCAGGGTCAAACAGGCAGCTAACAATGGAACCTGTAGTTTTAACAAGTGGCTTTTGGGGACCTTGACTGGTAACTAGAAATAAATCACGAGTGTAATCTGTATTAAACTTGACCATTGCTGCCCGAGTCCCATCTTTGGAGAAGGCTTGGACCAAACCAAATTGGGGTAAAAAATCCAAAGGCTTACTGGCATCAGTTTGTAAGGGTAAAATTGCGGTTCCCTGCCCCTGGGAAATTGCAACTGCTTGACTATCTGGGGTAATTCTGAATTCCCCCCCTGGTTCACTTTCCACCTGTTTGAGGTTTTTTGCAGATATTTTCCCTGTGGCTGGCATAAACCACAATCCATAATCACTTGGGTCTTTTCTATTACCTCTTTGTACTACGATAGTTTCTCCATTGGGAGACAGATCGAATTTGAGGATTTCGTATTTTTGATTATCTAGAACTAATTTGACCTGTCCTGGTTCTGCAACTTCTTTTTCTTTATATGTAGAAATACCAGTAGTGGCTGTATATAATTTTGCTGATAATGGATCGTCATCACCAGCAGCGCGAGCTGTAAACAGAATCTTCTCCCGATTAGGATAAGATTTGAATTCCATTACCACTAAGTCTTTTGGTGTCAGAATTTGTTTTTTTGTTGGGTTAAGTTGTACAGAATAAGGCGACCCTGGTTATCGGATTCGGCTCCAATGTAGAGAATAACGCGATCGCGGCTGGAAAATTTACCGATGAAGGGTTGAATTACTTTGTTACTCCCGGCGTTGGCTGCAAACTTATCCTGTGCTTGCTGTAATTTAACGTTATACTCAGTTCCATAGGGTGCGGGAGTTAAAAGGGTATACACCATACGCCGTCCTGCCCAGCTAAACTTACCTGCTAGGGTAGGTTCAACTTTGAGATTTTCTTCCACACTTTTTATATCCATGGGACGAGTGAAGGTGAGGCTAAAGGATGTCTCTTCGGATCCAATTTTTTTATTTTCCCAACTAAAGTTCCTGACACTGGGCTTAACCGCATCACCTTGTAAAATCAATAACCCAATTAATAAAGAAAGGAATAGTAAAACAGCGATCGTAATTCGATCCAGTGGTTGTAAAAAAGCTTTATTACTAGCCATTATCTAATTTTATGTTTTGGATTTTGGATTAGGAATAAATATTCTTTCCTTGTGTCCTTGTCTTCTTTTAATATCCGTAGGGGTTCTTCGGTTGAGGAATTCTTTTTAAATAACTAGCATTAATCGTCAATTTGCGCTTTCCTGATAGGTTTGCTGTTTCCATAATTCCTTCTACTTCTAACCAAGAATCAGGCTTATATTCCTGACGGTAAGTTGATACCTTGACTGGTAATCCAATGGGGTAAGCATCCGCAGCGCAACAAGTCAGGACAAATCGCGCTAGAACAAAATACTCTTCCCCCACGTCTTGGGGGTGAATCACAAATCCCTTAATCTTAGCCTTCTGTCCTGTATATGCATCTGGTTCTGGATATACATTTAAAGTGCGTACCCAATCTACAAGCGATCGCTCTTCAGGGCGAACGGAAGCTCTAAAGGATTGGGGTTGCATACGGGATGAACCCAATAGGTCGTCGATTCCTTTTTGCATTGCCTTATCACTGGCAAAAACTTGGGGGGTAATCAGAAAACCTAAAATTGCTGTGGTTAAAAGTAAAGCACTACCCCAACCAGGAGGAAATAGGGTGATGTGTTGGGCTGCTGGTTCCACTTGCCGACGAGGTTGTCGCCACAGTTGTCTGGTTTTGGCGATACTGATCAAAATCAAAACTATGCCAGCAACTACAACTAATCCAAAGTAATTGGGGTGAATCAACAGACTCAGCTTACCAGTGAACCAATATCTCAGCATCAAAATTCCCCAGGCTGCGATCGCTAAAACATCTAACCAAGGGAGGAAAAGATTGTAGATTTTTGTTCTAAGATTGGATAAATTCATGGTCATTAGTCATTGTGAGAAGACAAGGAACGAACAAGAGGAAATGACTAATTGGTTAAATGATATGCAAATTAATAAACAAGGTAAACAAAAATGTCAATAGCCCAGCCAAGGCAAAGAAATAAAATACTGTTTTGGGCTTAAAAATTGATAGCAGTAAACCAATACCCTTGAGGTCAATCATTGGACCAAATACAAGGAATGCCAACAAGGAACCACTGGTAAAAGTAGAAGCAAAGGACAGAGCGAAGAAAGAGTCCACCGTGGAACAAATGGATACCACTGTAGCTAATATCAGCATGGCAACAATTGAAGAAATCGGACCTGCACCAAGACTGATAATTAATTCCCGGGGAGCTAAGACTTGAATTCCAGTTGCGATCGCACTCCCTAATACTAGGACTGCTCCCAATTCCCGTAATTCTTGAATAGTGTTTTCTAATACCAACTGCATTTTCTCTGAGGTTGATTTGTTGACCACAGATTCTGTGAGAGTATCCGATAAATTACTCTCAATCCGCTGGGGCGAGGTGCTTTTACTACCCAACCAATAGTTTCCCGATTGTAATAAACTCGAAGTCACCGCTGATTTTGATGCTAAAGCCCTTTGTCTTGTATCTTGCTTTTTCTGCTTGGTGGGTGGATTAAATCTGAGATAACGAGCCAATGCTGGTTGAATGATGGGAGACAAATCTTTTTGGGAACTGAATATAAAGCCAATAATAGAAGCGATCACAAAAGATAAAACTACCCGCAAAACCACTATTTCTGGTTGCTCTCGGAATGCTACCCAAGTAGCCCAAATCACAATTGGATTAATCGTTGGTGCTGCTAACAAAAAGCCAATGGCTACGGGTGTGGGTATTCCTTGCATTAAAAATCTACGTGCTACTGGAACATTGCCACATTCACATACAGGGAATAAAAAACCAATCATGCTACCGCATATCGCGCCTAATAATGGGTTCTTGGGCATAATTGCCACAAGCTTACGTTCATCGATGAAAAACAATAGCAAACTGGAAAATAAAACCCCCAGTAGCAAAAAAGGTATTGCCTCAGCTAGCAGACTCAAAAATATAGTAAAACCATTGTTCAATTGATTCATGGATGTTGCCGATTAAAGCCAAATAGAGTGTTTGGATGATGCCAGGTCATTCTATACGCAATGGGGATCAAATTTTCCATAGGTATTTGTAGAACATTAATAGCAGACAATAAATAAATTCTTATAGTCATTTGATTTTCGATTTTGCAATCGATCCCGTAAAACATCTACTTTGTCTCTGCCATAGAGGAACTACAGAGTCCAAGTAAATGTATTTTATTATTTATAGTTATGTTTATAGCATTTTTGTTGAGTTTATATTATCTTCAACGGAGTTTTACCAATTATTTAACTCACGTTCATCAAGTTTTGAAGAAAAAACCGAGAGCAACTGGCACTGCTTCAACTTACACATAATGTTACGGCTAAAAATCTAACAGAGGCTAGAATATTGGCTTAATTACTCGTCTTGTTATCAGACAAAACTATAAAATGCTACACCAATCCCAGAAAAAACTATCACCACCTGTATTATCTCCTGGTAACGATCGCAATTTGAGCTTAGATTCTCAAATTCAAGAACTACCTATGTATAATTTTGCGCTGGAAATTAGCTGCACAGGAGAGGAAGTAGCACATTACTTAGAAAAATATCCTCAATTACCAGGGGTGATATTACTTGATGAGGGTATATATTATGGCATGATTTCCCGCTGCAGGTTTCTGGAATTTTTGATTCTTCCCCAAGCTAGGGAGTTATTTTTTCAACAGCCTCTAAAGGTAATTTATAGCTATGCTCGCACAGCAATTTTACAATTACCTGCACATACCAGTATATTGAACGCCATGCAAATAATATTACAGGGATGTTATCCCCAAGATACTTCGTTACCAAAAACACGGGATTTTTTTACCGAACCCCTATTAGTACATAACTTGGAGGATGATATTTATTACTTACTAGATGTGCAAGAAGTACATCTAGCTAGTTGGAAATTGCGGGAAACAGAAAGTCAAATACGTTATGAACGTAGCCAAGTCCAGATCATTCAAAATGAGAAAATGGCAAGTTTAGGGCGTTTGGTGGATGGTATTACCCACGAAATTGTCGATCCAGTGGGTTTTATTTGGGGTAATCTTACCTATGTTTCTAACTATAGCCAAGATTTACTGAACTTAATTGCTACTTATGAACGGGAATTATCAGAAATTCCCGAAGATGTCAGTTTACTTAAAGAAGAAATTGAATTTGATTTTTTAGAACAAGATTTGTCTCAAGCACTTGCTAGTATCCATACTGGTGCAGAAAGGTTAAAAAAAATGGTTAGTAGTCTGCAAAATTTCTGTCATATTGATGATAATGTATACCAAAAACCTATTGATATACATTTGTGTATAAATAATATTTTATTATTAATTCAAAGTCAGATTAAAAAAGAAATTAAAATTACCAAAGAATATGATGTTTTACCTCCAGTGCTTTGCTTTCCTGGGGAATTGTATCAGGTATTTATGAATATAATAATTCAAGCTGTTGATAACTTATTAGATGGAGGAGGGAAAAAACAAAGGTATTTGGCAACTGATTCTGATGATAATCAGCATGAAATAACCATTAAAACATCTGTGATTGTCAGGGATACAACCAATGACAATATTCCTGATTCTCGTTGGGTTGTAGTTTCTATTGCTGATAATGGTGTGGGTATGTCTAAAGCAGAGCAGAAAAAAATAACGTCAGCGTTCACCAATGCAAAAAAATCTGATTTTGGTTTGGCTTTAAGTTACCAAATTATCACTGCTAGGCATGGAGGGCAATTTAATCTGCGATCGCAATTAGGTAAAGGTACTGAAATTGAAATTCTTCTACCGTTATTGTGAAGCAACATGACCAGGAATTCTTATAGTTAAAAGTTGATATTACTTATAGGCTAATCTTTATTAAAAAGAAGTAGGAAAAGGAACTGGACTGGGTTTATCTATTAGCTCTCAAATTGTGGTAGATAAACATGGAGGAAAGTTATTGTGTGACTCTGTTCCCGGAAAAGGAACAGAATTTGTAATTAAATTACCGATTTCTCAGTATTCATCCCATTAAATTGATTCTCTTACTTGTATTCCCTTCTCCTGTAGGGGGGGGGAGTGGCTAAATATAAGATTATGTCTAGTAGCCAAGGTGCAAAACGCTGACACCAAATGGCTAAATAACTTTGCCAACCCACCAAAATTTCTAGCGAATCCCTTTGCAAACCAATCATCAGTGCTTTAGCAAGTTCCTGGGGTGCTACAGGTTTTACCCAACGGAATATTTGCAAATGCCTCAGCATATCCGTGTCAGTTAAGGATGGTAGTAGGGCAACTACCTGAATATTATATGGTGCTAATTCTTTACGTAGACCCTGGGTAAAACCTAAAATCGCAAATTTGGTGGCAGAATAGGTAGCCATAGTTGGGGCTGCAACTTTCCCCATTAAGCTGGATACATTGATAATAGTTCCTTCGCCTCTAGCTGCCATTCGTCTAGCCATTAAACTAGTTAAGGTATACATTTCCAACAAATTCACCGATAATTATTCTTGTAATTGTGGTAATTTTGAACGCAAAAATGATTTGGGTGCGACTCTTTTAGTAAGACGGGGAGTGGAACTTAGACAGGTATTGGAACAGGTGGAGGGGTAGTAGAACAACGAGCTTTGAGAACTTGCTTCATCAAAGGAATACCACTAAAGTACAAAGCTAGGTGATTGCGTTTATGTTCTTGTTGTAGATGAAACTGCAAATACTCATCCCAATGGCCACTGATGTATAAAGAACCCAGGGGTAAAACAGCCTCAGCACCCCTCATGGTCCATCTAGCCCCAGTGATATCCATCCTGTTTGTCTTTAATCAGGTGGCGACAAGCACCCTCAATCACCCCCGTGGCGATGGGGAATCCAGCTTTTAAGTAATCGTCATATTTGAGGTATTTGGCATTGTTAAGTAAATATCTAGCACAGGTATCCACGGGTTTACGTTCTTGGGGGGTGAGTTTGGGTAAAGTCGCACTCCGGCCCAGACCTGGGGCAACTGAACTTGATTCACCTTCAAGGATAAACTCAAAACGTTTGCTCACCCAAGCTTCTGCCTGTGTTTAAGTCTGATAATAAAAGACAAATGCAGCTTTCCACAAATACTCAATCACATGGATAATATCCCTGTCTTAGTCCATGAGAGAGAATATTGCTGTGCTGGTAGATTAAACTCCCCATCCAAAGGAAATAGGGTATTTATCTTTCTTCCTCCATAACCGATTCTATTGGCGATTACTGTGCCAAATAATGTGGTCAATTTCCGCGACAATTTTTTCTTGTGTCTTCTGTTTACTGAGTCTGTGCCTGCACACTCTCCCTCTATTTCATCTTGAGTGCGTTTATCAAAATATCTTTGTTTATAACAACCGTCTCAATAGTTCGTATCCATTCTCAAGTAACTTACTCTCTATCTGGGAGTGTTCTAACCCACAAATGCTGTGTGAGTCTAACCAACTAACTATCTGTTCAAATAGTTCTTTCTTGTGCTTGTGACCAAAACATACCTTGATTTGATGTACATCCTTGCATAGGCTGTGGAACTGTTCCTGTTTTTTCACTTTTTACAAGCCAATTCCATCAAGTACATTTTTGGCTGTCAATACTACTGTGGTTGACTTGTCATTTATTATTTTTATATCATACTCCGTACTACCAAAAGAGTCGCACCCAATTGATTTTTGGGATGCCACACCAGCACAATGAACTAAGAGATGGATCGGTACATAACTTCGCCAAAGTTGGGCTACGGCAATATTGACTTCCGTTGATTGGGTTAAATCAATGGCTAAGGTAACAGCTTCTACCCCCATTGCTTCTATTTCTGCAGCTACCTGTGCCAAACCTTGACGGTTATGGGCAACTAAAATTAATCTTTTTATACCTTGTTGGGCTAATTCTATAGCGTTCGCTCTAAAATACCACGGGAAGCCCCTGTTATTAAGGCTACTTTACCTTTAATATTCATTCCTTTTTCCTCTAAACTTCTCTATCTCCCCAATTCACCCCGCACTGATTACGCAAAGATAGGGCAAATTGAATCGGGAATTATTGGGAAAATTAATACTTGGTTGAATTACTTGACAAGATTGATATTGCTCATAGATTTCTCCTATTTACGAATGAGCATTCACCAAAAATAATACACAAACGCACGGTAGCAATTAAATCAAGTTGTTCCAATCATTTTTAATGATAGAACCTTGACATTTCTTTCCGATTACTAATGTGTAGGACAAATGGAGAATCTAGAATCAAGTCATAGCAAGATTATAGCTCCTGTATTCTGCTATATCTTTACTTCTTGCGCTGAATGGATCGAAGTGCACTCCATAACCAATCTAAGCAAAAGAATTAGGAAAAAGAACTGGATTGGGTTTATCTATTAGCTATCAAATTGTGGTGCATAAACATGGAGGAAAATTATCATATGAATCTGTTCCCGGAAAAGAAACAGAATTTTTGATTAAATTACCGATTTCTCAGGATTCATTTGATTAAATATAACGATCGCCATAATACGATAAGTAGCTGCCTGTGATTAAGACTAATACTCACAATCCGTCTGGAAAAGTTTACTCAACAGGAGAAACCCACTCACTACAAATTTTCGCAAAATCTAAAATCTAAAATCAATATGACTTGGTTGCAATTACTCAAAAAACATCGCGCGATCGCAGTTATTCGTGCTTCAGAAAAGGAATTAGGATATCAAATGGCGATGGCTGCCGTAGCAGGGGGGATGGAGTTAATTGAAATTACTTGGAATAGTGCAGAAGCAGGGAGTTTAATTTCTCAATTACGTTCAGAATTACCCCATTGTTGGATTGGTACAGGAACCATCTTAAATATCGATGAGCTAAAAAATGCGATCGCAGCAGGAGCGCAGTTTTTGTTTGCTCCCCATGTCGATCTCCAAATGATTGCATGCGCTCAATCTTTAGGTGTACCAATGATCCCTGGCGCTTTGACTCCCACAGAAATTGTTACTGCTTGGAATATGGGTGCAAGTTGTGTGAAGGTATTTCCCATAAAAGCAGTGGGGGGTAATAACTATATCAAATGCCTTCAAGGGCCCTTGGGGCAAATTCCCTTGATACCTACAGGAGGTGTAGGCTTAGGTAATGCGAGAGAGTTTATTCAAGCAGGTGCGATCGCAGTAGGTTTGAGTGGACAATTATTTCCTCAAACATCCATCAGTAGTAGAAATTGGCAATCTATCTCAGACACAGCAAGACAGTTAATGAATAAATTAGGAGATCTACGAATGTGAAGAAACATCAATCAGTCGTCAGATTACCGTTGGTACCCCTGAACAGATTAAAACCCCCTACTCAACCATTGTTGCGAGGGGGTTTTATACTTTTAACTTTTTACTTATATTGTCGCCAACACCAAGAGAACAAAGTGCAACCAGCTATAAATTTGATGGCTTCTAGTAACCAGTAACCGCCATGTAACATATTCATAGTGCGAGGAAATTCAGCAGTGCTTTGCAATAGATTCATTTGCAAACCCATAGCAGAAATTTGTGGTGTGAAAACGTAGGTATCTGCCAAACACACCGCCAGTAATAATACTGGCAAAAATAACCTAGTCCAATGTAATTTTGCTTCCTTTTGATTCAGGGCTAATATCCCTGTTAATACTAAGCTAGCTGATAATAATTCAATCCGATTAAAATTCCAAAAAATTGTATACCCAGCTTGAGCAAAACTAGATTGGGACATCATCCCAGAAACATATAAACTAGGCATAACTACCCAGTCTATCACTAGACTAGCACTGAGCCAAAAACCCAAGGCGAGGATGACAATATTTTGCCACAGGTGACGTTTATATCCAAAATTAGAAATAGTATTCATAGTTATAATTGCATGTGCTTTATTATTAGTGTCTTACCTCATTACTAGTTTTGACAACAAATATCCATTATCTGTTACAAACTAATTATTAACTAGGAATAAGTTTATTTTAAGAAATGCAAATTAATGTATAGATAGTTTGTATGGCATTGTTTTTCGCAAGTTTTAATCCAGATTGCTATAGTCTTCTTGAGATAACTTGAGTTGTTAAATGGGAAATTAGTTCCCTTGCTGTTGGCGATGAATTTACCAATCTAATCATGAAGGTGGGCAGAGATAAATGCCCACCTTCATGATTAATATTGAGTTGATATTTTTATGTTCTAAAGGAGAAGTGGTTCAATCTAAATTTTAAAAACGCCTATTAGTAAGGCACTGGTCATAATTAACAGAGCCAAACTAAATACACCCAAAACAACTATCAAACCATTGATATGAGATCCATGGGTTTTTCCCATCATAATATCTTCTTCATCTAATCGCATTTGTCTGATTAGATTAGAGATTTATGGCATTGCTGAATCAGCGGATGATTTCACTAAATTTTCAACGATTTATCAATGGTTTCAAACGCTAATTCATCCCGCACTTATGCAACGCCAGATTTCTGTAGAATCTCTGACATGATGAAGTGCCTTAGTTTCTCCGTTAGGATATGTGAAAACAAAGTATGTGAGAACTTGAATGTGACTTCCGGTAATATCGTATTTATCTACAGCGACCTGCTTTGCTTTTTCTTCAATGCTTTTATCTTGAGCTATGATATCTCGTGGGTTAGCTGTGAGGTGCTTTGTAGCTATTGCATGACTAACCATACAAACCTTCCAATCTTTTAGACTCTATTCTTATTTTTCATATTTATCTATCAAAAATACTTCCCAAGTCTTGAATATTATTCTGACAAACTATTTAATATAGATTATTAAGACTTCATTGATTATGTAAAGATAATTGTCAGTCCATTTTTGATTTGATATTTTTAATTTTGGATTTTTAGATTCAAAACTAATATTGCTTCTATCTTCTCCTCCAATACCTAGAAGGACGAAATAAACTACAATACAAGCAGTGCAAGCATTTCATCCGACCATAGGTTCCATGCTGTCAACTCTGCAAACTCAAATTTACACAATCGAACAATTTGCCAATACATTGGTGGCGAATCAACTCACCCACCTTAGTGTACTGAGTATTGGTATAATCTTTACGGCCGGCTTACTCACTAGCTTGACCCCTTGCATGTTGTCTATGCTGCCCATAACTATTGGTTACATCGGTGGCTATGAAGCGAAAAGCCGTCTGGAAGCAGCAACACAATCCACATGGTTTGCTTTGGGACTAACTACAACTCTGGCTGGATTAGGAATTGCAGCCGCAGCAATTGGTAAAGTTTACGGACAAATAGGTATCGGTTTACCAATAATTGTGAGTATAATTGCGATTCTCATGGGGCTCAATTTGCTGGAAGCGTTACCACTTCAAATGCCTAGTTGGGGAGGGACTGATTGGATTTCCCAGGAATTACCTCCAGGAGTAAGAGCATATTCTATTGGTTTAAGTTTTGGTTTAGTTGCGTCACCCTGTAGTACCCCTGTCTTAGCTAGTTTATTGGGCTGGGTGGCAAATACCCAAGATTTTATTTTAGGGGCTGTTTTACTGCTTGCTTATAGTGCTGGTTACGTTACTCCCCTGATTGTGGCCGGTACGTTTACTGCTTCAATAAAGAAAGTGCTGGAATTCCGTCGCTGGTCAGCATGGATTAATCCTGTTAGCGGTGTGCTGCTAGTAGGGTTTGGTCTATTTTCCTTGATGTCTCGGATTCCCCTTGGTAGTTTTAATCAATGACCGGGCAAGAAACTGGACACAATCCCATGTGTAATAAACATGGGATTGTGTCCAAAATCTAAAATCTAAAAAATAAAATCCAAAATTGAATGACTGTAGATAATACAAATTCCCAAACATCAAATTGGTGGTCTAATAGACGACGGATATTGCGCCAGGATTTTTTGCCTTTAATTACAGATTTGCGCTTAGCGATCGCTCTACTTCTACTTATTGCCCTATTTAGTATTACTGGTACTGTGATTGAGCAGGGACAATCCCCCGGCTTTTACCAGGCAAATTATCCAGAAGATCCAGCTTTGTTTGGCTTTTTGTCTTGGAAAGTCATCCAGGTATTGGGGTTAAATGATGTTTACCGAACTTGGTGGTTTTTGGCTCTGTTAATATTTTTTGGTACGATTTTAGTAGCCTGCACTTTTACCCGCCAATTACCAGCATTTAAGGCTGCCCGTCGATGGAAGTTTTACGACCAACCTCGACAGTTTGCTAAGTTAGCACTAAGTGCGGAGTTTGATTTAAATAAAGATAATAATGCTTCTTTAGAAAACTTGAGCCAATTATTAAGCGATCGCAGTTATAAAGTTTTTCCAGAGCAACCAGGAGTCCTTTACGCTCGTAAAGGCATTATTGGTCGTATTGGACCGATTGTTGTACATATTGGCATTGTGGTCATCCTCCTGGGTGGAATTTTGGGAGCAATGACTGGTTTTGTCGCCCAAGAAATGATCCCAAGTGGTAATACTTTTCAAATTAAAAATATCATCAATGCAGGACCCTGGGCTACAAAACCCAGTAACCAAGATTGGGCTGTGCGAGTAAACCGCTTTTGGATCGACTATACACCCAATGGCGGTATTGACCAGTTCTATTCCGATCTGTCAGTAGTAAATGCTCAAGGGAATGAGGTTGACCATAAAGAAATTTTTGTCAATCAGCCTTTACGCTACCATGGCATCACTTTTTACCAAACTAGTTGGAATATTGCGGGGGTAAAAGTTCAAATCAATAACAGCCCCATTTTTCAATTACCTGTTGCAGAGCTAGATACTCAAGGTAAGGGTAAACTCTGGGGTACTTGGATTCCTACCAAGCCTGACTTGAGTGCGGGTGTATCTTTAATCACTAAAGACCTACAGGGTACGGTATTAATTTACGATTCCCAGGGGCAATTAGTTACTACCCTCCGTACGGGAATGTCTACCCAGGTTAATGGCGTTACTCTAAAACTTTTAGATGTAGTTGGAAGTACTGGTTTACAAATTAAATCAGATCCTGGAATACCAATGGTTTATGCCGGATTTGCCATCTTAATGGCGGGTGTGATTTCTAGTTACTTTTCTCACTCCCAAATCTGGGCATTACAAAATGATGGTCGATTATACATCGGTGGGAAAACCAACCGGGCTCAAATTACATTTGAAAGAGAAGTATTGGGGATTTTAGATCGACTGAGCTCTACCCAGGTAAAAGAGAAAACGCGATCGCTCAAAAATTAGGTTAATTTAATTGAGGATAGAAAATGTAGTTAGCGAACGCTAAATTTCCCTTTTTATCTTTAGTTTTACGAATCCTTACGATGGTTGACCTCAACCACCGTATGTACATTACCACGAGGGGAAAAATGCGCTTTCACATTGACCTCTAGAGGATCGCAAGCGGCGACAAAATCATCTAATATCTGATTTGCAGATTCCTCATGGGATATATATTTATCCCGATAGCTATTAATGTAAAGTTTAAGGGCTTTTAATTCCACCACCTTCTCATCAGGTAGATAGGTAATATAAATGGTGGCAAAATCAGGGTATCCAGAAAAAGGACACTTACAAGTAAATTCTGGCAAACTGATATCAATATTATATCGTCGACCAATTCGGGGGTTGGGGAATGTAGTTAATTCACCCTCCGCAATATCCCGTTCCCCATATTTCATGGACTGGTTTGAGATGGTGGATGCAGTTTCTTGTGTCATGGAACAAATGGCTAATTAATAATGTTTTGTCAGAAAAATGTTACATATGATTAAGAAAAAATGTTAATCATACCCGGCTTGGTGTCAGATATGATCGAAATAATCTTTTTTGTTGAGTATACCAGTTTATAGCTAAGAATTAAGTTTATTAACCCTATTGCTCTTTATCAGGACAATTCTCATCATCCCAGCCATTGGGATGCATACCACAGACTAATAAATTACCACCATAAGCCTGACCGTGGTAGTGAATACAACCCATACAAGCTGGATTATTTTCGGGGGTGGCTTCCACTGGATAAGGAAAAGCGGAATCAAAATCTATTGTCATATCTTCCATATCCCAATAGTTATCGAAGAATGGCTCAGTAATTTCATTTATATAGTCTTCGATATCTGTAGTAATAGATTCCTGTAGCTGTTCAGTCATTTCTTCTGTGAATTCAAAGAATGTATCCACCATTTCGTTAATTCCCACGAAGATTTTTTCTACTTCATCAGCTGCGGCTTGAATCATTTCCCAAAAATCTTTTTCTAGCTGATCCATAAACTTGATATATTAATAGACTGCCAATCGAAAGATATTTTCCTCAAAGCTGGATAATGCAATAAAAATTAATGCCTTTGCTAAAACAACTATCTAGGTAATATAGATAAGTCAGGAGTAAACAAGATTATCTTTCTTGTTTGTGTACAGTTATAAGTAAGGTTCCAGCTATAAAGCATGAGGTAGTATGCTTTAGTCTAAGAAGCAGATAGGTCGGTTGATTTCATGTCATTCTTCGATGAATCGCAACTCCGAAGAATATTTTGATAATATATATGAAGTAAATGTTAATTACTTTGTAAACACCATATCACAACTGCTATTTATCTCGCTGTAGGCGTTTCAATTCTTCTTGCAGATTTAGTACTTGTTGGCGTAGATTATCAAGCTTTCCGGGAGCGGATGTATTTGTAGTGGGTTGCTCGTCTTCTTCTAATATTTCGATGCGGCGAGGCTCCGAATATGATTTATTCTCGGGCTCAACATTAGATTGAGATTGCTTTTGAGCCTGCTTCATCATATCTTCTACAAAGCGACGGGCTTCTTCTGTATTCATTTCCCCTCGCGCTACCATTTCATCAGCTAGCTTTTGGACTTGGGATCGTAATTCGGATACTGTACCCCCAGCTTTCTCGCCTGCGTAAGAAGCGATACCGACACCGAGATAGAAAGCTTTTTTAACAATGTCTCCAAAACCAGGCATTATGGCTCTTAAATCGACTAAGATGGGGCGACCCGGAGACTACGCCTACTACAAGCATCCTGTGTTGCTGCTACCTTCCGGTCCTGACAAGGTTTAGGCGTTATAGCCGCATAGGTCCAGGTCTGAAAACAGCATAACATCAAATGTGCAGATTGTGTATTATTCAGCAACAATTCGCCATTCATGGAGTTGGTAGTTAACACAATTATGTTTGATTAAGGGATCAGCTTTTATAATTGCTTGGGCTTGTTCCAGTGAATTAGCTTCAAATAAGAGCATTCCTCCTCCCATTTTCGCCCAGTAACCACTTTTAGCTTTGTGCCCTTTAGCAATTAGCTCTTGTACGTAGGCTTTATGAGCAGGTACATATTTATCGAAGGTAGATTTATCAACTTTCCCTTCCTCTATTTTGACAAACCAGGGCATTACTCTTTTTATCTCTTTACTAAACCTACTTTAATTGTCTCTATTCTGAGTCACATTTGGGTAAAGATTATCTCAAATAATGAATACTTTCCCACTTTTGGAGAGAAGGTTGTAATTGTTTAATTCAATAATTCAATTTTTTAGAGATTTTGCCGCAGGTCGTCCACTGGAGATCTAATGTATCTTGTTGGGATGAGATAATGGGTTCCGTATTTTCAGGTTCGGGTTCATCAGGGATAAACTCAACCCCAATAAATATTTTCCCTGTTTGTCATTCTTTACCTGGTTGCAGCACTTCGCATTCTATTCCTTCAATTATTCATTCTTCAAAAACGCTATAGCCTAGATTGCAACGCTATCGATATGCGTATACCAAAGCGCGAATTCTTTCTTCTGCTTTTGAGGTAGTTGTCTGTGTGAAAC
>CBZS010000779.1 GCA_000613065.1 Richelia intracellularis | reverse complement strand
CCCATTCCAATGCTGCTCAAGAATACCCCAACAACCCTCTATGGGATTGTATTTACTATGGTAAGGAGCATAGTAAAGCAATTGAATTGGTATATTTAGCAGATCAACAAACTCAACTATCCTTTTTTTTAATTGAGTTCTTACTCCACTACTTTCCGGACCATTATCAACTTTTATTTGTATCAGTTCGGTATCCTGCTTTTGTTCTGGTGTCATTGTCTTCCACCATTGAATTAGAGTATCAACAATAAAATCCCTGGTTTTATAAGAACAACTACCAAAGTTAATATAGAATAATTGCCCACTATCTTCATCAAGAATCCCACAGGGAGTATATTTTTCTGTGCATCCCATATGATGCTCCTCTGCTTGATTGTCTCCTCTGGTTTTTCCACCACGAGAATAAGCCCCGATATTAACGGTAGCTTTGCAATCCATGCTTAGTCGTTTGACTTTAAGGCTTGTTTGTTGATTCCGGCTCAAATTCTTTGATGTTGTTGAAGATATCATCCGTTTGTGCAATTTTTTTTGAGGTTTGGCTTTTACTACTTTAGGAAGACCATAGCCCATTCGATTCGATACTTGTGCCATTGTACTGGCGCAAGGCAATTGCTCCTGGGTAAATCCCTGTTCTTTGAGTTTTTCTAGTGCGGATGTTGCTGTTAACCGGGTATAGGCTAAGGAAGTTTTAAATGTTGGGTCTTGTTGAGAATCAGATTCTGCAATTTGTCCCAGGGATAATGCCACAACAGAAGAGGTTGTTTCTCCTGGCAACGCTTTGCTGTGCTAAAGGCTGATTGTAATCCCACACAGATTATCCCTGTTCTTTTTTCCCCTAACCCTAACTCTATATTTTCTCTACCCCAACCGAATACTGTTTGTGCT
>CBZS010000778.1 GCA_000613065.1 Richelia intracellularis | reverse complement strand
ACTCTCCCACTCTCTCCTTCAAGAATGCATCAAACATAACCCTATCCGGGAGAGAAGGCTGTGCGCCTGATTTCATGGCTGCTAAAGCACCCGCAGCAGCCCCCCAAACCACTGCTTGATGTAGAGGAAGTCCTGTGGACAAAGCGGCAGCTAAACCCCCACTAAAGGCATTCCCGGCGGCGGTAGTATCCACAGTTTCTACATTAAATGCAGGTAGAAAAAAGCTATCTTCTGCTGTTACACAAACTACGCCCTTTGCCCCCAATTTAACGATCGCACATTTTACTCCCTTGGCTAATAACTCT
>CBZS010000777.1 GCA_000613065.1 Richelia intracellularis | reverse complement strand
AGTATGACTTGGAAAGGCTTATATCTTATATTGAGTTTAAGTAAAACTGTTTACGAAAAAGGGATTTCTCTAACAAAGAAAGCTATGAAACAAGTCGAGTCTACATTACAGCGAAATCCACTGTTGCCCAAATGGGATATCTTTATTCAACCGCTTTAGCTGGTAATTTATTTTTCAAAAATAACCTTAGTCCATGAGAATATTGCTGTGCTGGTAGATTAAATTCCCCATCCAAAGGAAATAGCGTATTTATCTTTCTTCCTCCATAACCGATTCTATTGGCGATTAATGTGCCAAATAATGTGGTCAATTTCCGCGACGATTTTTTCTTATGTGTTCTGTTTACTCAGTCTGTGCCTACCTCAGTACAGGACAAAAAAGGAGTAAACAAGCCAGCAGAAGGGTGGCGTTGCATAAGTGCGGGATGAGAGTATAGGGGGAGCAGAAGCTGGGGTTGAATCGCCATGGAAGAACAAAAAGTCGGGGAACTTGAACAGCGATACCAGAAGTTAGAAAGCAAGAAGACCCTGTTGATGAAGTTAGACGAGACGGTGCCGTGGTCATAATTTCGTCCGATTTTAGAACAAGTGCATGACAAGGCCAGAAAAAATAATGCTGGGCGAAAGCCCATAGATGCAATAGTCATGTTCAAAATACTTGTGCTCCAACAACTGTACAAAATCAGTGATGAAGAACTGGAGTACCAGGTCAATGACCGACTATCGTTCATGAGATTTTTGGGCTTGGGGCTACTAGCAGAACCAATACCAGATGCAACTACAGTTTGTTTATTTCGGCAGCAGTTGAACCATCAGGGTCTTATTGAAGAACTGTTTGAGCAATTAATTTGATAGCGACCTGAGAGACCAAGGCAACCAAGGTAAGGAGGGTCAAATAGTAGATGCCACACTGATTCCACTTCCCAAGCAGCATAATACTAAGGAAGAGAAGCAAAAACTTGCCCTAGGATCAATTCCCGATAGTTGGCACCAAAAGCCTCATCGCTTGTCCCAGAAGGATACCGATGCTCCCTGGACAAAAAAGCATGGTCAGAGTTACTTTGGTTATAAAAACCACATCAATATCGATGTGGAGTACGTTTTTATTCTTCGCTATCAAGTCACGGATGCTTCAGTGCATGGTTCCCAAGTGTTAGGGGCACTGTTGGATGAGCAAAACCAGGGGGAAGAGGTTTGGGCAGATAGTGCCTATTGTAGTGAATCTATTGAATGGATTATACAGATTTTACAATTCCTCAGTCATATTAATGAACGAGCCTACCACAATCATCCATTGACTGGAAAACAGAAAGAAGATAATCGAGAGCGTTCTCAAGTCAGAGCTAAGGTAGAACAAGTTTTTGGTCAACTGGGTTAATGAAATGGGAGGCAAGTTAATGGGTTCCATTGGTAAGCAGTCAGTCAAGGCGACTATTGGAGTGAAGAATTTAGTCTACAACTTCAAACGTTATGGATTTGGGGAGAATCAAAATCCTAAAGCTGTGGGATAATTGCGTCTAAATTGGCTCTATTGAGCCAGATTAAAACTAGAAATAGTTCCGGTTGAGCTATTTTTTGCCCAATTTCACTTTCTTGTAGTTCTTCGAACCCCCTCAGATTACCTAAGACTTGATTAATCGAGGTGCCCGGAAGTATTGACACCTAAGCTTAAGTTTTTTTAGAAAATTTACCTTCTTAATAACATAAATGCTCAGAACCAGAACGAACACGACCACGCGAAACACGAGTGCTGGCTGGCGGACCATCGCACCTGGCCCATCGAACACGGCAAGCTGCTCGCGGGTCTACGCCGTGTTGAGGCTGAGCTTCACGAGGATGAGGTAAACTTGCTGGAGCATGTGCAGATAATCGCTGCTCATGAAGCGCAGAACACTCGGTACGAGGGCCAGATCCATGAGCAGCTCCGGGAGCGACATGAAGCTATTTACCGTAAGCTCTCTGGATTGCTTGATACGCTGAACAAAAACTGAATCCATCGACGTTCTTGAAGCGCCGACTGAATGCTTCCCCATGTGGTAAGTGCCGCTTGCTTGCTGTATGAGTTGGATGGGTGACTGTCCGGCTTAGTTCAATACTTTTACTCCAAGTAAACATAAATCTCACTGAGGTATTTTATGGGATTGAATGACTGTCACAATTTTCAGGATTTCCGGAAATTAGCGAAACACCGACTACCAGGACCAATCTTCAATTACATCGATGGAGCGGCCGATGATGAACAGACCTATCGGCGCAACACTCAAGCCTATGAAGACTGTGATCTTATTCCGAACGTGCTTGTTGGTGTGGAAAATGTGGATATGTCAGTTGAGGTGATGGGGCAAAAACTAGACATGCCTATCTACTGTGCACCGACAGCATTGCAACGCCTTTTTCATTACGAAGGAGAGCGTGCGGTTGCCAAAGCCGCTGAACAATATGGCACAATGTTTGGGGTCTCTTCACTGGCGACAGTAACCGTTGAAGAAATCGCAAAGATCGCAAACACGCCAAAGATGTTTCAGTTCTACTTCCATAAAGACCGTGGCTTGAATGATGCGTTGCTTGAACGCGCACGAGCAGCGAACTTTAATGTGTTAGCATTAACCGTTGATACTATTACTGGTGGTAATCGCGAACGTGATTTGCGTACGGGATTTACTTCGCCACCAAAATTAACACTTGACTCCTTAATGAGTTTTGCAACGCACCCAGCATGGGCTTGGAACTTTCTCACGAAAGAAAAGTTCGATATGCCGCATTTGTCTGGCTATGTCTCGGAGGGAACGAATTTAGCAGTCTCTGTTGGTGATTACTTTTCAACAATGCTAGATCAATCCATGAATTGGAATGATGCTGAAAAACTCTGCTCTCAGTGGAATGGGCAGTTTGCACTGAAAGGGATAATGAGTGTGGAAGATGCCAAGCGTGCTGTTGATATTGGTTGTACGGGAATTATGGTTTCTAATCACGGTGGCCGTCAGCTCGATGGTTCGCGTAGCCCCTTTGATCAACTCGCAGAAATTTGTGATGCCGTTGGTGATAAAATTGATGTCATTTGCGAAGGTGGTATTCAGCGCGGTACCCATGTGCTTAAGGCCCTATCTGTTGGAGCTAAAGCATGTTCCGGTGGGCGATTCTATCTTTACTCATTGGCTGCTGCTGGGAGAGCAGGAGTTGAGCGTGCTTTAGGTAATATGCGCACTGAAATTGAGCGTGATATGAAATTGATGGGAGTGACCAAGCTTGATCAGTTGAGTAGAGATAATATACGCTTTCATCACTCACTATGAAGTACTGTGTAATGGGTCTATGCTGTTGAATTAAGGCAGACAGCCACCCATCCGACTCGTCTTAAAAACGGAACATGAATCTTTAGACTCACTCCCCCTGTAGAACCCATTTGACATCTTTGCTTGAAATATAAGGGTTTCATGAAAGCCGTTTTAGGCAACTTCTTACAATGACTAGGCTTTTAAAACACCGCTTTGTTGTAGTAAATTATCATAAGACGGGTTAACCTAAGGCAGTGAAGGGCTTGTAGATGGGGACTATATATTTCAAATGGGTTCTATATATACCGCTAATTAATTAGCTACAAAAGATAATATTAAAGTACCTACCTCGCCCAGAATAGAGCTGGATAGCTACCTAATTATATTGACGGTTTCTATATTAGAACTACCATATATGAGGTGTTCTCATGCTAACATGAAAACGATTCTCGTTACTAAAGTTATCCTCTTCAGCCTTTTGCTCTGAATTGCTTTAAGGTTAAAAAGGTTGGATGAGAGAACCTAGAACCGCTATACCCATTACTCCTATGCTAAGTATTGAAGTTCCAAAACCTCAGCGAAATATTTCATTTACCCAACGGCTCCAGAGTCCATATCGCCGAGTGATAATTTTTGATGGTGCGATGGGAACTAACATCCAATCCCAAAACTTGACCGCCGAGGATTTTGGTGGAGCGGAATATGAAGGTTGTAATGAATACTTAGTCATCAGTAAGCCAGAAGCAGTGGCGAAAGTCCATCGTGATTTTCTCGCGGCAGGGGCAGATGTTATTGAGAGCGATAGCTTTGGATCTAGTCCGTTAGTCCTGGCTGAGTATGATCTAGGCGATCGGGCTTACGAGATAAGTAAAAAGGCGGCACAGTTGGCTCGCCGTTGTGCAGATGAGTTTACAACTCCCGAAAAACCAAGATTTGTCGCAGGTTCGATTGGTCCAGGAACCAAGTTACCTACCCTCGGTCATATTACCTATGATGAATTGAAAGCGAGCTTCATGGTCCAAGCAGAAGGACTCTATGACGGAGGAGTCGATCTCTTCATCGTGGAAACCTGTCAAGATGTTCTGCAAATAAAGGCGGCACTCAGTGCGTTTGAGGCGGTGTTTGCCAAAAAAGGTTCGCGAATCCCCTTAATGGTGTCTGTGACAATGGAAATGCAGGGAACCATGTTGGTGGGAACAGATATATCTGGGGTGCTGGCAATTCTGGAACCCTTCCCCATTGATATTTTGGGACTAAATTGTGCAACGGGTCCCGATTTGATGACTTCTCATATCAAGTATCTGTCAGAAAATTCACCGTTCCCCATTTCCTGTATTCCCAATGCGGGACTACCAGAAAATGTTGGCGGTCAGGCGGTTTATAAAATGACTCCCAAAGAATATACAACTGCCATGACAGGATTCATTGCGGAACATGGAGTTCAAATTGTCGGTGGTTGCTGCGGTACTCGCCCAGCACATATTCAAGCTTTAGCTGAGGCTGTGGAACGCACCACACTAAAAGAGCGATCGGTGCGACAAAATGCCGAGGGTGAGATTCGGTCGCCCCTCTCCTACACACCAGCAGCAGCTTCAATTTATTCCGCTCAAACCTATCAGCAGGATAATTCTTTTCTCATCGTTGGTGAGCGATTAAATGCCAGTGGTTCTAAAAAAGTCCGCACCCTGTTGAATGAAGATGATTGGGATGGATTATTAGCGATCGCCAAATCCCAGGTCAAGGAAGGCGCACATATGCTGGATGTAAACGTAGATTACGTCGGGCGTGATGGAGAACGGGATATGCGAGAACTCGTATCGCGACTGGTGAAGCATACGACCCTCCCGCTGATGCTCGACTCCACCGAGTGGACAAAAATGGAAGCGGGTCTCAAGGTCGCGGGGGGCAAATCTTTGCTTAATTCCACCAACTATGAAGATGGGGAGGAGCGATTTTTTAAAGTCCTGCAATTGGCAAAAGAATATGGTGCAGGAGTTGTCATCGGCTGTATCGATGAAGAGGGAATGGCTCGAACCGCCCAGAAAAAATTCGAGATCGCCCAACGGGCTTATCAGGATGCGCTCAACTTTGGGATTCCAGCCCATGAAATTTTCTATGACACCTTAGCCCTACCTATTTCAACTGGGATTGAGGAGGATCGAGAAAATGCCAAAGCAACGATCGAATCAATTCGACTGATTCGGGAAAATCTGCCCGGTGTCCATTTTATGCTGGGGGTCTCCAACATTTCTTTTGGCTTGAGTCAAGCCACTCGTATCACATTAAATTCGGTTTTCCTGAATGAAGCGATGAAAGCTGGAATGGATGGGGCAATTGTCTCTGCTGCCAAGATTTTGCCGTTATCGAAGATTACTGAAGAACATCAACAGGTCTGTCGCGATTTGATTTATGACAATCGCGGATTTGAAGGGGATATTTGCACCTACGATCCGTTGACGAAGCTGACGGAAATTTTTGCGGGAGTGAGTGCAAAGGATGCTAGATCGGGCCCTTCCTTAGCAGATTTGCCCATCGACGAACGCTTGAAACAACATATTATTGATGGTGAGCGGATTGGATTGGAAGATGCGTTAAAGGCGGGTTTAGATGCAGGTCATAAAGCATTGGAGATTATCAATACTTTCTTGTTGGATGGAATGAAGGTTGTGGGCGAACTGTTTGGCTCCGGTCAAATGCAATTGCCTTTCGTGTTGCAGTCAGCGGAAACCATGAAATCTGCAGTGGCTTTCCTCGAACCCTACATGGAAAAAATCGAAGGAGAGGACGAAGATCGCGGCAAAGGGAAATTGCTGATTGCAACTGTTAAAGGCGATGTCCATGATATCGGGAAGAATCTAGTGGATATCATCTTGACCAATAATGGCTACAAGGTGGTCAATATGGGCATTAAACAAGCCATTGAGGCAATCGTCGAAGCCTATGAGCAGCATCAGCCTGATTGTATTGCCATGAGTGGCTTGCTGGTGAAGTCTACAGCATTTATGAAAGAAAATCTGGCAGCATTTAATGCTAAAGGCATTAGAGTTCCAGTGATTTTAGGCGGTGCAGCACTAACTCCAAAATTTGTCTATGGGGATTGTCAAGATACTTACCAAGGGCAGGTGATTTACGGTAAAGATGCTTTTGCCGATTTGACCTTTATGGATCGGCTGATGCCCGCCAAAGAGAAGCAATGCTGGGTGGATACCGAAGGCTTTACAGGAGAATTTGCTCAGTTTAACCAAAAGGGACGCAAAGCGATTGAAGATTTAGATCGAAAAGTTAATGGTGATGCCCAGAAATCCGATGAACCCAATGTCATTGATACCAAACGCTCGGAAAATGTGGCGATTGATATCGAACGTCCTACACCACCTTTCTGGGGGACGAAAATTCTTCAGAGTGGCGATATAAATTTGGAAGAACTGTTCTGGTACATGGATTTGCAGGCACTGTTCGCTGGCCAATGGCAATTCCGTAAACCGAAAGACCAATCTCGCGAGGAATATGATTGGTTCTTGGCATCGAAGGTTCATCCAATATTGGAAGAGTGGAAGCAAAAAATTCGTACAGAACAATGGTTAGAACCCACTCTAGTTTATGGTTATTTCCCGTGTGCAGCCGTTGACAATTCCGTTCATGTTTATGATCCAAGTGTGATCGAGCAGGGCTTAACAGCTGCAACAGCAACTCCGTTTGTGACTTGGACATTTCCCCGTCAGAAATCCGGTCGTCGGCTGTGCATTGCTGATTTCATCCGCCCAGTCGAACAGAATCAATTTGATGTCTTACCTATGCAGGCAGTGACTATGGGAGCAATTGCCACTGAGAAAGCACAGGAAATCTATAAAGACAATAAGTACACCGATTATC
>CBZS010000776.1 GCA_000613065.1 Richelia intracellularis | reverse complement strand
CACTAAAAAAATTGTGTTTGAGAAGTGTCAGTAAGCAGGAGTAGCAACTCGCTGTATCCAAAAAGCATAATAGAAATCAAGCGTTCATAGAATCAATTCAATATCCAATATCCACAATGGAATTATGCTTGACTAATATCACTCAAAAGTTTGGTTATTTTGTCGGAAATGACCATATGAATATACAAATAGAGTCAGGAGATATACACGCTATTTTGGGTTAAAATGGCGCTGGTAAGACCACGTTAATGAATATTTTTAGTGGTATTTACCAGCCTGATAGTGGTCAAATTTATTTACAAAATAAACTTGCAGACATTACATCTACCCAGACTGCCATGAAGTTAGTAATTGGCATGATTTATAAACATTTTATGCTAGTTCCTCAATTAACCGTAAGTGAAAACATAATTCTGGGGAGTTCCTATAAATGGCGGTTAAATTTACGAAAAAAGCAGATGAAGCTTACACGAATAGCCCAAAGTTATGGTATGGAAATTGATCCTTGTGCGATAGTTGGTAATTTACCAGTTGGAGTGCAACAAAGAGTACAAATTCTCAAAGTTTTGTACCGCCAAGCTAATATTTAATTTTTGACGAACCGACGGCAGTACTAACTCCACAGAAAGTAGAATCTTTCATGATGATTCTGAAAAAATTGGCTGTTGCTGGTAAAACAATTATTTTTATTAGTCATAAATTAGAAGAGGTAATTCATCTCTGCAAGACAGTCACAGTATTACGTCGAGGAAAAGTTGTTGCTAATACCAACATAGAAAATACCACATCCCAAGAATTAGCAGCATTTATGGTAGGGAGAGAGGTTTGTTTGCAAATAGCAAAACCTTCTATAGCCTTAGGAAATACTGTTTTATCTTTAGAAAATCTACAAATTATTGATAGACGTGGTATACCTGCTGTTAGTAATGTTTCTTTCCTTTTACACTCCAGGGAAATATTGGGTATTGCTGGAGTAGATGGTAATGGGCAAAGGGAACTAGCAGATGCTATTTGTGGTTTATAAAAAATCCAGCAGGGTAAAATTAATTATTTATATCTGGATGATAATCAAAATATTGTAAATTTAAGCAGAAGAATTAAGAATATAGGTTATATCCCTGAATACAGGCAGAAAATGGGATTAATCTTACCATTTAGTATCGCTATAAATTTGATATTAAAATTCTTTAATAGATTACCTTTCTGTCAATATCTATTATTTTAATTTTCTCCAATTCAAGCAAACGCTAAGTCAGCAATTTATAGCTTTGATCTTGGAGCTACTTCCGCAGATATTCCAGTCAGTCAACTTTCGGGGGGAAATCAGCAAAAAGTAGTATTATCCAGAGAGTTAGCAGGGGAACCCCAATTAATTGTAGGCATGCAACTGACAAGAGGATTAGATGTGGGAGCAACGGAAGCAGTGCAGCAACAATTATTAAAAGAAAGAGAAAGGGGTGCAGGAATTGTATATATTTTTACCGAGCTCGAAGAGTTCATGACAATGAGTGATCGCATAGCGGTAATGTATCGAGGTGAGTTTGTAAGTGTATTAGATGCTAATAACACCACCATAGAAGAAATCGGTCTATTAATGGCTGGTTCGAAGAATTAGAGGTGAATCGCGTTCCCCTAAAAAGTAGATTTTACTCCGTTATGGTTAACGAGAAGTAACCATAACGAAGTCAAAGGGAATTAATCTTTATAGTACAAATACACAAATAATATGTAGTGATTCAAACGATAAATATTGATAAATATTAACATTAAGCCGACAAAATAGGGAGAAAAGACTAGAATTTGGGTAGTAGCTTCCAGAATTGAGAGCTTGATAAGGCTGGATGCTACCTAAAAATATTTTTTACGGGAGGTTAGAAAATGACTATCTCCACGATTAATCCCGCAACTGGGGAACTATTGAAAACTTTTGAACCACTCAAAGATGCGGAAATTCCCGCCAAGCTCAATCTAGCGCAACAGGCTTTTGAGACATATCGTCACACTAGTTTTCAAGAGCGATCGCAACTACTAAAATCCTGTACTGATATTTTAGTGCAGAGAAAAGCTGATTTCGCCAAGTTGATGACCATAGAAATGGGTAAAACTTACAAAAGCGCGATCGCAGAAGCAGAAAAATGTGCTTTAGTATGTCGTTACTATGCGGAACATGGGGCAGAGTTTCTTGCAGATGTACCGGCAAAAACCGATGCCAGTGAAAGTTTTATCCGCTACCAACCATTGGGGATTATCTTAGCAGTAATGCCTTGGAATTTCCCCTTCTGGCAGGTCTTTCGCTTTGCTGCACCTGCACTGATGGCAGGTAATGTGGCTTTACTCAAACATGCCTCCAATGTACCCCAATGCGCCTTAGCCATTGAAGATATTTTACAAACAGCCGGGTTTGCCGATGGGGTATTTCAAACCCTTTTGGTTGATGCAAGTCAAGTTGCACCCTTAATGGCAGATCCACGAGTACAAGCCGCTACATTGACAGGTAGCGAACTTGCGGGAGGATCCTTAGCGGCAGCATCAGGAACCCAGATAAAAAAAACTGTGTTGGAATTGGGTGGTAGCGATCCATTTATCGTGTTACCAAGTGCTGACTTCGAATCTGCTGCTGTAACTGGTACTACAGCACGAATGTTAAATAACGGGCAATCTTGTATTGCAGCCAAACGCTTTATCGTAATCGATGCGATCGCAGATAAATTTGAAAAACTACTATTAGAAAAATTTAAAGCCTTACAAATTGGCGATCCCATGGTTCCAGAAACCGACATTGGACCTTTGGCTACTAAAAAAATTCTTGAAGATTTAGACCAACAGGTGCAAAAAACTATACATATCGGGGCAAAATTAATTTTAGGTGGCAAACCCATACCAAACAACCCTGGTAACTACTATCCACCCACCCTCATTACTGATATTCCTCCAGAACATCCTGTAGCTAAGGAGGAATTTTTCGGCCCTGTAGCAATGTTATTCCGGGTTCCAAACATTGATGCTGCAATTAAACTAGCTAACGACACCCCCTTTGGACTTGGTGCTAGCGCTTGGACAACCAATCCCCAAGAACAACAACGGTTAATTAACGATATTGAGGCTGGTGCGGTATTTATCAATGGCATGGTAAAATCCGACCCCCGTATGCCCTTTGGTGGTATAAAACGTTCTGGATATGGACGAGAGTTAAGTATCCAAGGCATACATGAGTTTGTCAATGTTAAAACTGTGTGGGTGAAGTAAATCTGATAACAAGTCAGTATTAAAAATAATTTGATCGATTCATTATTAAAAATAATTTGATCGATTCATTTAGCTGGATATATCTCTGGGGCTTCCTCTTCGTAAAAATAGATTGTGATGTAAATCTTAGTAATTTTCACAATCGCAGGATTAGATTCCTCTATTTTCTGTGAATCTGGTAAGTCCCAAGACTATATAAAAATCCTACAAAGCCAAGGAAGCGGGAAGGATAAGAAACAATGAACACGGCAGAATTGTTGGTCAAGTGTCTTGAGAATGAAGGAGTAGAATATGTTTTTGGACTGCCTGGAGAAGAAAACCTGCATGTTTTAGAAGCATTAAAAAACT
>CBZS010000775.1 GCA_000613065.1 Richelia intracellularis | reverse complement strand
GGCAAAATCCTAATAACCCTAGCATGACGATTTTCTGTGCCTACAATCATATCAATGTCCGCCATCACAAACCGAGCTTTGCACCGGAGGTAGTTGAGGGGCTATGTCCACAACACCAGCGCTTTTTTAATGAAGTATATCACCCACAATTCGAATGCTGGGAACAGCAAGAGCAAAGCCTTAAGTATGTCAATGCAGCAAATAACCTATTGGGTAATAAGATAGATCGGGGGTTGAAAACAAAACTCAAATCTATTGTGAAAACATTTGTAAATTAACTAGCTTCCACGGAAACATCTACCACCAGAAATATAAAAAATTTTATGACCAAACAGTTATTGGTATCAAGCCTCCAAATTTTATAGGTGGAAACCATTTCCCTCACCCAAGTTCCTCGATTTATCGATGGGTAAACCGATAACTAATCATTCATAACTGATAACTGAAATGACACAAAAAGCGATCGCTAATATTATTGCATCATACTTTGCTAACATGGCAGCCATGAATCCAGATAACCTTCTGGATTCATGGCTGCTCTAGATGCCATTAGTTTTGACCGCGTAGGTGAACCACCAAGTAAAGTACATGAGGGATTTCAAGATTTTATTGGACTTTTACAAGCCTCCTATAAAACCTTAGAAGCGAAAACCGAGCATATATTCATTGCAGGCAATGAATATATGCTGTTAAGTGGAAAATGGTAGGAACTAGCAAAACCGGTAAATAAGTTCAGTTTGAAGGAATTACAGTATTTGAAATCAATGATGCTGGTAAGATTCAAACTACCCGTGCTTACTGGAATCCAGGTTTCATGATTGCCCAGTTAGGTTCTTAATTGGCAAGTCCAAGGAGAAGAAATTGCGACGAGAGACCCCGCGACGAGGCAAGTCGCAAAGGAACGCCCAATATTCAATCCAAAATTGTATAAGCTAAAGTAAAGACATTGAGGCGGATATCTCTGCTCGTAAATTTTGCAAATCTACACGTTGACAGCACTAATCTTATCATGTCCGCAGAACATCAAGCTGAAATACCACCCCAGTTTTACCAAATCAAAGAAGTGCATTTTGCTGACTTAATTAGAGCAGCACAGCTAATATTCTTACCATCCAGAGGTATTTCTGGTGTTTACACAGATATTGATTGGGAAGCAATAGGTATCCCCAATGAAGTCCTGGAAAATTTAAAAGCTTTAGGCGAAGAGTACCAGTGTTCCTCTCCCCACGTTTCACCAGAAATCATTTGGAGCAGACTTACACCGGCCAGCAGAGTGTGGTTCCTAGAGAATAAAGATGATTTATGGACTATTGAAGAAATGTTTCCTATGCTTGATGAAGATTGAGGAAAGTTGTGAAACAAGGCGATTTATGACAAGAATTAATTATCTAGACTAAATAGTTTCGACATTTCAAGAAGTTCAGTGTATCATTGCACTCAACTCTCCATACCTTAGTTTAGGAGGATAGATTCATTCACGAAAATCGCCCAAGTTTATATAGAATACATAAAACAAAAAGCGTGCGGGAGTGTTGCCGTGTTTCCACCCCAAACGCTTTTTATTTTCACTTACTCCTCACACACGAAGTCACTCTAGCATGACTTATTTCAAAATGCAAACTTGATTGAAAATTTTACTAACAACCTTTCTCTACAGTGATGTTATCTCAACACACAATGCCTTCTAATTTTATTCGAGGTATCTTTTGCTTACACATGTTTGTATTACTCTTGTACCAAAGATATGCCTCTAACCCTATATTGTTTATAAGAGTTAATGAACAAATTGTGTCACAGGTTTTACGCGAATATTTACCCCCGGGGAATTAGAATCTCAGTAGTTTATTTTACCTTTATTCTCCTTCCTTACATTCAATTAGGGTACCCAAATGCAGTTCCTTCATCTAGATAGAATGTCCATAAGTGGACGTGCTAGCCAGTTAAAACCAACCCTTAACTGATGATCTAAAGTGGGCATCCGGTACAGGTATGCAAGACGACGGGCGACAGATGCTAATGGTCCTTGTAAACTCAGACCTAAACCCGTAAGTGTGGCATCATCTACCCCTAAGGCCATCATTTCCCCGAGATTTTGATACTGGAAGGGTAATAAAGGACGATTGGTTAAACTTGCCCAGATATTCCATGCGGTGTAGTCAGATTGTTGGAAAGCAACCTGGGCTGTGGCTGGAACTTGACTGCCATCAGCATCGATACATTCTGCAATGTCTCCTAAAGCAAAAATATGGGGGTATTCTAAAAGTTGCAAAGTAGGAGCGATCGCAATTTGTCCCCGTTGATTTTGCTTGCAATCTAAGCTTTGAATTACTGGACTAACTTTGTTGCCTACTGTCCAGATCACCAAATCCACTGGAATTGTATCCGTAGTGCCTTTGTATTCTAATTTAATAGAATCTTGGGTAATAGATTCTACTTTAGTATTTAAATCAACAAATACCCCTCTGGCTTCTAATGCCTTGGTTGCTGCTTCGCTGTTAAAATCTGGGGAGTTACGTAAAATGCAATCGCCAACTTCAATCAGTCTTAATCTAGCACGACTACCAAGCCTATCAGCTAGTTTACAAGCCAATTCCACCCCACTATAGCCACCACCAACCACCGCTACTCGAATTTTGTCAG
>CBZS010000774.1 GCA_000613065.1 Richelia intracellularis | reverse complement strand
TTGAGCAATCCTAAATTTGTGGACAAAGCACCAACTGAAGTTGTCCAAGGAGCAAAAGAAGCCTTGGCGGAAGCAGAAAAACAAGCGGAAATTTTGCGAGAACGCCTGCAAACATTATCTTAGATATTCCTGAGTATTTCTGGAAATTTGAGCATAATTATGGTGAGGGATGTAATCTTCCAATTACCCCCTTACCCAAGCAAAACCAAATTTCCAGGATGTTTCCTACTTATGACCTATGACTGCAACCTTGAAATCTAAAATATTATAAAGTTTGCGTTCGCAATTAATTCACAATATCTAATTGTAGGATAATCAAAATATAAGGTATTATCGAGCAAATCTATAGTTATCAACAGTTATCAACATAAAGTAATAATATATACATATTCTTTAATCCATTAAATTTATTAATTTAATAAACTAAGTTTGTTCTGATATAGAAAGCACACAAAACTAATAATCATAGATCAGCATAATAACTCATAAGCCCATGCTATACCTAGCTCAGGTGCATAAAAATGAATTTTTAGAGCAGTATCAATTGCGACTGCTAGCACGTCAGGAATCAGAATATTTTTGGTCAACAATCCCAGAGGAAGCTTTCATCTTGCTGGGCAAAAATAATACTACTGATTTAGGACAGGGAAGCATGTCTCAATCAGATCTTATGATTGTGGCACAACAAAATTGTGAAAGTATCTCCACAAATAACTCTCGTTCCGGTTCCTCGGATAAAATACCCCAACCCATCCCCTTTTCTCTCACCGAAAACCTTTTAGTATTGGTGGAGCTTTCTAGTACCGGGAAAATTGAGTGGGTAGAAGAAGCTACTAACTGGGTATTAAATCTAGTAAGAACTTTTCTTACTACTGGTATTACCCCAGAAATTTTGCGTCAAGAAGCAGAAAAGGCAGAAAAATGGCGGCAGGATTTGACTTTGCAAAGTCAAGATTTAGCCCGTCGTAGTTTAGAGCTAGAAGCACGTCGGGAGCAAATTCAATCTCTAGAAGAGAATATTAAGCGGGAACAAAATGATACTCCCAATGATGATGTAGTTAAAAAAGATGATTAGCCAGGGGGAGCACTTCAATTCACCTCAATTTTTCTCAGTACAATGCCCTGATTATCCGGAGTAGGCTTTTTCTAAGGTCAGTTGCATAAAACAGGGAATATAGAATAACTGTCAACTACAAATGTGACATGATTACTTTTCTGGATGATTGTTCTCAATATAATGCCTCCCGACTTGTGAAATCAAATCCTGATCCAGAAAAAGCAGTACGGAAATTGTAATTAAATTTTGTTAAGATAGGACACAATCCTTAAACCCACCTGTCCTAGTTTGGAGATAATTGATGCTGCGATTAGAACATATTAGTAAAATATACCCCACAGGTGAAGTTCTCAAAGATGTGAATTGGGAAATAAAAAGTGGCGAACGCATTGGTTTAGTTGGTGTCAATGGTGCGGGTAAATCTACTCAGTTGAAAATTATCTCCGGGGACACTGAACCTACTGCTGGGGAAATTATCCGTCCTGCCAGTCTACATATAGCTTACTTAAATCAAGAGTTTGAAGTAGACCCATCCCGTACCGTCAGAGAAGAGTTTTGGACCGTATTTACAGAAGCGAATCAAGTACAACAGTCCTTAATGCAGATACAACGGGAAATGGAAACTGCTTCCCCAGAGGAATTAGATGAGTTAATTCACAAGTTAGACCGAGCACAACGGCAATTTGAAGCTCTGGACGGCTATGGCTTAGAAGCACGGATTGGTAAAATTCTACCAGAAATGGGTTTTGAGGCAGAAGATGGCGAACGCCTGGTGAGTGCATTTAGTGGCGGTTGGCAAATGCGGATGGGTTTAGCTAAAATTCTTCTCCAGGAACCGGATTTATTGCTGTTAGACGAGCCGACAAACCATTTAGATTTAGAAACTATTGAATGGTTAGAGAAATACCTTAAAGGCTTAAATACCCCCATGGTGATAGTTTCCCATGACCGCGAATTCTTAGATAGATTGTGTACTCAAATTGTGGAAACGGAACGGGGTGTTTCTACAACTTACCTTGGTAATTATTCTGCATATCTGCAACAGAAGGCAGAAAACCAAGCTGCACAAATGAGTGCTTATGAGCGTCAACAGAAAGAGATTGATAAACAACAAGCTTTTGTAGAAAGGTTTCGTGCTAGTGCTACCCGCAGTACCCAAGCAAAAAGTAGGGAAAAGCAGTTAGAAAAAATTGAGCGTATTGAAGTACCTACAGGAAGTGTGAGGACTTTACAATTCCAATTTCCTCCTGCACCCCGGAGTAGTAGGGAAGTTGTGAAGATTAAGGAGCTAACCCATACATATGATGATAAAATCCTATTTCTGGGTGCTAATTTGTTAATTGAAAGGGGCGATCGCATTGCCTTTTTAGCTCCCAATGGTGCGGGTAAATCGACCTTGCTGCGGATAATTATGGGGATGGAACCACCCACAGAAGGTGGTGTGAGTCTGGGTGAGCATAATGTGATTCCTGGTTATTTTGAACAAAACCAGGCTGAAGCTTTGGATTTACAAAAGACCGTCATGGAAACCATTCATGATGAGGTTCCTGACTGGAAGAATGAAGAAGTGCGCACCCTGTTAGGAAAATTTTTATTCAGTGGGGATACAGTATTTAAGAAAGTGATTGCTTTAAGTGGAGGGGAAAAAGCGCGTTTAGCCTTGGCAAAAATGTTACTGACTCCCGCCAACTTACTGATTCTGGATGAGCCTACTAACCACCTTGATATACCAGCAAAAGAGATGCTGGAGTCATCGATTAAAGATTATGATGGCACGGTATTAGTGGTATCTCACGATCGCTATTTTATTTCTCAGATTGCTAACAAAATTGTGGAAATTCGCGATGGGGAATTTCGGGTTTACCTCGGTGATTATCACTATTATCTCGATAAAATTGCTGAAGAGAAAGAACAAGCCAGATTAGCTGCAATCACAGCAGAAAAAACTGCAAAAAAAGCCGCAAAGGCTGCAAAGGCCGGAAAGGCAGCAGCGAAGAAAAAGTAATCAATTGTAAGTTAGAGTTACAATTTACTAGTGAAATCTAAATAATTCGCATGAAGGGACTACACTATTTATTGCTCTATCTTGAATAATTGTGATGTTGTTAATTAGTTTCTGGAAATATTTCCATTAAGTCATTTTTTTTATTTGCTGAGAGGAAATAATTAGCTGAGTTTAGAAAGTTTTTCTTCTAAACTCAATTCTTGCTTCCTTAGATTAATGCTCACAGGGTAGCATAGGCAATGCACAGGGGGCTATTCCTGAAATATAGGCCCAAAAGCTTAATCATAAGGTTTTTACAGATTTATAATGATTATTTGATGTACTCCACACTGTATTAGCCTATACCGAAATAGAAGCCTGATATAGTGGATACAAAGATTTCCCTCAAAGTATTACTCTATAGATATTTGAAGCAAATAGACACATTTCCCGCGCCTATGACTTCTATACCTATTGTACTAATTACCAACGTTGGGGTTGGTGAGGTTGTCTAATTGCATCCGTTGCTCAATTTGACGCAGGAAATATCCCGTCATCATTGCCGAAGCTAAAAGACCAGCAAGATTCTCTTTATCTGTGGTCACTTGTACATTAAAATTATCTGCGGGTAGCACTCCCACTAGCCCTTGAACATTTTGGGAAATTATTTGTTTAATTTCCGGGCTGACGGATTGGGCGACACGGGCTAAGACTTCGGGAGACTGGTGCTGCAAATAGTTTAGTAACTGATTGGAGTTATCGTCAAAGTGCTCGTGTAGTAGATTCTTGGGGTGTTCCTCAGAGTTGTCATTCAAGAAGTTGGGATCAAACACCATTGGCAGTTATTTTTAGCTGAGTTGCTAATTCTACTCTAAACCATAGTATAACTATGAGCCACGTCCATTTTACGGATTGTGCAAGTCTTCCAGCTGTAAAAAGGCTGTCAAACCTCTTCTGGGACTGGAGTTCCCTGTAGCTCTAATTGTTTTTCCTGAGAATTATTGGTAAATGGTTGAGGGAGTTGGTCAATTTGAAAATATTGATGGAATTTTGGAGTTACTTGTAGCGAATAAGACCGGGATTCACTAGTACGACGTTTACGTACAAAACCTTGATCAACTAGTTCTTGGACATGTTGATACGCCCCTGAACCGCGAACGTTAATTAAATCGCTTTGACGAATCGGGTTATTAAGAGCGATCGCAGCTAGGGTTCGCAATGCTCCCACACCCAGTTCTACGGGAATTAGGGTTTGCACTAGTTCTTGAAAATCAGATCTGAGTTGTAAACAGTACCCTTTAGGTGTTTCTACTACTTCTAAGGCACTATCGCGGTGAGCATATTCATCAATAAGTTCAATTATCCCCTCTTCAACTGTGGCGCGATCGCAAGCAGCACACTCGGCAATTTCACCAACTGATAGGGGTTGACCCTTTAAATATAGAATTGCTTCTATTATTGTCGCAGCAGTCATTGGATTTGGGATTGCTAGATTTCGTCTCTACGCTCAATCGAACGATTTTGGATTTGGGATTAACTCCATGTTTTACAAGCTAGATACTTTAAATTTCTGGAGATAGATTTATTTTTATTCAAGGTCAAATCCCGGTTTACATCCACTTTTTTTCATGACATCAGTACAGATTCAGAAGTGGGATGTAATATACCATAAATATAGAAAAAATCAAGATATTTTGACCTTTATATTGCCCCTTTTTACATCCTCAGCATGATAAATTTCCTAGCGGTATAAATTATTAGGTGAAATTTAACCCAGCTCTACAAATCTCCCTTCTCTGCATTACTTCTTTACTCCTCCACATCGAGATGCGAGGATAAATTCAGCTATCGCTAAATCTTGGGGGGTAGTGACTTTCAAATTAGTTTCTTCTCCCTCAACTATATGTACATCTAAGCGACATTTTTCAAACAAGGCAGCATCATCAGTGACTTCCCACCCTTTATCTATACCTGTTTCGTGACATTGTTTTAAGAGATTGACATCAAATCCTTGGGGAGTCTGGGCTGCCCATAAATTACTGCGAACGGGAGTAGATTGGATAATTCCCCTTTGGTCTACCACCTTAATCGTATCTTTAACAGGTACAGCCGCGATAAAACTAGCACAATTTTCCATAGCTGCGGCACAGCGTTCAAACAAATCTGGGGTAGCAAGACAACGAGCACCGTCATGAATTAAAACTTTTCTTGCATCTGCTGGCAGTCCCTGTAAGCCATTGTAAACTGATTCTTGACGGGTGGAACCGCCGGGAATAAATTGTATTGGTTTGGTGAATTGCTGCTTGGAGATAATTTCCTCAAAGTAATCCCAATCATAGGGTTGAGAAATAATTCCAATCCAACTGATAGCGGGTGCAGCGTTGGCAGCTAACAAAGTCCAACTCAATAGGGGTTGCGATCGCACCTCTAACAGAAGTTTGTTCTTGTTACTTCCCATTCGTTTCCCCATCCCGGCGGCTGGAATTAGTAAATGCACAATCTTTTTTCCTCAATCTGCTCTCATTAGGGGTGATTTCAATGAAGGAGTTGGCGATAATAAATAACTGTATCTCGTTATTTGTGATCCACAATCTCTCCCCCAAATCCTATTGTTTAACCCCTATATTCTCCTAAAATAAGTAGCGAGTAAGCTTAAATAAAATAACAT
>CBZS010000773.1 GCA_000613065.1 Richelia intracellularis | reverse complement strand
TACTGCATTTGATTTGACTCAAGGACAACCTTGGTTGGTTGCTTTGGCAAAAGAAATCGTTGAGGAGATGGTGAGGGATACCAATGTAGCAATTACACCGGAGCATATCCATGAAACCAAAGAAGTTCTGATTCGCAGACAAGAGACCCATCTCGATTCTTTGGCGGAAAGATTACGAGAACCAAGAGTAAAAGCCATTATTGAACCCATCCTGGCAGGTTTGGAATTAGGAGATGTTCCCAATGATGATATTCAGTTTCTGATTGACCTGGGTTTATGTAAAACTGAACCCCTTAGGAGGATTTGCGATCGCAAATCTAATTTCCCGCGAAGTATTACCCAGGGTATTAACGGTAACACCCATGATGCTATCCCACTAATATATTCTTGTTAATCCAAATATGGATTGTTG
>CBZS010000772.1 GCA_000613065.1 Richelia intracellularis | reverse complement strand
TCATGGTTGCGGTTTCAACTGATTGGCTATCAAAGGCTGCTTCTCATGGACTTGGTTCTCGACTGGCTGTTACCCGAACCCATTGATATAGTTTGTCATGAAGCTGAAGCCAAGTACGGTCTTTGCCCCATCTTCTGAAATAGCCATAGACTGTAGACCAAGGTGGTAAATCTCCTGGTAATGCCCGCCATGTACATCCTTGACACAGTAAATATAAAATCGCGACTACTGGGTACATACATGTTGTTGTACGTGGACGACCACCTGGTTTTGCCTCTGGAAACAGCTCGGGGATTAACTCCCACTGTTACCACGTTAAATTGCTAGGATAATTCTTATTCATTTGCTCACGGGGTGCTGTTTTCTATAATTCTCAGGATATGCCTTGTGAGCTTTTTTATGATACGTCCCACCTTTTAAAACATCCTCTTAAACCGTAGATGCTTTTTGACTCTTTAATAAATTGCACTATTCTCAACAACAGCCAGAGATTCTATTTTTCATTACCAGGCTGAGTCTGGTAAATGGAGTTTGGAAGCTCCGCTTCAAAATTGAGGCAGAGACTCGCGCCACAAGCACCAAAGCAGAGCCTTGTCATAATAATCACGCAAAAAATGCATGAACAAAAATGATGAAAATTCCATCAAAGTATATAGTTTAGTATTAATCTAAAAATATAAAAATCTAATCAACGGTTTCTTCTACTGGTTGCAGCACTCGTTCTGACATAGTATCTGGTAAAAATTCCCCGGTTTCCGGGTTTGCAGAGGGTAGCCATTTAATGAATGGTAGGGGTAATAATGTACTGACGTTAGTAATGATGACTAACAACCAAAGTAGCTCAAAATTATGTTCGCTAATCCCTAATATATGCATCAGCCCTGCACCGAATTCGTAGGATACTAATCCAGCTAAGTTAAACACGGACATCAATAAAGCAAATAATGTTGCTTCTACTCCTGGAGGACACAGTCTTGCTGCTAACACCAAAACAGGCATATAGGCAATTTGTCCCATCACAGTTAAAACAAGATTATCACCCAAACTAAACCAATGGGTTCGGGTAACAGCCAGTCGAGAACCAAGTCCATGAGAAGCAGCCTTTGATAGCCAATCAGTTGAAACCGCAACCATGATTTGTAAGGATGTTGGTTTCGACGCAGGAAAACAAATACATGGACGTAAGCGATTTATTATGGTTGACTTGTTAGGGCTAGTTTTGCGAGTCTTGGTTACTTCTGCAAGTGTGCCAGAACGTGCAGGCGCTAAACTAAACGTGCACGTTCTGGCAGGTTTATCACATCAAAGATAAAGTTAAAAGACTGCACACTATCTGGATGGATGGAGGATATCGGGGGGAAGATTTTGCCAACTGGATAATCGATGTTTTTCGTTGGATTGTGGAAGTGGTTCTCAGACTCTTAGAAAAGAAGGGTTTTACCCTTTTTCCAAAACCTTGGGTTGTAGAACGAACTTTCGGGTCGCTCAATTGGTGTAGAAGATTAAGTAAGGACTATGAAAGGCTACCTGAAACTTCTGATACTTTAATCTATATTGCAATGATACGTATCATGGTCAGGCGACTTGCATGATTTGTAACTCACTTCGACTTTTAAAACATCCTCTAAGTTGACACCAATTACTAACTAATTCGCATTTAATATTACCAATTTCACAAAATAAGACATGCAAACTCAACCAAAAAATACATCTACTCCTATAAAAAAATTCAGGAACGCCCGTTTATAAAAATATCTTTGTTTGTAACAACCGTCTCAATAGTTCGTATCCATTCTCAAGTAACTTATTCTCTATCTGGGAGTGTTCTAACCCACAAATGCTGTCTGAGTCTAACCAACTAACTATCTGTCCAAATAGTTCTCGTGCTTGTGACCAAAACATACCTTAATTTGATGTAGCTCCTTGCATAAGCTGTGGAACTGTTCCTGTTTTTTCACTTTTTACAAGCCAATTCCATCAAGTACATTCTTGGCTGTCAATACTACTCTGGTTGACTTGTCATTAATTCTTCTTATATCAGACTCCGTACTACCAAAAGAGTCGCACCCCCCGCACTTATGCAACGCAAAAAATCCTATACCCGTGAAGACTGGCAATCTCGATATAAATCCCTAAAAGAGGAATATGATTATTGGATTGAAGATATAGAAGGTAAAATACCCCGATAACTTAACGGTACTTTATTGAGAAATGGTCCCGGTTTACTAGATATTAATGGATAAAATATCCATCATCCTTTTGATGGAGATGGAATGGTTTGTCGTATCACCTTTTACAATGGATGTGCCCATTTTAGCAACCGTTATGTGCGTACTCCTGGCTATATAGAAGAGAAAAAAGCTGGCAAAATCCTTTATAGAGGTGTTTTCGGAACCCAGAAGCCTGGGGGGTGCCTAGCTAACTTCTTCTACTTAAAAAACAAAGAAATTGCCAACACTAATGTTATTTATTGGGGTGATAAACTGCTGGCATTGTGGGAAGCTTCGGAACCTTATCGTTTAGATCCTTACACCTTTGATACCTTGGGTAAAGACTACTTGGAAGGAGCATTAGGAGAAGGAGAAGCTTTTTCTGCACATTCAGGATTTGATCCTAATGGTGGTAAACCCTGTTTAGTGAATTTTTCCATTAAACCTAATGGACTATCCACCACCATTACTGTGTTTGAATTAGATATAACTGGCAAAGTTATGAGAAAACACGCTCATGCAGTACTGGGATTTGCCTTTATCCACGACTTTGCCATTACCCCCAACTACTGTATTTTCTTTCAAAATCCCGTAAATTTCAATCCCATACCTTTCCTACTCGGAACAGCTGGTGCAGCACAATGTATAAAGTTTCAAGCACAAAAACCCACCCGCGCTCTTATTATTCCTCGTAACCCCAAAAATAGGGAAATTAAGACTCTAGAAACCCAATCTGGTTTTATATTCCACCATGTCAATGCGTTTGAACGGGGTGATGAAATAATTATGGATTCTGTATGTTATGAATCCTTACCAGAAATAGAAGCAGGAACTGACTTTCGTCAAGCTGACTTTGATGCGAACGCACCAGGAAAATTGTGGCGTTTTCATCTTAATATTAAAGATGGCGCAGTTAGTAAGGAATTAATGGAAGATCGTTGCTGTGAGTTTCCCAGTATTCATCGACAAAATGTAGGACGAGAATATCGATATCTATACATTGGGGTAGCTCATTCTTC
>CBZS010000771.1 GCA_000613065.1 Richelia intracellularis | reverse complement strand
AAGTTTTCGGATTAGAAGGAGCGGATGAGGATGAATTCTATTTGGCGATGGATTATTTATTGGAACCCCAAGGATAAATTGAAAATCATCTTGCCAAACTTCATCTGAAGGAAGGATGTTTGGTTCTATATGACGTTAGTTCTACATATTTAGAAGGAAAAGCTTGTCCGTTAGCAAAATATGGTTATAACGGTGAGAAAAAAGGTGGTAAAATACAAATATTATTTGGGCTATTATGTAATAATAAAGGTTGTCCAATCGCAGTAGAAGTATTTGAGGGAAATAGATCCGACCGAAAGACATTTACTAATCAAATAGATAAGGTTAGCTCCAGATTTGGTATTAAGAGAGTAGTCTGGGTCGGAGACCGTGGAATGATTACTCAAGCAAGGTTTAGAGAAGACTAAAAAGATAAAGAAGGTTTAGACTGGATTAGGGCTTTAAGAGCGAGCGCCTCAAATAAAGAAATTAGTAGAACAATCAGCTATTCAATTATCTCTGTTTGATGAACGAAATTTAGCATCAATTAAAAGCGAAGATTATCCAGGGTAAAGATTAATAGCTTGTCTAAATCCTTTATTGGCAGCAGAAAGAAAGAAAAATAGAGAAGAATTATTACAAGGAACAGAAAAGGAATTAGATAAAATTTTTGCAGCAACTTCGAGAAAAGCTCGTCCAGTAAAAGGCGAGGATAATATTGGTGTAAGAGTAGGTAAAGTTATCAATAAATTTAATGTTGAAAAACATTTCATAATTGAGATAGAAGAGAACAGTTTTTCATATCAGAGAAATCATCAGTCAAGAATTGATGCAGAAGCAGTATTGGATGGTTTATATATTATAATTAGTACATGTTTGTATCAAGAAACTTTATGTGCTACGGATACGGTAAAAGCCGATAAAAATCTCTCACAAGTAGAACAAGTTTTCCGTAGTTATAAAACTGTTGATTTAAAAGTTCGTCCAATTTACCACTATACAGCCGAACGTGTAAAAGCCCATATCTATGTATGTTGTCTTATTATTATGTAGAATGGCATATGCGAGAACTTTTAGCTCCAATACTTTTTGATGAAGATGATTGGGAAGCAGCAGCAGCGAGAAAAGAGTCTGTTGTATATCCTGCCAAAAAGAGCGAAAAAGCTAAAAATAAATCGAACAAAAAGCGTACCTCAGATAATTTGCCCGTTCATAGCTTCCAAAGTTTATTGGATGATTTAGCTACAATTGTTAAAAATACAATTTCTACAACAATTGATAGTAAATCCTTTGTTTTTGAGAAGATTACTCAGCCTACAGCTATACAACAAATAGCAATAGATTTACTCGGAATTAGCATGATTTGTAGTCAGTAAGCTTGGACTTTAAATCTCTGTAAGTCTCACTATGCATAGATTTAGTTTTTCGTCAAAGGGTAACTTCAGACTAAAAACTAAAGGTAGTTCTCAACACACCTATGACCACATCATCATTGTTACTGTTGTGATCTGGTGCTGTTAGCCAAATAACTCCAGGAGTAATGGCAATATTATCGGTTAACTGGTACTGGTAAAAAGCCTCAATGTGTAAGGAAGTGTCATCATCTTCAGCAATTTGGTTCACGCTTGAATCAGTAACTTTTGGTTCCATACCAACAATTATCCCAGCTAAGTTACCTTCTTTACCCAAATCGGGGAATCCCAAGGTTACAGCCCAATTCCAAATATCCACATCTCCGCGATCGATTAGACCACCTCTACTAGAAAGATTGCGGGCATTGGTATAACCAACCCAACCACCTAAAACAAATTTATCGCTAACTTTATAGGATGCTTGGACGCCATGGGAGTTGCTGGAAACAGGTACGGAAACCCCATTGGGGTTGTTAGTAGCATTTTGTACAAACTCACCTAAAAATGTCCTGGGATTTGCTCGATTGCTACCTGTACCTAGCTCCTGGTTGTAGGCATTGATGTATGTTAAGCCAAGAGTAAAGCGCTCACTAGGTTTAAAGGCTACCTGTGCTAAGGCTCCGTAACCACCGTTAAACAAGCTATTCCCATCACTAGGATCGTTGGATGAATTGGCTAGATAACCCAAGCTTAACTCTATTTTATCCCCAAACTGGTGAGTTATACCTAAGCCAGCACCATCCATATGATAGTAAATGGGATTTCTAGTACCAAAATTAGACAGAGAACCTGCTCCAGCATCCCCATCAAAAATATTCACAGTGTCAGCAAAATCATCTGCTGCACCCGCATTTGCGATCGCAATTACCTGAGTCTTTTCACCCAAGGGGAATTGGTAATATAAAGCATCCAGGGCAATGTTGTTATTACCATCCTCTCCAGCGAAGGATAAACTCCCTTCCGGTGTACCAATATCAGGACCAAGAATATTATTCGATTCTAACCTGGTAAATAAAGTATCCTTTCCGGTGAAGCTGGTGACAAGTTCTATCCGAGTCCGAGCTGCAAAAGTCGTATTATCGCTATTATTTGTATCCCCTGAAAAAACATCAGTTACCGCTGCAACCACCTCTCCTTGAAGTTTAGTCGTGGTGGAGAACTGATTTGCTTCTAATTCCGCAGTTCG
>CBZS010000770.1 GCA_000613065.1 Richelia intracellularis | reverse complement strand
TTACATAACAGCGAGATGAATTAGGGTTTGAAACCATTGAAAAATCGTTGAAAATTTCGTTAAATTATCCCCTGATTCAGCTACGCCGAAATTTGATGTGGCGTTGAGTTCACAATGCAATACACAACTATATTTTCACCATTGCTGATTCTGTTTGTTTTTGATTCCCAATAGAGGTAGGTTTAACATTTTCTAGAGTTACTTGCTTTGTATCAGAACTGAATACTTTTGTCTTTTCTGAAATATTCCACACATCTTCCAAACCTTCCCAAGATGGTGCGAATGGAGGCATCGCCAAGGAACAAGCCACCCATTTCCCCTTGACAGGAGTTCCTAGCTGTTGACATGTTCCTCCCCGTCGTCCTTCTGGCTTGTAGTAGCGACAATATCTACAAGCTGAAGCCAGGGATCTTATTGTTTCCATATATATTGTCCAATGCAAGAATTATATTTACATCTATCATTTTGCTTCTTAGATAGAAATACTGAAGAATCTTGCAAATCATGTTTTTGTATATGTTGTAGCGATCCCAAGTAAATTATTAATTTTATAATGTTTTTATCTTTGTGTTATATATTTCAATGATTTAGTGGTTTTTACTATCAATACATAAGCGCAGCTTATGTATTTTTGTTTTTGATGCAAATACATTAGGGATCAAGCCTAAAAAATATATCACAAAAAGTTATGTTCGCAGATTTAGTATTTTATAGATATATTTTGGCTGTTTGTAACTACTAGCGGCGTTGCAGAATATAGGGATGAATTGAGGTGTTCTACTGTGCATTGTCCATACTGCAAGTCTACGAGGATTAGAAAAAATGGCAAACGTCGAGGTAAACAAAATCACATTTGTGTAAATTGCGAACGCCAATTTATAGATATCTATAATACACTAAAAGGATACTCAAATGAGATCAAACAATAATGCTTAAAAGCATAGCTTAATGGCTCGGGATTTAGGATTATTTAACGCCAAAAAGGAGTTGATCACACAACTATAATTAGTTGGGTAAAAAAGTTGGTGAAAAATTGCCAGATGCAACATCAATAGAGCATATCCTAGAAGTTCGAGAACTGGAAGAATTAGAAACTTTCGTCGGTTCAAAAAAAACAAAATTTAGTTGTGAAGAGCAGTAGAGCATTTCCGCCAATAAATTTTAGCTTGGGTACTGAGAGACCATAGTGCAGAAAAATTTCAACTTTTGTGGGATATTGTCTACCTTTGGAAGTGCTATTTTTATGTCACAGATAGATGGAAAGTTTACGCCAGTTTTGTTGAACCAGGAGACCATATTATTAGCAAAACATATATGACCAGAGTAGAAGGGTAAAACACACTTTTACGTCATTATCTCCCACGTCTACATCGAAAAACATTATGCTACTCTAAATCCGCAGATATGCTTAAGCACTCTATTCGATTGTAACTTTATTACTTGAAGTTTAGAGAAATACCTGGGGGTTGCATAAGTGCAGGATGAATTAGCGTTTAAAACCATTGAGAAGTCGTTGAAAATTTAGTGAAATCATCCCCTGATTCAGCAATGCCAGAAATACCTGTATTTGGTTCATTCATACCGCAAATATGCAACCCCCTATTACCTAAGACAATAAATAGATTCAGTCAAATTCAAGTTACCAATTTTATAATGCAGGGTAAGCGCATCTAATTTTTTAGTGACAATTACAGATTGTTGTACATAATTGTGAGGTATGTCTTGATTCTCAAGTGCGAACGTCAACGACGGGCACTTCCTACCTAAGGGCAGCCTACGCCAACCCCTTTTGGGGGGGTACTGGAGGGGCATCCCCAAAAAAATTTGGGTGCGACTCTTTTAGTAAGACGAGGAGTGGAACTTAGACAGGTATTGGAAGACGTGGAGGGGTAGTAAAACAACTAGCTTTGAGAACTTGCTTGATCAAAGGAATACCACTAGAGTAGAAAGCCAAGTGATTGCGTCAAGGTGATTTATAAGAAAGAATTTACCAATGAAAGTAAGAGCTAATGTTGATCAGTAAAAAAACAGGGGCAAGTATTTTGGAGTATGCTAGACCCAGCAGAGGAACCCAAATCATTAACAAGATCACAAAGAAATAGAAGACTTGCAGTTGGCAGCATCGAAAATGAATGGAGTAGAATGTCGGGGCTTTCAACCTGAGATGACGTTGAAATATTGCCAAGGTAGAGCAAGGTTAGCACAAACAGTATTCGGTTGGGGTAGAGAAAATATAGAGTTAGGGTTACCGGAAAAAAGAACAGGGATAATCTGTGTGGGATTACAATCAGCCTTTAGCACAGCAAAGCGTTGCCAGGAGAAACAACCTCTTCTGTTGTGGCATTATCCCTGGGACAAATTGCAGAATCTCATTCTCAACAAAAGCCAACATTTAAAACTTCCTTAGCCTATACCCGGTTAACAGCAATATCGGCACTAGAAAAACTCAAAGAACAGGGATTTAGGCAGGAACAATTGCCTTGCCCCAGTACAATGGCACAAGTATTGAATCGAATAGGCTATGGTCTTCGTAAAGTAGTAAAAGCCAAACCTCAAAAAAAATTGCACAAACGGATGATATCTTCAACAACATCAGAGAATTTCAGCCGCAATCAACAAACAAGCCTCAAAGTCAAAGGACTAAGCATGGATTGCATGGAAAGCTACCGTTAATATCGGGGGTTATTCTCGTGGTGGAAAAACCAGAGGAGACAATCAACCTGAGGAGCATCATATAGGATCCACAGAAAAATATACTCTCTGTGGGATTCTTGATGAAGATAGTGGGCAATTATTGTATATTAACTTTCGTAGTTGTTCTTATAAAACCAGGGATTTTATTGTTGATACTCTAATTCAATGGTGGAAAACAATCACACCAGAACAAAAGCAGGATAACGAACTGAGAGAAATTAAAGTTGATAATGGTCCGGAAAGTAGTGGAGTAAGAACTCAATAAAAAAAAAGGATGGTTGAGTTTGTTGATCTGCTAAATATACCAATTCAATTGCTTTACTATCCTCCTTACCATAGTAAATACAATCCCATAGAGGGTTGTTGGGGTATTCTTGACCAGCATTGGAATAGGGCGCGCGAAGCTTGTTGATGTTGAAGTCATGGTTTCCTGGGCTTCGAGTATGACTTAGAAAGGGTTATATCCTATCTTGAGTTTAAGTAAAACTGTTTCCCAAAAAGGGATTTCTCTAACAAAGAAAGCTATGAAACAAGTCGAGTCTAGATTACAGCGAAATCCACTGTTGCCCAAATGGGATATCTTGATTCAACGGCTTTCGCTGGTAAATTCTTTTTCAAAAATAACCTTATGTTCTTGTTGTTGATGAAACTGCCAATACTTATCCCAATTCCCATTGATGTATAAAGAGCTCAGGGGTAAAACAGCCTCAGCACCCCACATGGTCCATCTAGCCCCAGTGATATCCATTCTGTCTTTAATTAAGGTGGCGACAAGCACCCTCAATCACCCCCGTGGCGATGGGGAATCCAGCTTTAAAGTAATCGTCATATTTGAGGTATTTGGCATTGTTAAGTAAATATCTAGCACAGGTATCCACGGGTTTACGTTCTTGGGCGGTGAGTTTGGGTAAAGTCCCACTCCGGCGCATAGCTGGGGCAACTGAACTTGATTTCCCTTCAAGGATAAGCTGTAAAAGTTTGCTATCTCAAGCTTCTGCCTGTATTCAAGTCTGACAATAAAAGACAAATGCAGCTTTCCACAAATACTCAATCACATGGATAATATCCCTGTCTTAGTCCATGAGAATATTGCTGTGCTGGTAGATAAAACTCCCCATCCACAGGAAATAGGGTATTTATCTTTCTTCCTCCATAACCGATTTTATTGGCGATTACTGTGCCAAATAATGTGGTCAATTTCCGCGACAATTTTTCTTGTATGTTCTGTTTACTGAGTCTGTGCATGCACACTCTCCCTTTATTTCATC
>CBZS010000769.1 GCA_000613065.1 Richelia intracellularis | reverse complement strand
TAACCAACCCCAACACCAATAACCTTTAAGAAATCACTAGGAACCTCCCCAACTAAATTTTTCAACAAATCTGGGGTAGTTGTAGGCAACAAAGACTTGCGAAAACTTTGTTCCTGACTAATAGCCGAGAATAAAGCCTTTCTACCTTTAACTCCAATTGACTCATCTGCCCATTCTTCTATCATCAAGCATAAACCCCTTTTCTTGGGGTCTGTTGGGATCAAAGGTTGCTCGGGATATTGTGTTTCTATATACTTCGCAATTTGCGTAGAATCAGCAATAAATCTATTACTATCCTTTAAAACAGGAAC
>CBZS010000768.1 GCA_000613065.1 Richelia intracellularis | reverse complement strand
GCCAAAAAACTTAATTAATAAAAGGAAAAGTTATAAATCTGAAGAAATAATTAAAAATACTATTTATGATGAGTTAATTATTTTATTTATTAACAATAAATAAAATAAAGTTTACACTTCCCCTATGAGCAGAAAAATCATGACATAGGAGCAAGCGCTTGATTAAAGTATCTAGACATAGATTTACATCTATGTTCATTTTTGGGTGAGAGGTTGGATCATGAATCTGTGATTTCCACTTATGAGATATATATTGTCATATCTATGAAAATATCACTGTATTTTTGATTACGATCTGTGATCGCGTTTGCTAATACTGGGGGATAGAAGAGTCTATTAAGGTAGAATAGGCATGGATACCACCAGTGATATTTTTGACATTAGTGAACCCCTCGGAAATTAACCATTGGCACATTTGGGCAGAACGCATACCGTGGTGACAGAGGACAAAGGTTTCTGTGTGGGGATCCAGTCTAGTAGGGACTTCTTCTGCCCATTGAGAAAATTGACTTAACGGTAGATTCACAAAACCATCGATACTAGCGATCGCTAACTCTTGGGGTTCCCGCACATCTACAAGTTGCATATCAGATTCCTCTCTAGATAGACGTTGAGCCAGTTCTTCTACGGTAGTTTGGGCAATAGGTTGATTCATCTTTCAGTCTCTCCTACGAAGTTATTGTAAAAGGATTCGATATATTCTAAGGTTAATCTTGATTTATGGTGACAGAAAATAGTCTTCCGAGAAAAGAGAGAAGGAGGGAAAAATTCGATAAAATAACTACTGATATAATTTTCAACAACAGGTCTCTCCAAAATCAATCCCATATCCTTCAATCCTTGACGTAAACGTTTTGCTTCCTCTGGGTTCTGCTTCTCATGGATAAAGATGGCTCTTTTGAAAAATGAGAAGCTATCCTTCACATTGCCAACCTTCAGTAATACTACTCCTAGGTTTTGACAAGTATCAGCGTAGTTTGGATTCAACTGAATTGCCTTTTGAGAAGATGCGAGCGATCGCATCTGTATAGAGTTTCATTGCTTTTTGAGTCATTCCTAGGTTGTAATGACCAATAGCGAATTTACGGTCGATTTTGATTGTGGTTTCATAAGCTGTTTTTGCTCCCACTAAATCACCACTAGCTTTCAACAAATTCCCCAAATTATTATATGCGCCTAATTTTAACAATGGATAAATAGGTAATTTCACCGCAGCTTGGTAGCAATTAATAGCTTTTTGTGTATCTTGCAAGCGATTGTAGGCAATACCCAAGTGATAGTAGAGTTCGTATAAAATATCTTCGTTGATTTCTGTTCCCCTAACTTCTGGAGCTTAAAACTGTATTAAATTCAACCCTTTGTTTAGTAATTCTACCCCTTGGTTAATTTTCCCCGTTTCTACATACAAAGCACTCAACTTGCTGTAAAGATAAGGGTCTTGAGAGTGTCTCCTCAGATAATCTTTCATGGCAACTAGAGCCTTTTTAGTTTTATCCTTATTAGCGCTCGCATCTTTCTTATACCCTTGGTGCTGAATAGCCACACTCTGCAAATAACCAACTTGCCAGTGAGGTTCTTGAGATAAAATTGCGTTCACGCTATCATCTATCAAAGCATGAAAAGGACCAGAAAAGGTAATAAGGTGATTTCTAAATAAACGAGATACCATTGAGTAGGGAGATTGTGCAGCACCTACCTCATGACGTACCTGATTCACCAGCAAATATTCTTCCCCTTGTATTACATTTTTTCACTGGGGTAAAATATCTGCTACTAGGGTTTTATCTGCGTCTAACACCAGCACCCAGTCGCCAGTGACATACTTTAAAGCTTCATTCCTAGCCGCACTGAAATCATTACACTATGGATACTGAAATAGCTGACCCCCATATTTTTCAGCGATTTGCGGAGTTTTATTAGTGGATCCCGTGTCTAATATAATTATCTCATCAACGATATTTTGCACACTTTGTAAACATTTAGGTAATGCCAACGCTTCATTTTTAACAATCATGCATAAACTTAGTTTCATAAATCTATTGCAGCAAATCTTTTAAATATATAAATTACCTTTCTCTTTTTCTGGTGTTGAACCATAAGCAGGGTTCCCTCTACTCAGGTGAAACCTTAATATAGACAACAGCGTCAACAAGCGTAAACCACAATTGCCTCAACTAAAATATTTTTGATGTATGGATAAAAAACTAGTTGAGATAATTAAAATATGTAAAGAGCAAGGGAAATCCTAAATTCTAATTCCGATGAATCTTGTCAATAAATTAACTCAATTATCTGTTACACCCTGGGGACTAACTCTACTGCTACCAGTTATGGTATTAGCCATGATTTCAGTTGACAATCCCTTGCGCCAAAATGCAAGTTTATCTTCCATACAAACAGCTAACGCTCAAACCCCAGGAGAAAAACGTCCTCTGACTATCCGTTCCGACGTTCAAGAGTATGATGCTAAATCGGAGGTAGTCACAGCAAGGGGCAATGTACAAATGTTATATCCAGCCCGACGTCTTAAAGCAACAGCAGCACAAGCACAATACTTCAGCAGAGATAATCGCATTGTCCTTAGTGGCAATGTCTATATTTTGCAAAACGGTGGTAATAGTATTCGTGGGGAAAGCGTTACGTACCTCATAAATGAAGGCAGATTTGTTGCCTTGCCTAAACCCAATCGGCAAGTGGAATCTATCTACATCGTCAATGATAACCAAGTTAATAGCCAGGTAAATACACCTGCACCAACAACTCTTCCCCTTAACTCTAATTAACTTTTATGTATTGAGTAAAGCGATTTTCTTGGTTAAAGCTTTGCTTTTGGCACTCAATAGATATTGAGTAATACTAATTCAAAAAAATTTGATAAGTGTCATTGATCTATAAATTATTTGGCTGCGAGTCTTTTAGTAAGACGGGGAGTGGAACTCAGACAGGTATTGGAAAAGGTGGAGGGGTAGTAGAACAACGAGCTTTGAGAACTTGCTTGCTCAAAGGAATACCACTAGAGTACAAAGCCAGGTGATTGCCTTTATGTTCTTGTTATAGATGAAACTGCCAATACTCATCCCAATCGCCACTGATTTATAAAGAACCCAGGGGTAAAACAGCCTCAGCACCCCTCATGGTCCATCTAGCCCCAGTGATATCCATCCTGTTTTTAATAAGGTAGCGACAAGCACCCTCAATCACCCCCGTGGCGATGGGGAATCCAGCTTTTAAGTAATTAATCGTCATATTTGAGGTATTTGGCATTGTTAAGTAAATATCTAGCACAGGTATCCACGGGTTTACCTTCTTGGGGGTGAGTTTGGGTAAAGTCGCACTCCGGCCCATACCTGGGGCAACTGAACTTGATTTACCTTCAAGGATAAGGTGTAAACGTTTGCTCTCCCAAGCATCTGCCTGTGTTGAAGTCTGAGAAGAAAAGACAAATGCACCTTTCCACAAATACTCAATCACATGGATAATATCCCTGTCTTAGTCCATGAGAGAGAATATTGCTGTGCTGGTAGATTAAACTCCCCATCCAAAGGAAATAGCGTATTTGTCTTTCTTCCTCCATAATCGATTCAATTGGCGATTAATGTGCCAAATAATGTGGTCAATTTCCGCGACAATTTTTTCTTGTGTGTTCTGTTTACTGAGTGTGTGCTTGGACACTCTCCCTCCATTTCATCTTGAGTGCGTTTATCAAAATATCTTTGTTTGTAACAACCGTCTCAAGAGTTCCTATCCATTATGAAGTAACTTACTCTCTATCTGGGAGTGTTCTAACCCACAAATGCTGTCTGAGTCTAACCAACTAACTATCTGTTCAAATACTTCTGGTGCTTGTGACCAAAACATACCTTGATTTGATGTAGATCCTTGGATAGGGTGTGGAACTGTTCCTATTTCTTCACTTTTTACAACCCAATTCCATCAAGTACATTTTTGGCTGTCAATACTACTGTGGTTGACTTGTCATTTATTATTAAAATATCATAATTCATATTACCAAAAGAGTCGCACCCAAATTATTTTCCTCCTCCTTTCAATTTCCCTGCCCTTCTGCTGATGGTTTGCATCACTTTTAAAGTGATACTGTATTAAGATGGGCTCTTATAACCCATTGACAATGATTTTGAGCGTTCGCATTTACTAAGTTTGACATAAACTCCCATGAGAACATCAGCAATATTGCAGTGGTGATGCACCCAATCATGAAAAATCAACCTTAATAGGGGGTAAATGTGTCACACTGCAATATTAGAACTTACTTTTTCCTCTGAAGGGCAGCAATCAATAAGGAAAGGGCACGAATAGTGAAAATTTTCTTGGAAAATATCCATAAGTGCTATGGGAAAAGAACGATAGTCAATCGTGTAAATATTTCGGTTGCTCAAGGTGAAATAGTGGGTTTGCTCGGTCCTAATGGAGCAGGAAAAACTACTACATTTTATATAGCCACAGGCTTAGAAAAACCTGATAAGGGAAATGTCTGGCTAGATGATACTAACGTCACATCCTTACCCATGCACAGAAGAGCACAATTAGGTATTGGTTATTTACCACAGGAAGCCAGTGTATTTCGCCAACTTACCGTGCAAAATAACATTTCACTGGTGTTTGAGCAAACTCAAGTACCTAGGTGGGAACGTTACCACAAATTAAATCATTTGCTGCAAGAATTTCGCTTAGAAAAAGTAGCAAATAACAAAGGTATCCAACTATCGGGAGGTGAAAGGCGACGTACAGAATTAGCTAGAGCATTAGCCGCAGATCCCAAATTTCTCTTTTTGGATGAGCCATTTGCAGGAGTAGATCCGATCGCAGTTTCAGAAATACAAGAAATTGTCAAACAACTTTGCGATCGTGGTATCGGAATTCTAATCACCGATCACAACGTCCGCGAAACTCTGGCAATTACAGATCGTGCCTATATCATGCGCGACGGGCAAATTCTTGCCTCTGGTAGTGCTGAAGAACTTTACAATAACCCCTTAGTTAGACAATACTATTTAGGAGAAAACTTTCATATCTAGATTAGTTAATACTCTACCAGGCTACAATTGGTTTTAACCTCTAACTATTAACGAGTCTTCTCTTCACACATTACATATATTTATAACTGTACATATAATATTTTACAAATTAAAACATTAAACTAGGGTCTTATTACTTTTATTTATTATTTGTAACCATTAAAATTATTCTTAATTTGATGATTATGGTCATATTTTAAATTACCCACAATTCATCATAATGGATTATTCATAATTAAATTATTAGAATCAGGGCAACACAAAAATAAAAATATTTGCCTGTCAAATTATGCTGGGATTAGGTAGCTGATTAGTAATAATACAATTGCTTATGAAACCCAAAAGGGTCAAATCATTTTATAATTTCACTTCACTGCTATCCTTTTCCATTATGGATCGCTATTTGATTAGTGAGTTATTACCACCTTTCCTATTTGCTTTTGGTGCTTTTGCTTCTCTGGTATTTACAGTAGACAACCTATACGAACTCATGCGAAAAGTAGTCGAAGCAGGACTACCCCTAGGCATTGCCCTCAAGATATTTATCCTTAAGCTACCAAGAATAATTGTATTCGTCTTTCCTATGTCTACACTATTAGCGACTTTAATGACTTACAGTCGTCTATCTAGTGAAAGTGAGTTAATCGCTCTAAGGAGCTGTGGGGTAAGTGTATATCGGATGGTATTTACCGCTGTAATTATGAGTTTTTTAGTTGCAGGAGTAACATTTATTGTCAGTGAAAAAGTTGCCCCTGCTGCTACTTATGACGCTGCAATTACCCTAGATAAAGCCCTCAAATCAGACAAGCCTGTAATTGTGAAAAAAAATAATATTTTTTACCCCGAATATCGCCAAGTACAGGAAAAAGACGGTAGTAAAAACAAAATATTAGCCAGACTATTTTATGCCGATAAATTTGATGGTCAACAAATGAAAGGTTTGACAATTATCGATCGCTCCCAAGAAGGATTAAATCAAATTGTAGTTTCAGAGACAGCTAAATGGAACCCAGGAGATAATATTTGGGATTTTTACAATGGTACTATCTATCTAGTGGCACCAGACCGTTCCTATCGCAATATTCTCCGCTTTGAACACCAACAATTGACATTACCCCGCACACCCCTAACCCTAGCCAAAAAGAGTCGGGATTATGAGGAAATGAATATTGCTCAAGCTAGGGAACAATTAAAGTTAGAGCGTCTTGCTGGCAATGAAAAGAAAATTCGTCGGTTGAAAGTCCGTATTCAGCAGAAACTGGCATTTCCCTTTGCTTGTGTCATTTGTGGGTTAGTAGGAGCATCTGTAGGAACCATACCCCAAAGAACTGGTAGGGCAGCTAGCTTTGGGGTAAGTCTACTAGTTATCTTTACTTACTACATAGTTTTAGTTGTATCTCGAACTTTAGGGGATACAGGTTTCCTTTCACCATTTTTAGCTGGGTGGCTCCCTAATATCATTGGATTAAGTGCTGGTGTATTTTTGCTAGCAAAGATTGCTAACAAGTAAGGGGAATGATACTGCTAGTATTTACACAATTTTTATCTATATCCCATTTCTTTAATAAGCCGAATAATTATTAATTATTCTCTAAAGACTGTTACTTTTTGTTTTTATTCTTGAGGCTGAGAGTTCCCACAGCACCAATAGCTAATAGACCTAAAGCAGTAGCTGATTCTGGAACTCTTTCTCTTCCAGTTGTGGCAAAACTCTTATTTAAAGGGGTGCGACTCTTTTACTAAGACGGGGAGTGGAACTTAGACAGGTATTGGAAGAGCTGGAAGGGTAGTAGAAGAAGGAGGTTTGATAACTTGCTTGATCAAAGGAATACCACTAGAGTACAAAGCCAGGTGATTGGGTTTATGTTCTTGTTGTAGATGAAACTGCCAATACTCATCCCAATCGCCACTGATCTATAAAGAGCCCAGGGGTAAAACAGCCTCAGAACCCCTCATGCTCCATCTAGCCCCAGTGATATCCATCCTGTCTTTAATCAGGTGGCGACAAGCACCCTCAATCACCCCCGTGGCGATGGGGAATCCAGCTTTTAAGTAATCGTCATATTTGAGGTATTTGGCATTGTTAAGTAAATATCTAGGACAGGTATCCACGGGTTTACGTCCTTGGGGGGTGAGTTTGGGTAAAGTCGCACTCCGGCCCATACCTGGGGCAACAGAACTTGATTTACCTTCAAGGATAAGCTGTAAACCTTTGCTCACCCAAGCTGCTGCCTGTGTTGAACTCTGAGAATAAAAGACAAATGCAGCTTTCCACAAATACTCAATCACATGGATAATATATAGGACAATTGTTAAGTTGAGATTGTGTTTTTTTGCAAATTTATTTAATAAGGATAATTGTTTCTTATTGCCATCAACTAAGGTACAGAAACGTTTGTATTTGTTTTGGTCACGGAAGATTGCCTCATCAAAGGCTTCTGAAATAACCTTTTCGGGCTCTTTGGCTAAAGAAGCCCAAACACGCTTACCAATTGGTCGAGGTCGCTTAATTTTCCTATCTTGATCCGATGGGTTAACGATTTGTTGGGGTGTACGTACAAAGGAATTAATTGTATAAACACTAGCTACTGTCGCCATTCGCTTTGCGTTGTGCTTTTCACCCTTTCTGTTGTGCTTTTCACCCTTTGTTAAGCGTTTGTTTAACTTTTTGCTTGAAGCTAAGGCTCGTTTTTGAGTATTGGCACGTAAGTCCGATGTTCGCACTAAAACACCCTTACTGTCCGCCCTAATTACGACTATTTCTCCTGTGTCTTGCAACTGTTTTGACTGAGCTTGTTGCTGGTGCTAGAAATTATCAAAATCTGAAGCACTATGGTAAGCCAGTTCTTCTGCTTGTCCCTTAACTATTTTGGCTGCTGTTGTTTTTTCTATGATTGCTGTTGTTTATCTAAATCCCGAACGGGCTACTTCTATTGCTAGCTACTCGCTGTCTTAGTCCATGAGAATATTGCTGTGCTGGTAGATTAAACTCCCCATCCAAAGGAAATAGGGTATTTATCTTTCTTCCTCCATCACCGATTCTATTGGCGATTACTGTGCCAAATAATGTGGTCAATTTCCGCGACAATTTTTTCTTGTGTGTTCTGTTTAGTGAGTCTGTGCCTGCACACTCTCCCTCTATTTCATCTTGAGTGCGTTTATCAAAATATCTTTGTTTGTAACAACCGTGTCAATAGTTCGTATCCATTTTCAAGTAACTTACTCACTATCTGGGAGTGTTCTAACCCACAAATGCTGTCTGAGTCTAACCAACTAACTATCTGTTCAAATAGTTCTCGTGCTTGTGACCAAAACATACCTTGATTTGATGTAGATCCTTGCATAGGGTGTGGAACTGTTCCTGTTTTTTCACTTTTTAGAACCCAATTCCATCAAGTACATTTTTGGCTGTCAATACAACTCTGGTTGACTTGTGATTTATTATTCTCATATCATACTCTGTACTACCAAAAGAGTCGCACCCTATTTCAAGACACCTTTTTTTTCTAAATGTGCATAAAGTTTAGCTGTATTTCTCTTGTTCTCCTGAGTAATAAATTGATTTGTTAGTTGATTATTTTGATAAAAACCACTAACAACTAAGTTATATATATCTCCATTAATATTCAGGGTAAGCGTATCTCAAATTCTATTCACAAGCGGGTTGAGAGGTCTCATCATCATGTTGGGATAAACAAGCAGTAAAAACAGTCAGCATATAATTATTATCCATAGCGGCTCGATTAGATTTTTGGCGATTACTACGTTTCAAAGATTGCTCTAGGTTTAAAGCATTAAGAGCTATTCGCCCCAGAAGTGCTAAGTTTTGTGGAGCATGACCAGTACGGACACCACAAGCATCTTCAGAAAAAGTGACATCTAAAGTCCAATGCAAGCCATTTTCCACACCCCAATGAAGACGAATAACTTGTCCTAAATTACGAGCATCACAATTTAAACTAGTTAGATAAAACTGAACTTCACGGAGTCTATCTCACTAATGTATTTTTGTTAATCAAAATATGGATTGTTGCAAGAGACAAAAAAGCATCAAAACAAGTTGAAATTCTTTTCCATCTGACAACAAACAAGACGACGATATTTTTTTAACCATGGGAAACAACGTTCTTGTTGAAAACCTGGGACGGAAATTTTAATGGGTCTGCCGTTGTTCTTCTTTGTCTTCCAAACCCGCTTGGGTCATTGCGGCCTAATACCACGTCTAGGTAAAGCAGCGCGCTTATCCTTAGAATCGTAGCCTTTGTCAGCAGCAAGCACTTTCAGGGGTTTACCGGGTCTACCGCGTTTGTTGGTCTTAACCTTTACACTGTCTAGAAGTGGTATCACCTGATCTGTTTCACTACCATTGGCAGGGCAGGTGTGATGCGATTGGATAAAGGCATTCCTGATCCTTCAGTAAGAGTGTGTCTTAAAATACCCTTTCCTTTTCCACCGTAAGCAACACCATCACCACCGCCCTTTCCAGGAGGAAAAAGACCCGTCCACCGCGCCATAACTCCAGTTGATTAACCCTTTCTCTTGTCCAATCCCCAATATTCGTGCCTGTAAAGCCTCTAACGTCCCGTCCAACTACCAACGTTTGAGCCATCGATGTGCATCTTTGATGCCCATATTTCTCCTTTTGGAACGTCACACCAACGACACCCTGTTATCAATATATATAGTAAGGTATTGAGTACATAAGGAAATGGAGAATGTGGCATTTCTCGTTCGCGCTTCTCTGGCGGTTTCGGAAAAATATCCTCAAATAAAGACCACTCCAAATTACTCAGTCCTTCAAAAGGTCCAGCCATCAGATAATATAACCCCTCTTACTCAACAGGCATATTATCACCTTCTGTTATTAGTGGGATAGGCTCCGGGTTGCTTTATTCCAAAGATGTCCTACCCGGACAATTATGATAACGCATTTAACCAACATTCCGCAGGTTAGTTAGCAACGAAGATAATATTTACGACAGGGAGCACCAAAAAACTGTAGAACCCAGCACCGCTCCTCACTGAGCTTGAAAATCTGTTTCAAACAAGCGAGCGTTAATAAATAAATTGACATGAAACATTGAAACACCCAACGAAAAGTAGGAGCTGATTATTTATTGGGGATGAGTTCCAAGCAGTTGCTTGATTTGTTCAACCCAACTCATTTCATCAATAATCCCTGCCACTATGCCTAAGTGAACGATGATATCTTGTACTTTGATTTGTGATTCTGAAAAACTCATATTTCAAAAATACAACATTTTGCGTTCGCACCTGGGGAATGTGGGGTACAACCATTAACTACCAATATTCCTATAAAAACATAAGGGCATAACAGCAGTGTGTTATGACCCTTTATAAATCAATAGAAAGTGCTGTGGGATATTTATCTTGATGTCACTGCATAATCAACTAGTTGACCAAGCCGTTGACGGAGGGTTTCTAAACCCAAGCGAGCGCTAGAAGAAATAAACACTGCTAGAGGAAATTCTTCCTGTGCTTGTGTCAAAGTATCACTATCGACCTGGTCGATTTTATTGAAAGCGACTAAAGCAGGACCTGGTGTAATTAGCATTTGTGCAAGAATGTCCCTCACGGCGCGAATATGTGTTAACCAAGCAGGATGGGATAAATCTACTAAATGTAGTAAAGCATCCGCTTCTGTGACTTCCTCCAGGGTGGCGCGAAAAGCATCCATTAAGGATGGAGGTAGTTCGTGAATAAATCCCACCGTATCGGTAACTAGAATTTCTTGGTTCTGAATTTTATCTGGATGAGGGACAGATAATCTCCTGGTAGTTGGATCTAGGGTGGCAAATAATTGGTCTGCGGTATAAACTTCTGCATTGGTAATAGTATTTAGCAGGGTAGATTTACCGGCATTGGTATAGCCCACCAAGGCTATAGAAGGTACTTCATGATGTTGTCTACGCTGCCGCAACCTAGCACGATGCGCTTGGAGTTGATTTACTTCCCTTTGCAGGCGATAAATCCGCCTTTGAATAGCTCGTCTTTCCGTTTCTAACTTTGTTTCACCAGGACCACGAGTACCTATACCACCACCCAATCGTGACATTGCCTCGCCCCTACCAGCAAGCCTGGGGAGCATATATTCCAACTGTGCTAGCTCAACTTGTAATTTACCAGCACCAGATTGGGCACGCTGGGCAAAGATATCTAAAATGACTTCGGTTCTATCTACCACCCGCAAACCAATTCTGGCCTCTAAATTGCGGACTTGGGCTGGGGATAAATCCCGGTCAAAAACTATAAGGTTAGCCCCCAAAATTTGGGCTGTTAGGGCAATTTCCTGTACTTTACCTTCCCCCACAACAGTTTGGGGATGAATCCGCGATCGCTTTTGCCACAGAGTCTGTAGTACATCCCCTCCGGCAGTATCTACTAATCGTGCTAACTCTGCTAAGGTATCTTGGAAGGAGTGGGTACTAATTCTCTCGGTCATGACTCCCACAAGAACTACACGTTCATGGTCGCTATCTACTTCCTGGGCAGTAAACTCTCGGCGAAATTCTGCTTCTAACCCTTCCACTAAGTCTAGAAAGTCTTGTTTTCCAAGTACATCTAAACTCATGGCTGGAGATAGAGTCCAACTAGGACGAGGAACAGGACTTGTTCCCGCTTCCAGGAAATAAGAACTAGCGAGCAAAGCACGGGTGTCTTGGGGTGTTAGGTGCGCTAAGTAGGCTTCCTTGACATAACCGGTAGCCCCACCAGCACGACGAGTAAAACCAGATTTAGTGATATTTAATACTACTAATGCATCTAGTCGTTGCAGTGCCATGGTAGTCATAACACCATCATTGGGTGGTTCTGACTTCATGTGAGTAGCGATACAGCGGATACCGCTAAGTCGTTCTGCACCGTAACGGGGTAATTCCAATAAAGGAATTTGGGTTTGTCTAGGACAGCCAACTCCCACACGGATTACCTGTCCGCGACGATTGAGATATGCACACACGGGTTGGTTAATGTCTGCACTAACAGATGCCAGGCGTTGGGAAAATTCCGGCGTAGTGATGCAAACGCCCGGTACACGCTGGTGATACAGCCGTTGGAGTTGCTTTAGGTGGCTGGATTTTAAGCCTTGGAGATTACCGAAGATAGTCTCTATGGATATGTATGACCAGTTTAATGGTCCCCCGAATTCGTCTAATACTTAATATTTTACAGCATGGTTTTTTAAGAAAATATATTCGCAATTGGTATTGCTATGGGAAAATCTACGGGTTGACAATCGGAGCAATTCAGTCATCGCATTTCATAAATCTTTACTACCTATAGTATTTCTGACATATTGTTTGAATAATTTAACTGCTGATCTATTGCCTAATATGTAACTTCTGTCAATATATTCAGGGATTTGAGCAATCGCTAACCAGGGGAATGCTAAGCTGCGATCACTTTGTTGATATTTACCTTCCACTAGTTTGTATACTGTGAGTTTTTGACGGCGATATCGCCAAACTTTAGGTATACCTAAACACTCATAAATATCTAATTGATCTAGCGAAGAATTCATATAGTCGCATTCCACAACCAAGTCTGGTGGGGGATGAATTTTAAAGTCGATGGATTTACCCCTTACCATAGCTTCATTGTGGAAGTAGAAACAAGTATCCGCTTCCACTGCACAGTTTAAATCTTCTCGTTCAATGGTTGTAGATCCCAATTTTAGGACCTCAATGTTGAGTTGAACCGCGAACGCTGTCATTAAATCCTCAATGAATCGGTTATTTCATGTTGTGGTATGGGCATTCTGAGTTCTAAAAATCCCTGATTATAGGCAATTCTACAACTACGTGCATCACCACCGTCAGCCAGCAATACCTCTAGAGTAGTCCATGTGATGCCTGGTAACATAACTTTAGCTGGTGAATTTGTACGGGCTAAGGGAGAAAACATTTTCATGTTTAGACCAGAGCGGAATTACCATTGTTTACATTTGCAGAAGATGAATGAAGTGGCGAACAATTTTGACTTTTAATATGTTCAAGACAGAAAAATTAATATGTTCAAGACAGAAAAATTACTGTAAATTGCCAATATCACTTCCGATAATTTCATCACATATCTTGTACAATTCATTAGAACATAATTCCCTTGCATCTATGATTTTTAGCCCCAAGGGTTTAAAATTCAAAATAACTTATACATATATCCTTGAAAGCGAAAAGACATAGCGATCACTTATCTTTCTTTTACGCAAACTTTACACGCTATCGACAGCAATAAAAAAATTTATTTTATCAATATATTTTACAAAATAGTACATTAAGTCTTAAGTCAAAAATCACCAGAACCATTCAAATTTCCTCGGTGAAATATGACTTATCCTTTTTTAGAACCTCTCAATAGTCGACAGGGTCCGGTTTTAGTCTTTGACGTTGCCATGGGAACTAATCTGCAAGTCGAAAATCCTCCGTTGTGAGATTTTGGACTTGCAGAATATGAAGGTTGTAATGAATATCTAGTTCAGACCAACCCGGAAGCCGTAGCAATAGTACACCGGGGTTTCTTGGCTGCTGGTGCGGATGTAATTGAAACTGATACCTTTGGTGGTACATCCATAGTTTTAGCAGAGTATGACTTGGCGGATCAAGCTTATTATTTGAATAAAACTGCGGCAGAATTAGCGAAAAAACTCACAGCAAAATTTGCTACACCCGAAAAGCCAAGGTTTGTGGCTGGTTCCATCGGACCTGGGACTAAATTACCCATCCTAGGTGATATTGACTTTGATCCCCTTAAAAATGCTTATGTAGAGGAAGCTGAGGCTTTATTTGATGGTGGGGTAGATCTATTTCTGGTGGAAACCTGTCAGGATGTATTGCAAATTAAAGCTGCACTCAACGCTATTGAAGAAGTATTTGCCAAGAAAGGCGATCGTCGTCCATTAATGCTTTCTGTTACTGCATAATCCATGGTAACCATGCTGGTAGGTACGGAAATTAGCGCGGCGGTAACAATTCTGGAACCCTATAAGCTCGATATTTTGGGTTTAAATTGCGCTACTGGTCCCGACTAGATGAAACCACACATCAAGTATCTTTCGGAATATTCGCCTCCCCATTTATTGTTTCCTGTATTCCCAATGCGGATTTACCGGAGAACGTTGGTGGTCAAGCACATTACAAATTTACCCCGATGCAATTACGGATGCAGTTGATGCATTTCATGGAAGACTTAGGTGTCCAAGTCATTAGGGGTTGCTGTGGGACACGTCCAGAACACATTCAAGCTTTAGCTAAAATTGCTAATGAGTTGATACCAAAGGTTAGGGAACCGGAATTAGAAACGTCTGCGGCTTATATTTATGGTACTCAACCATACGACCAAGATAATTCCTTCTGGATTATTGGTGAAAGGTTAAATGCGAGTGGTTCCAAGAAATGCCGTACCATGTTGAATGATGAAGACTCGGACGGACTAGTATCTATGGGAAGGGCGCAAGTTAAGGAAGGTGACCATATCCTGGATGTGAACGTGTATTATGTAGGACGGGATGGCCTACGGAATATGCACGAGTTAGGCTCGCGGTTGGTGAATAATATTACCCTTCCCTTAATGCTGTACTCGAGTGAATGGGAAAAAATGGAGACTGGTTTAAAGGTAGCTGGGGGTAAATGTTTGCTCAACTCTACCAACTACGAAGATGGGGAACCCCGCTTCTTGAAGGTGCTGGAATTCGCCAAAAAATACGGTGCCGGTGTAGTTATTGGTACTATCGATGAAGATGGGATGGCACGGACAGCTGAGAAAAAATTTGCGGTCGCGCAACGTGCCTATGGTCAAGCTGTGGAATATGGCATACCTGCCCATGAGGTGTTTGGTGTTTTTCGACCCCTTGTCTGTACCTATCTCTACTGGTATTGAGGAAGATCGCTACAATGGTAGCTTTACCATTGTAGCGATCCGTCGCATCCGTCAATAATTACCTGGATGTCATGTAGTGTTGGGTATTTCCAACTTTTCCTTCGGTTTAAACCCAACTGCACGGATAGTAATGAACTCCATGTTCCTCCAGGAATGTATGGCAGCGGGAATGGATGCAGCTATTGTCAGACCTAACAAAATCTTACCCCTGTCTAAGATTGAAGAGAAGCACCAAGAAGTTTGTCACCACCTAATTTACGACGAGCGTAAATTTGAAGGAGATGTCTGCGTTTACGATCCTTTAGATGAACTTACCACCATGTTTGAAGGGGTAAGTGCCAAGCGAGACAAGGGTGTGGATGAAAATCTCCCCCTAGAGGAACGTCTCAAGCAGCATATTATCGATGGGGAACGTATTGGCTTAGAAGATATCCTCAAAGAAGCCATGGAAAAATATCCGCCCTTGCATATTGTTAACGTTTACCTGTTGGATGGGATGAAAGTAGTAGGTGAGTTGTTCGGTTCCGGACAAATGCAACTACCCTTCGTACTACAATCAGCAGAAACCATGAAAGCAGCCGTAGCTTTCCTCGAGCCCCACATGGACAAATCCGAAGCAGGAGAACATAGTGCTAAGGAAACCTTTATCATTGCTACGGTGAAGGGTGATGTCCATGATATAGGTAAAAACCTAGTAGATATTATCCTTTCCAACAATGGTTATCGGGTCATTAACCTGGGAATCAAACAACCAGTGGAAAATATCATCGAAGCTTACAACGAGCACAAAGCCGATTGTATTGCCATGAGTGGCTTGTTGGTGAAATCAACGGCATTTATGAAAGATTACTTGCAGGTATTTAACGAGAAAGGAATTACCGTTCCTGTAATTTTGGGTGGTGCAGCCTTAACTCCCAAATTTGTCCACGAAGATTGCCAAAATACCTATAACGGTAAAGTGGTTTACGGTAAAGACGCATTCTCTGACTTCCATTTCATGGATAAACTCATGCCCGCCAAATCTGCTCAACAGTGGGATGATATTCAAGGATTATTAGGAGAATTTGCTGAAGCGGAATCAACCAACGGGCATAAATCAACAGAGAAAGATGAGCAAAAACAGGAGAA
>CBZS010000767.1 GCA_000613065.1 Richelia intracellularis | reverse complement strand
AAGAGGTAATTTTTGTAAGGAATGGTGCCATTGACCAGTATGTAATGACCAAATAAGAGCGATAGTTAATAAGGCAATCATCTTGCTAAGGCGGTCTCGACGATAAATATAAGTAGCTTCAAGGTTAAAACCTCGGGATTTTAAGCAACCGAACAATGTTTCAATCTGCCATCTTTGGGCATAGTCAACTAAAGTTTGTTTTGGTTTTCTAGAGCTTATTAGGACTAAAAGTTTACCATCAACAAGACGATTGGCAACTACAAATGCTCAAATACCAGCCATACGCCGAGGTTTTGATAAAATTTGAATTTCTCCCACTTGTAAATTGCTGAACACCACTTTAGGAGAAAGTGAAGATTGAGCATCATACAAATGGTCACACTCACGAATACAAATACAAAAAGGAATAGATTTGTCAACTAAGTAACTCAACCAGTCTTTCCCAATAAATTCTCTGTCTGCGTTTACATAAGCAATATTCTGGTTTGAGAAGATAGCTTGAAAGAGGTGTAACAATGCTTTGCGTTGATGGGCCTAACTATTTCAGCGATTTGCTCGAAATGTCCACAAGAATGGAACCGCAACTCCTTTATAGGCAATACTCAACATTAAAACGTTGTGCATTTGATTGCCAAATTCACACTGTGTTCTATCTAGTATCACTACCCAATCTTTCTCTAGTCATACCCAAGTAGTAATGCTAGGTGCAAATTCGACATAATCAATACGAAACTCCCGAAAAAAGCTTTGTAACCTCTTGTAATTTGATACGACAAGTATCTTACCCACGAAGGCTGTTGACAGTTGAGATAAATTAACACTGCCTACTGTTATCACTGCTACTAAAAATTGTGCCAAAAGTGTTAATCGTCCACCATGCCACTGAAAGTGCTTTCCTATAATTAGGCGTAATCTATTAAACTCAGACGTAGGGTTTCGTTTTGATTTTTATACCAATTTAATATGAAACCCTTTTCCTGGCTCGCTTACACTTTTTTTGTCCTGTACCGAGGCTGGCACAGACTCAGTAAACAGAACACACAAGAAAAAATTGTCGCGGAAATTGACCATATTATTTGGCACAGTAATCGCCAATAGAATCGGTTATGGAGAAACAAAGATAAATACACTATTTCCTTTGGATGGGGAGTTTAATCTACCAGTACAGCAATATTCTCATGGACTCAGACAGGGATATTATTATCCATGTGATTGAGTATTTGTGGAAAGCTGCATTTGTCTTTTATTCTCAGAGTTCAACACAGGCAGAAGCTAGGGAGAGCAAACGTTTACAGCTTATCCTTGAAGGTAAATCAAGTTCTGTTGCCCCAGGTATGCACCGCAGTGCGACTTTACCGAAACTCACCCCGCAACAACGTAAACCCGTGGATACCTGTGCTAGATATTTACTTAACAATGCCAAATAGCTCAAATATGAGGATTACTTAAAAGCTGGATTCCCCATCGCCACGGAGGTGATTGAGAGTGCTTGTCGCCACCAGATTAAAGACAGCATGGATATCACTGGGGCTAGATGGACCATCAGGGGTTCTGAGGCTGCTTTACCCCTGGGTTGTTTATACATCAGTGGCGATTGGGATGAGTATTGGCAGTTTGATTTACAACAAGAACATAAACGCAACCACCTGGCTTTGTACTCTAGTGGTATTCCTTTGATCAAGCAAGTTCTCAAAGCTCGTTGTTCTACTATCCCTCCACCTCTTCCAATGCCTGTCTAAGTTCCACTCCCCGTCTTACTAAAAGAGTCGCACCCAAATCTATTTTTAATATCAGACTTTACCTGGTTTCTCAAGTAATATTGTTTATTAATTTATGATTTTATCCCACTAATAGCAAAAAGTGATAATATGTCTGTTGAGTCAGAGGGGTTATATCATCTGATGGCTGGAGGTTTTGAAGGACTGAGTAATTTGGAGTGGTCTTTGTTTGAGGATATTTTTCCGAAACCGCCAGAGAAACGCGAACGAGGAATGCCACATTCTTCATTTCGTTATGTAGTCAATACCTTACTGTATATATTGATAACAGGGTGTCCTTGGTATGACGATCGAAAAGGATAAATATGGGCATCAAAGACCTCTGCACATCGATGGCTCAAACGTTGGCAGTTGGACGGCAGGTTAGAGCCTTTACAACCACGAAGATTGGGGATTGGACAAGATAAACGGTTAATCAACTGAAGTTATGGCGCGGTGGACGGGTATTTTTCCTCCTGGAAAGGGCGGTGCTGATGCTGTTGCTTACGGTGGAAAAGGAAAGGGTATTTTAATACACACTCTTACTGAAGGTTCAGGAATGCCTTTATCTAATCGCACCACACCTACCAATGGTAGTGAAACAGATCAGGTCATACAACTTCTAGACAGTGTAAAGGTTAAGACGAATAAACGCGGTAGACTCCGTAAACCCCTGAAAGTGCTTGCTGCTGACAAAGGCTACGATTCTAAGGATAAGCGCGCTGCTTTAGGTCGACGTGGTATTAGGCCACAATAGCCCAAGCGGGTTTGGAAGACAAAGAAGAACAAGGGCAGACCCATTAAAATTTCCGTCCCATCTGACAATAAGAACGTTGTTCCCCATAGTTTCAAAAAAAATATTGTCGTCTTGTTTGTTGTCAGATGGGAAAGAATTTCAGCTTGTTTTTATACTTTTTTGTCTCTTGCAACAATCCATATTTGAATTAACAAAAATACATTAGTGGGATAGACTCCTAATACTTGTTATTACCTTTATACAAAAATCCAGCTTATAGCTGTTATTAACCTATGCCTTCTCTGTCACTCTCCGGGATAACCAAATAGTTCAGGAGCTAAATCATCCAGAAACATAACAGGATTTGAATTGATTCATAGCAGCAATTAAATGATTGAATCCTAGTAATAACGGTGAATTAGGAAAAATATCAATCCAGGGATAAATCAAGCAAAATAGTAAGAGTGGTTGGACGATTATACGCAGATTCTTTAAAACATTCTTCCATCCACATTCATGATTCCATTATTGATGATTAGAAAAATAAATATTACTATTTATTTGCCGCTCAGTCTTCACTTTACAAGATTTATTTAAGGCTAATAATCCTGGAGAATTCAAAGTAATCATCGTGTAAACACAAAAAATCATCTCCCACCACCTGTTAATATGTTGAAAGTTTCTAAACCGATAATCTGTCCAACCGAATTCTTCTTTACACTGACCAAAACTATATTCGACCCAGGTTCTTACTTAATCCATATAAGTTGCCTAAAGTCTTTTTAAAACTTCCTTGATTATTCGTTCTGAGGAAGGAATTATAATTTTCTTGCATCGTTTCTGGGTCATTAGTTATTTCTCAGTAAGTTATGACTATTTTTTCCCCATAAATTATTTTTCTAATGTATCTATGTTATGATTTTTGATTAATAAATGTTCTCTCAAAGTTACACCAGTTATTTTATATAACACTTTGCCCTACTGGCAACCACACTCCGTGATTACTTTTAATTGGAACGACATAAGCTAAGTTATATTCATCTAGTTTTCTCAGAAATTGACTACTTTCACCATATAAACTATCTGCCAGTACTAATTCGATATTAAAGTTCTCTTCAATTAAATCTGTAATTATTTCTGACCCTAACTCTATTTTCGTTTTATATTTATCTCCTTCTTTCTTTTTATGTCCGTTCTGCTTTAAACACTTTTACCATTAATCTAAATGTGATATTATGGTAGACTGCATAAGCATTGCCTGAAACTATTCCATTATCAACTTTTTCAACACTTACTAAGTATTGTCTTGCTACAGAATCAGTCTTTTTACCTTTTTGTATATCTGCGGTTTCATCGATTACTACTGTAACCGCCTGAGCATTCAATACTTGCTTAAATTTATTTTATCTTCGTTTTTTTATTCATCTACTGACCAATCTGAATTAGCTAGGAAATGATGTAATGACTGGGCTGAGTTTATACTTACTACCTTCGCTATCTCTGGTAATGATTTCCTTTTTATCGTTGATATTATTCCTAAGTGTAAATATTTGAAGCACTCATAATTTCTTACTTCCTTAAATAAGTCCTTATACTCTGCACAATATTCATCTATGATGGCAATTGTTAGGTGAGCATCTCTTGCTAAATGTTTCAGGATTTGTAACTCTACATCCATTGTCCTACTTTCCTTTCAGAGTTTTCTTTTATTCATAATTTTCGGAAACTGACAGAAAAGGGGTGTCGATATGTAGGGGTGGAATACTTGCCTTAATTTGGTTGCATCACAAATAGATAAGTGAAATTGGCGTTGCTGAATCAGGGAATGATTTCACTAAATTTTCAACGATTTTTCAATGGTTTCAAACGCTAATTCATCCCGCACTTATGCAACGCCGTGAAATTATATTAGGGGTCGCTAAGACGATGTTGCCATAAACTCAAAAGGGAGCTACTTCTACTTTTGATGTAGCCTAGATACCATTTCTCACAGCAATTTATTCCTTTTTAGTTATTTCCAGGAACTTACATTCTCTGGCTGATTTGCTTACTAGTTCATAGAGGCGTTTTTCAACTCACCTGTACGGATAGATATTTGTTGAGTTTGACTGCCACGCTGTAATTTTAATTGTAAGGTTTGCCCAACACGAGTATTTTCTACCAGCTTCTGCAACTGTTCCGCAGTCTTAATCGATTTCCCATCAATTTGCATAATTACATCTCCACGACGGATACCAGAATTAACAGCAGGGGAATTGGGTATAACTCTCATTACCAACACACCATTTACTTCCGGTAGCATCACAGAGGAATTGGGGTCGCTGTTATTTTGCTTTGCCAATTCTGGGGTAAGAGTTACCATCTGTATCCCTAAATATGTGTGTGCGACCTTCCCATTTCGCTGCAATTGGCTGGCTATATCCTTAGCTTTGTTAATGGGAATAGCAAAACCTATCCCCATAGCATCAGCACGAATGGCTGTATTAATTCCAATAACTTCACCCCTACCATTAACTAAAGGACCGCCAGAGTTACCAGGGTTAATGGCTGCATCTGTTTGAATAAAGTCTAAACGCTTGTCAGAAATACCTACCTGGGAACTAGGACGCTTGAGAGTACTAACAATTCCCAAGGTGACGGTGTTATCAAATCCTAAGGGATTTCCCACTGCAATCGCCCAGTCTCCTACCTGTACCTGACTAGAATTTCCCAACGGTGCAATGGGTAAGTTTCTAGCATTAATGTTAACTACAGCTAAATCCGTAACTTCATCCACACCTTTAACCTGTCCATCAAAGGTACGTCCATCTTTTAAACGTACCTTTACGCGATCGGCTTTGTCAACCACATGGGCATTAGTTAACACTAGACCACTTTGGTCGAAAATGACACCAGAGCCCAAACCTCGCACTTGTCTTTGCGGTATTTGTTGGGGAAAGCTATCGCCAAAAAAACGGCGGAAAAATGGGTCATCCATGAAGGGTTCCGGAACGCGACGGGTAACTGTACGTTCGGTATCAATTCGTACGACTGCAGGACCTACCCGATTCACGGCGTTGGTAACAAAACTACTGTTACTTGCAGCAATAGCAGCTGGAGATTGCTTTTGTGCCACAATTTGTTGTGGTGGATTGTTGTAAGTAGGGGCTGGTTCTGCTTGGGAAGGCGATACCTTCAAGAAAGCAAAAGTAAATATAACACCCAGCAAAATCGCAATTGTATGGGTGGTAAATTGGCGGGTTGAACGGCGCATTTGACGAAATAGCATAACAACTTAAATATTTAGGGCTTGAAGTCTAGAAAGTCAGGGGCTGGTAAATTTATTTCTATGGTTATTGTTACAGAGTTTGAAGTTGATGATGAAAGACTGACGAGCGCTAAAAGCTTGAAGTTTCCTGTGATTGATTGCTACATATTCTAAATTTAGGAAAAATACGTTCTAAATTTAGGAAAAACACTGAAAAAAGAGCATTCTCGGGATTTACTCATATTGTGTTCGGGTTTTTCTATATGGTTATTGAACATAAATATAAACCGGGCATACATACTGCTACGTGCAATGGTTCTCCAGGAAATATAATTTTCCGTTTCATATTCAATTGCTATTATATGTACCTAGTTAATTGAACTCGGTAACGCTGTTTCTTTGTCACAGCAATGTCGCCAACTTCTAAGCGTCCTTTTCCGCGAATCGCAATTAAATCTCCAGATTTAACTTGAGAACTGGCTTGGGTGATTTCCTTCCAGTTAACTCGTACATCTCCACCAGTAATTAAGTCAGCCATCTTACTGCGAGACATACCAAACCCAGCAGATGCGATTGCGTCTAATCTTAACGAAGCTTCTACCGTGGTTAATTCTTTTTTTTTGGGTTCTCGGATTTTTACCTCACTCAAATCAATGCATTGGGTTTTGACAGGAACCGATCGCACTTGTATGAGGTTTAGTTCTAAAAATTCTACCAACTCCGGTACAACTATGGCTTGCGCTCCCCGCTCTCCCAAGAGATTAATATCCCCTGTCTTTTCCCGCACAATCCCAGTGCCTAACATTGATCCTAAAAAGTCGCGATGGGTAGCTGTGTCAAACAGGAAGTTTCCCGCAATATCCAGAACTGCAATTGTTACTTGAGATTGTTCTAAGGGTAATTCCGAACGTGCCATCGCAATTCTCTGCCGTTCAGCCTGGGGATATCCCCCCCAAGCTAATATATGTATTTCGGTTAATATACTGAAAGATTGTTGTATTTCTAGTAACTCAGGAGGAGATAAAAAGTCTGTTAACACCACTTCCCAAGTTTTAATTGCTTGTTCTGCTAAATCAATGACACGAGCTACAGTTTCTCGGTTTTCAATACCTTTTAAAATCTCTTCCCTTGGTAACATTATTAATAGTGATAAATGATAAATGATGAATTCTCAATGGTGAATAAAGAATTAATTTAACTTCTCACTCACTTAGAGTATTATCTGCATAACATTGAATGTTTTCTGGCCCAAATTGGCGTATAATTGGCGTCGCTTTTTGGATTATACTTTCTGAACTTTTCACTATAATCAAATATTTATTTGCATTCAATCTATTTCTATATGCTAAGGCATCTCCACTACCTGCAAATAAGCCAACACCACCACCTACAAATAGACTGCCTAAACCACCACTAACTGCACCTAAAAGCCCGCCAACAATATGATTACCAATCTCTCCGGCCCAAGCAAAAGTTTGTAAATTAGTAATAAAACTAAAAGAGAATCCTGCAAAAAATCCAAATGGTACTAGCCATAAAGCCATTAACTTCACTTGTTTTCTTGCTGGCTCTTTAGGGTCAATTAAACCAAATTCGTCGGCTGTTTTATATCCTTTGCCTAGAATAGTACTTTTAATATCTTGCTTTTCTAAAGCCAAATAAGCAGCTTCTGCTTTAATGCGGTCTGATAATACAACAATAAGATAATTCATGGCTTTTATTATTCTCGTGACAATTGTATATCTTCAATATGATATATTAATCTACTATAGTAGAAGTGTTTTGCATTTGTACTTAGCACTATCAAAGATATGTACAATATATTAAAGCTATTTAAGGCGTTGCAGAATAAGGGGATGATTTCACTAAATTTTCAACTATTTCTCAATGGTTTCAAACGCTAATTCATCCCGCACTTATGCAACGTCCTATTTAATTGTATCTAATGGCTGGCAAAAATTATTCCAACCTTGTTTAAAAGCATAGATAAGAATTGGTGCTGCTAAAAATTTAGGAAAACTAGAAATTTGCTGTAAGTACATCATTATTCCTTGAAAGTTAGCATTCACTAGATCTTCCCTAAATTCAGCTTGGCAAATAACAGGACGCCATTTTTTTGCGAAGCCGTCTAACCATTCGGAATTCTCCGCTCCTGGTTCCTGTCCAATACGAATGGCTAGAGTCATGGCTGCATCTTCTAAGTCTCCCTCGCAATCCTCTATTAAGTCCAGTGCTTCCAAAGCTGGGGGATAATCTGCCAATAAAGAACGGAACCGGGCAATTTCTTGTGATGTAACAATGGTCATGAAGTTTTATTTTAGTCAGTGATGGATTGATTACTCAGCTTTGTTATTGTAATTATTTACTAATATGTCAACAACTGACTATACCCCAACGCGTTGCATAAGTGCGGGATGAATTAGGGTTTGAAACCATTGATAAATCGTTGAAAATTTAGTGAAATCATCCCCTTATTCTGCAACGCCAAAATATCAATGAACTCATTCAATGGTTCTAAAGTTAGGTAGTCTGCATTACCAATGATTAATATTCTGACATCATACTCTCTAAGGGTTCCCCATGTACGCGATCGCAAATCTCGTAATGTTTCTACATGAGAAAGTGGATGACCAATTTTTTCCAAAATAGAGCAGTATAAATCTGTAGGACCACGATGCTGATATATTTTCGCGTAAATTACAGTCGCTGGAATTGCCAACAACGTTCCCCTTCGCTTAAGCTATTGCGTCCTGTACAGTTGACAGGCTTTTAAGAAACCATAACCTGTAGTAGATGTAACGTAACTACAGAGTTTGCCATCACCTTGATCATCAAACCAGTCAAATAATTTTGTATCCCAATCTAGGAGGAAATAAGTGTTAGCTTTACCAATGCGCTCAACCTCAGCTTGTGCTTCTGGCGATCGCCGGAACTCTTCAGGCGATTGAAAACGTTTATTAGGAAGTTCTGGAAATTTTTCGTTGGCATGAGCTAAGTTAGTTTCCGACATTCTACTTACCAATTATGGTTCATAAACTGGTTCCAATCTTTCATACCTACTTTGGGTCGCCGTCTAGTTTTGGCTCTTTGATTGGTATCAGGTTTACTTTGCTTAACTTGCTTATCTATTGAATCTACAACGTTTTGGGAAGCTGTGTCCGGAGTAGATGTTAAATTTTCTTGCCATGTTGCTATTTCCTCCGGTGTAGCATTTTCAGGAAATAATTCGACTATCTTCGATTCATTGGATTTGGGTGCAACTCTTTTAGTCGTACGGGGTACGATATAAGAAGAATAAATCACAAGTCAACCAGAGTAGTATTGACAGCTAAAAATGTACTTGATGGAATTGGCTTGTAAAAAGTGAAAAAACAGGAAAAGTTCCACACCCTATGCAAGCATCTACATCAAATCAAGGTATGTTTTGATCACAAACACGAGAACTATTTGAACAGATAGTTACTTGGTTCCACTCAGACAGCATTTGTGGGTTAGAACACTCCCAGATAGAGAGTAAGTTACTTGAGAATGGATAGGAACTATTGAGACGGTTGTTACAAACAAAGATATTTTGATAAACGCACTCAAGATGAACTAGAGGGAGAATGTGCAGGCACAGAATCAGTAAACAGAACACACAAGAAAAAATTGTCGCGGAAATTGACCACATTATTTGGCACAATAATCGCCAATAGAATCGGTTATGGTGGAAGAAAGATAAATACGCTATTTCCTTTGGATGGGGAGTTTAATCTACCATCACAGCAATATTCTGATGAACTAAGACAGTGATATTATCCATGTGATTGAGTATTTGTGGAAAGCTGCATTTGCCTTTTTTTATCAGACTTGAACACAGGCAGAAGCTTGGGAGAGCAAACGTTTACAGCTTATCCTTGAAGGTAAATCAAGTTCAGTTGCCCCAGGTATGCGCCGGAATACGACTTTACCCAAGCTCACCCCCCAAGAACGTAAACCCGTGGATACCAGTGCTAGATATTTACTTAACAATGCCAAATCCCTCAAATATTATGATGATTACTTAACAGCTGGATTCCCCATGGCCACGGGGGTGATTGAGGGTGCTTGTCGCCACCTGATTAATGACAGGATGGATATCACTGAGGGTAGATGGACCATGAGGGATGCTGAGGCTGTTTTTTCCCTGGGTTCTTTATACATCAGTGGCCATTGGGATGAGTATTGGCAGTTTCATCTACAACAAGAACATAAACCCAATCACCTGGCTTTGTACTTTAGTGGTATTCCTTTGAGCAATCAAGTTCTCAAAGCTCGTTGTTCTACTACCGCTCCACCTCTTCCAATACCTGTCTAAGTTCCATTACCCGTCTTACTAAAAGAGTCCCACCCATTGGATTTTACTTCGTGTTTTTATTGAGCTTTTTTCCGGCATTTTCTGCGCCTATCCTTGCGGCTTTGTTCAACATCCTCCCATATAGATAATCGATCGATCAAAATAAAGGAGTTGTCAACTTCCTTGCCTTGATAATGCAATTTTTTCTTAATATGATTTAATTCAGCCAGAGATATCTTCTTTCGTTCAGAATATCTAGCTTTAATAACACCAAGAGACTCTCCTGCTTCACGGTTACTAGGTTTAGTATAAGCAAGAACAGTGACAATATTAGCCTTGTCATACCTTAAGGAAACTTGCTTACCTTCCTTCATAAATTATCAGGCAATCTCCTTAATATACTCAACCCTGAAAGTTAACAAAACCATATTTTTCCACATTGCGATACGCAACTTTCATTAAACAAATATCTAGTTCACGTTCATTGATAACTTGTGGCTCTTCCAGTAAAAATCCTGATTTCCAGCGTTCAATACGTTTTTGATTTTTTCCCCTTGGATAATCCGACTGATTGTAGTTATCTACAAAGTATCTTACTAATCTTTTCTATAATTTATGGAGAGTTATCCAAGCAGTTTTTTCTGCTTCAGGAGGATGTTCCTCAGTCTTTGAGCCAGTATATCCACCATATTTCTTCAAAACTTCTTTATTAATGGTGTCAAATATAGTTTCAACTAAGCCACCTGCTTGGGGAAATTTATGCAAACTTCCCATGAAACAGAATTGTAAGGAAACTTGTCTTAAATGTTCTGACTTAAATTCCTTGGCACGGTCTGTCATTATATATTCTGGAATCCCATAAAGATGCCATGTTTCTTGCAGCTCGTACTCTGTTCTATAGTGGTTTCGTAAAATTGCATGACGCAGAGCTAAACCAACTTCATGGGAACCAGTAGATTCAAAACCTAGATAGAAACCTGTGACACAACCAGAATCGCTATCCATTACGAACGTAATGTATGGGCGACCAATAACTGTGCCATCTTCTTCGTCAACTAACAGAATATCTAATTTAGTATGGTCTATCTGCCAAACCTGGTTCCTGTGGGTAATTTATAAAATACCTTCTGTTGTTTGAATAATTTGTCCTTCTATGGGTGAACCGGGATGGTGAGTTTTCTGATTTTTATTTTCTGAATAGGAATTGATTACCTTATAAACAGTGACATAGGAAGTGTGCTTCGCTACTACTAAATCCTCTCGCACCTGAGAGTATCTTTTGAAAATTTCATCATACTTCTTCTACCATAACCTCTCGCCTTTGTCAGCCAAAGCAGTTAAGTACACATTAATCTGATTTTTATTTATCCGATAACCTTCTCTATTACCCCATTTATAAAGGTAGATAACAAAATCATGGCATTCCTTAACAATACGATACTGTCCCTTATCCTTACGCCCAACTGCGAGAGTCGCAATTCCTACCTGTTCTAGCTTTTCTACCATTCCCTTGATAGTTCGGTTACTTTTACCAAGAGCTTTTGCTCCATCTGCGTTCGCATCTCTACGAGGGACTTTGTTAGGGGCTTGGCGGATAGCATCTATCAATTTCAATTTCTTGAGATATTCGGGGGAATCGTCATTCTCTAACAAGTCTTTGGGCTGTTCTGGTGAACTTGTGGCGACCTCTTGTTTCTCTAAGAACTCCTGAAGTTTTCTGCCTATACGTTTTTACTCCATAAAAGAACCTCAAAAAAATATGTGATCATCTGCTTTAACACTTTAGATTATTTATGTCATTATTTAATTTAATTTTTATTAAATAGTAATTTTGGGTCTAAAAACCCTGAGTTAATAGTGAAATTCTCTTTTCAGGGCTTTAGGTCTTAATTTCAAATGGACAGTAATTCTTTAATATTTGACAAAAACGATTTAATGTAAACCATATGTTGTTGTACAAAATGTTGTTGTACAAAATTTCAATGGACGTAACTGGATTCGAACCAGTGACCTCTACGATGTCAACATAGCACTCTAACCAACTGAGCTATACGTCCGTATTTACGTAACTCTAGCATAGATTGATGATAAAGGGCAAATGTATAGTGTTATAGCCATTCCAATTAATTCCCATATGCTGTAAATCCAATGAATGCTCCTTAATACAAGAGTTTAGCCAATTATGCAAACCATGGTTTTTGTTTAAAATGACTATACATTAAGTTCCCTTTCTCTAATATTGCTACCTATAAACTTTGCAATTGTTTCTGAGCATAAGATAGAAATTTTTGTGCCTCAGTATAAGCCGTTTTCCTTGGCTTTATTGTTCGCAAAAGATTGATAACTCCCTGTAATTTACCTTTGAATTTATTTTCATCACTAGGGGGAGATGCAATTAACTGTTGCATCTTTTGGTTAGCTTGTTTTAAGGGGTGGACTGATTATATTTATTCTTGCGTTCTAGCTTGGATAATACCTAGATTACTTTGATAAGTGACTAGAGATGTTGAGCTTCTAAGTAATTAGGCTCGTCTCATCTCACCCGTTCAAATCTTTGAATTGCTTGTGTCTACATTTTGACTATTTGTTGCCATTTTTGCTCTGAATGGGGAGCTTTTTGGGACATTTGAGCCGCTTGCATAGCAAATAATCTAGCCGACGCAATTACATTATTTGTGCGAAGGCTAACTGCAACACTGCGGGAAACTTTGGTAAAATATCTTCTGTAAGCAGCAAGTTTTATTCTGGGGTTATTTCTTGCTAGTGTAATCGTGGAGATTTCAGTCAATGCATCGAGTACTGTTTGAACAGATGCGAACGCTTGTTGTTTCTCTTCAAAGTTATTGGCTTGTTCATATTTTTGTTTGGCTATTTTCATCCCTGATGCAGCCGCTTGCAGGGATGAAAAAGTATTTTGGGCGTTGCTGAATGAGGGGATGATTTCACTAAATTTTCAACGATTTATTAATGGTTTCAAAGGCTAATTCATCCCGCACTTATGCAACGCCAAATTCACCTTTGATGAATTTACACTGACAACGAAACAAATTACAAGAAGTCCGAGAATAGTAACCTAGAAACCAAGCTGGTAATTGGTCTAAATGTCTCTGAGCTTTTTTGGCTTGTTTCCCACCCAATTCAATGTCTGCTTAACTTGTGGCTCTATTAATTAGTTGATCTGCTTGTTTTAAGGCTTGAATAGAACCTTTGTAGTTATTATTCATACTAATAAAACTAAGTAATCACAGGAGGGGAGCAGTCTTAGCAATGGGCCAGCAAATCATGGTATAGGGTAAGTTAACAACCTAAACAAAACCTGCAGCACTAGTAATAAATATTTCTATCCATTTTACGTGACTGAAGATTCCCGGTGGTTCATTGGATTTTTAACCTCGTTTGAGAACTTTTTCGCTAAATTCTGGGAATATATCTACAACAGTATCCCTTAGTTCTGATAAAGTCGCCGGTGAGCCTTGTTTACGCCGTAATTATTTTAATCGCGTCAAAACTATTTCCCCTTCAATTTTGCTAACGGAATTATCTCCAGCGCATTTTTTTAACTCAGTTTTTAATATGTTAAAAGCTTTTTCTTTAAACGGCACATGTTTCAACCCTGTATTAGATATAACTGGTACTGCCTCCCGTAAAGAAAAAATACATAGGCTTTTAAGTTTGGATTATTATTCTATCTGGTTAAAGATACAATCAGATATAAAGTATTAAAAATTACTTTTACTTTTACTAAAAATACAGTGTGTTGATATTTTATAATTTTTGTTAAACTTTATTACGTTCAGCCTGATTAGTAATATAAAAATGTCAACCGCTTTAATTACAGGTGCCTCTTTTGGAATTGGTAGAACCTTTGCCGAAAAACTGGCAGCAAGTCGTACAAACCTTGTACTTGTAGCTCGTTCAAAGGATAAACTTACACAATTAGCTCAGAAACTACAAGAGCAATATAAACTTGAAGTTGAAGTAATTGTTCAAGACTTGACGGAATCGGATGCTGCAACCAAGATATTTAACACCACTCAAGCCAAAGACTTAACCATTGATTTATTAATCAACAACGCTGGTTTTGGTGACTATGGTGAGTTTGCCGAAAGGGATGGAGAACGGCAAATGAAGATGTTGCAATTAAATATAGTTGCCTTAGTGGATTTAACCCATAAGTATTTGCCCTTGATGCGGAAACGTCGTAGGGGAAGCATTATTAATGTGTCTTCCATTGCTGCTTTTCAACCCATGCCTTATTTTTCCGTATATGCTGCAACTAAAGCATTTGTGCTGAGTTTTAGTGAAGCTTTATGGGCAGAGAATAAACCCTATGGTGTAGGGGTACTAGTTGTTTGTCCTGGTCCTACGGATACCAACTTTTTTGTAGCTGCAGATTTTCCCACAGATTTGCCTAACAAAGCTAATTCTATTGCGAGACCAGAGGAAGTTGTAAATGATGCTCTTAGTGCATTAGATAAGGGTAAATCAACGGTAGTCAGTGGTGGTTTTTTCAATCAAGCTATAGTGAATATTCCCAGGTTTTTCCCTAGGGAAACCATAGTTAGTATTTTGGAAAAGCAATTTCAAGCTTAATATCCTTAAGAGGATGTTTTAAAAGGTGGGAGGTATCATAAAAAAGCTCATAAGGCATATGCTGAGAATTATAGAAAACAGCACCCCGTGAGCAAATGACTAAGAATTATCCTAGCAATTTAACGTGGGAAGAGTGGGAGTTAATCCCACAGCTGTTTCCAGAGGAAAAAGCAGGTGGTCGTCCACGTACAAAAACATGTATGTACCCAGTAGTAAACGCGATTTGATACCTACTGTGTCAAGGATCTACATGGCGGGCATTACCAGGAGATTTACCACCTTGGTCTACAGTCTATGGCTATTTCAGAAGATGGGGTAAAGACCGTACTTGGCTTCAGGTTCATCAAAAACTATATCAATGGGTTCGGGTCGCAGCCAGTCGAGAACCAAGTCCATTAGAAGCAGCCTTTGATAGCCAATCAGTTTAAACCGCAACCATGATTTGTACGGATGTTGGTTTCGACCCAGGAAAACAAATACATGGACGTAAGCGATTTATTACGGTTGACTTGTTAGGACTAGTTTTGCGAGTCTTGGTTACTTCTGAAAGAGTGCCAGAACGTGCAGGGGCTAAATTAAACGTGAACGTTCTGGCAGGTTTATCAGATGAAAGATAAAGTTAAAAGACTGCACACTATCTGGATGGAGGATCTCGGGGGAAGATTTTGCCCACTGGATAATCGATGTTTTTCGTTGGATTGTGGAAGTGGCTCTCAGACCCTTAGAAAATAAGGGTTTTACCCTTTTACCAAAACCTTGGGTTGTACAACGAACTTTCGGGTCGCTCAATTGGTGTAGAAGATTAAGTAAGGAATATGAAAGGCTACCTGAAACTTCTGAGACTTTAATCTATATTGCAATGATACGTATCATGGTCAGGGGACTTCTATGATTTGTAACTCAATTCGACTTTTAAAACATCCTCTAAGAAGCAATAACAATCTGCTTTTAAAAACATGGAATTGAAAAAAGGATACAGAATGGCATTGTTTTTATGAAATCATGTGACTCCTGAAAAACCCTACACAGCAGATTGCAAGTTTATGAGGTACATTTTATTTTGCATCAAAGCATTATGAGTTGTACCTCACGTACTTGAGAAATGCTGTATATCCTGCTAAACAGTGGGAACAAGAAAGCCTAGGCTATGATGACTTTCCCTACTCGCTGTGAAAATTAGTTTCCTTAAGTTGACAATCTCTTGGTCCAAGTATTTTCATAAATCACCTTACGATTAGATTTTCAATTTAAAGTATGTGGGCAGTCTCTTATGTCACTTCCAACTAATTACTAAAGCTATAATAGTTATTATTAGCACTACATAAAAATTGATTTTTTGGCGTTGCTGAATCAGGGGATGAATTAGCAACGCCGATTTTTGAAGTGTCTTAGTATAATTAATAACCAACGAGTTCCCTATGCTTCCTTTTGATATGAAGTGGATACGCGCTCAGTTTCCTACCCTCACTCAAGAAGTGAATCATCAGCCAGGCATTTTTTTTGATGGACCTAGTCGCACTCAAGTACCTGGTAGTGAAATAATCTGCGATCGCAGATTATTTAGTAAGTTCTAATGCTAATGCTCATGGAGCCTTTGCCACTAGTGCCCGCACTGATGCCCTAGTGATCTCTGCACGGATAGCAATCGCGGATTTTTGGAGTTGCGATCGCAATGAAGTGGTATTCGGTGCAAACATCACTTCCTTAACTTTTGCTTTCAGTCGAGCTATAGGGAGGGAAATTCAACTAGGGGATGAAATTATCGTTACCAAGTTAGACCATGATGCAAATGTTGCCCCTTCGTATGCTTTATAAGAAAAGGGTGCAGTGATTCGTGAAGTAGATATTAATACGGCACACTCTAGCATGGATATGGATAGTTTTGAGCAGCAGTTGAGCCAACGTACCAAATTGGTGCGAGTTGGTTATGCTTCCAATGCTACTGGTACAATTAATGATGTGGCAGAAGTAATAAAACTTGCCCATAGAGTGGGTGCTTTAGTATTTGTGAATGCAGTCCATTATGCCCCCCATGGCCCCATTGATGTAAAAGCTTTACACTGTGATTTTCTGACTTGTTCGGCTTACAAGTTCTTTGCTCCCCACATGGGTATTTTGTATAGCAAACAAGAGCATTTAGCCAAGCTCAAACCCTACAAAGTTAAAGCAGCATGAGAATAAATTCCTTCTCGTTGGGAAACAGGAACCCTCAATGATCAAGGGTTAGCGGGGATGGTAGCAGCGATTAATTATCTAGCTAAAGTCGGTTATGACGTTGCTCCCTCTGCTGATGGAGATTTACTTGCTGCCCTATTGGAGAAGGAAACAGAAGTCTAAGAGGCATTTCGTTGTCCTCCTACCCATACCATAGCCACAGCTTATCCCAGCCGTGGGGCAGCTTTAGTGACAGCTATGTCAGAGATTCAGGAATATGAAAGGCAACTGAGTCAACAAATAATCCCCCAATTGTTAGCAATCCCTGGTTTGAGCTTGTATGGTATTACCGATCCTGCCAATTTCTCCCACCGCACACCCACCTTTAGTATCCGTATTGATGGAATATCACCAGCAACCCGACGCAAAGAATTAGGTGACCGGGGAATTTTTACCTGGAATGGTCATTTTTATGCGATCGGCTTAACCAAAAAATGAGGTGTAGAAGAAAGAGGCTTACTCCGCATTGGATTGGTTCATTACAATACAGGGGATGAAATTGATAAATTAATACACTCGATTGAGGAAATTACTTAAATAGCAAAAGTCTAAGGTGATTTATAGGGATTTGTTCAATTATACTAAGAACGGTTAAAAGCTGGACTTTTCTATAGCGGTAATCAGAAGTATTCTTAATTGGGTGGGACTCTTTTGGTATTACGGAGTATGATAAAAGAATAATGGGGTTGCTAAATCATCCTCTGATTCAGCAACGCCGGTTTTAGAAGCAAAAAATCGAGGTAAATTAATATTATATGCGACTTGTCGGTCAATTTATATTACCTATCCAAGAGATTTAGGCATCTTAAATCAAGCCAAAAAACAAACAGAAAGAATTATAGATTCTCTTTCTGAACAGATCAAGGGAAGATTAGATAAAAAGCCAAGGAATTATCGATAATTGGCAAGAAAAGACTATATAGTAGCGGTCAAAAAAGTCGTCCTCGGCACAAACAAACAAGTAAAGGCATAAAAAGACAACTTCAATATATTAAAATAAACCTATCTCATATTCAGGTTCTAATCAGTTTAGGATCAAGATTATCAGCTTTAAGCAAAAGACAATATAAGATGTTGTTAGTGGTAACAGAAGTCTATCGTCAACAGTTATAGTTATATGAAAATAAAAAACAAAGCACATCAGACCAGTTTGTGAGTCTAAACCAACTAGACATCGGCCCTATCGTCAGAGGGAAAGCCAGACAATCTGTAGAACTTGGCGCGAAATTATCGGCTAGCTCTTTTGACGGATATGTATTCTTAGACCATATTAGTTGGGATAACTTTAATGAATCAGCAGACTAAAAAACACAAGTAGAAGGTTTTAAAAACTACACTGGTTCTTATCCGGAATCTGTTCATGTAGATAAAATTTATCGGACTAGAGAAAACAGAGCTTGGTGTAAAAAACGAGGTATTAAAATGAGTGGTCCACCTTTGGGGAGACCTCCAGCTAATGTGAGTAAAGAACAAAAAAGACAAGCAAATAAATCTGAGAGGATTTCGTAATAGTATTGAGGGAAACTTTGGGCAAGGGAAAATAACATTTAGCTTGAATCGAATCATGCCTAAACTTTCTCATACTCCTGAAACTGCAATTGCTATTACTTTTTTAGTAATGAATCTTTCTACTTGGTCATGGCGGCTTTTTTGGGATTTTTTATGTCAATGCATGTCAAGTACGCCTTTTTTATGCAAATATGATTATTCCAACTTATCCTTTAAAGGATTATTTTTAAAAAAAGATTATGTTTAATTTTGACTAAATTGTCCATCGCTCCCCACTGAACTTTGTCAGCAACCCTTAATTACTAAAAATCCTTTAAATAGGGAACTTATGGTGATTGGGTCTCTCAAACTGGACAATAATTATTTAAAACTGACAAAAAGAATTTAATGTAGATATGGAGAATAGGGGATTCGAACCCCTCGCCTCTGCGGTGCGATCGCAGTACTCTACCAAATGAGCTAATTCCCCAAGGTATATTCTTGAAAAAGATTCTAGCATTCTTCTGGAGTTGGTTGCAGAGGTTGGTTGGTAAAAAATTCCTGGATGCGTTCCCACTCTAAATCGGTAAAATAATCAACGGTCCAGTTTGCTTGTCTTTGTAACATATGAAATGGGTAGGTATTGGCAATCCCAACTACTTGTATTCCTGCCCGTTTTGCAGCTGTAATGCCCGGTGGGGTATCTTCTATGGCTAGGCATTCTTTGGGTTGCAAATTTAGTTGTGGATGTGCTATATTTAGCTTTTGAATTGCTAATTTATACCCATCTGCTTCTGGCTTACTGGTGGTAATATCATCCCCAGATATAATTACCGAGAAATATTGATTCAATTGACTATGCTCAAGAACAAATTCTATCTCTTGCCGAATCGCGCCACTGACTATCCCTAAATGGATGTTGCGAGTGCGGGCTTGAAAGATAAAATCATCTAAGCCAGAATATAAAGGTAATTTGTCTAACTTTTCTAGCTCTGCGGTGTAACTTTGGGCTTTTTGCAGTAGTAACTTAGTTAAAATTTCTTCATTGACAACACGACCACGAGCCCTTAGTAAATCAGATAAACAAGCACCAGCGCTATGTCCTAGACATAGGTGCTGATATTCTCCCTTATTCATGACAAGATTTTCTGACAGCAACATCTCTTCTATGAGTTGCTGATGAATAGCCTCATCGTTAATAATTACCCCATTAAAATCAAATATAACTGCCTTTAAAGTCATGTTTATAAAGCTGGGAATCGAAAACCCTGTAAATTATCGTCAATTTTTGGCTCTGGCTCAGTGGAAATATACTGCTGTTGATTGGTTTGCAGTTTGGCATCTTCTACAATAATTGGTTTTATGCCAATTGTTAACTGATTTAACCACCACACATCTTGAGTGTATACCTCTGCGAATCCCGCTGCTCCCATCCATGCATCCACACTGCCAGCACCATAGTCTCGGATGTAGGGTTCTTCAAATACATCATTCAGCCATTCTATTTGACGGAGGTTGTTCTGATTGCCATCTAAGATTAAAACCTGTCCTCCACTAACTAAAAGTCGGAAAGCTTCCCCTAAAATGTCCTGGGATACCATTGGTGGGGTTTCATGAAACAATAAGGAAGCTGTTACCAAGTCAAAGGAGCTATCAGGGAAGGCTGTATTTTCTGCATTTCCATGTCGCCAAACTATATCTAAAGCAGAACTTTCTGACTTGTGGGAAGCTCTGACTAACATGTAGGGAGACAAGTCTAAGCCAATTACTTCTGCACCAGGAAAAGCTTGTTTAAGCAGCAAAGTAGTGGAACCAGTACCACAACCTAGATCTAAAATCCGGCGAGTATTTTTAACTTTAACCGTATCAATTACAGCTTGTCTGATCCAAGTTTCGTTAGGTGGTAATACATATTGAGTTATTGCATCATAACTAGCTGCGGCATTGTAATTGAGATACCCCCGTTTAATCCCGTGAAAGTTTTTACTGCTGTAGTATGTAGGAATTATCACATCATCGCGACGGAAGCGGTCGCTTTCTTTTTCCCAGTCTATGCTTCTTGTATAATTGCTCAATGTTTCTTGATAAATCAGCATCCGTAGCACAGGGAATAGAAACTTTTGCCAGATTGTATCTTGTCTTACTGCCATAAGGTTTTTGCCAGCCAGATTATTCTGAATAGATTTTAATATATCCCATATTCCGCAGGTTAGTTAGCAAAGAAGATAATATTTACGACAGGGAGCACCAAAAAACTGTAGAATCCAGCACCGCTGTTCACTGAGGTTGGACATCTGTTTCAAAAAAGCGAACATTAATAAATGAATTGACATGAAACATTGAAACACCCAACCTAAATTAGGATTGGCAGTTGGTTTACCTAACTGATTTTGAATTGTTTGGGAGCCTAGTTTTAAAGATTGGCGTAATGCCCTGTGACCTAGGCTGTAAACTAGCAAATACAAACCCATAACCATTGCCAAAGCCGCCACTCTTTTCCTTGAATTTAGAAACACAGTGGAAGTAAAAAACAATGGGTCTTTGATAAACCCAAAACTAAGTTCTGTAGATTGTTGTGCCTTATATTCAGGTAAAACATCTTCGTTGCTAAGTTTGTCGGCATCAACAACATTGGTGGCAAGAATAAACCTGTCAGCTTGTTCTGTGGCAATGGTAATTGCAGTTTATTTGGGTACAAATTCGGCTTTTATATGGGAAATTAGGGTAGGTTGAGAATCCTTACAAGCTTTACCACGTCACCGGTGTTGACCATCCTCAATAACTTCAATATTTGCAAGTTGATGATATAGCAACTGACTCTCAAGTAATTTGGCTGCATTGAATGCATCTTCGGCACATGCAAATTCCTATTGACACAATTTTCGTAGTTTGGATTGTGCCTGGGTATATTTTTTGGTTACACCTTTGTTTTTCCAGTTGTTTTAAGTCACATTGTTTACGGGCTTGACTTTATATCACTAGGCACCGTTGTCGCACACCACCAGAATCATTACAACAGGGGGCAATACGATATCCTGGAATTTTATTTGGTACAAATGCATCAATACTGTTCTTTTCTAATAGTTATTTTGCGGCTGTTAGGGTTGCAGGAACTCCAGATACCCATCTTAATGAGACTATCATCTGCAAATTGTCTTCAGTGTAAAGGGCTGCATCCGCAATAAATAAAGCATTAATTTGCCATTATTTGTGGAAATCTGCCATAAGTCTTCCAAATATGGCAAAATAGACTTAATTACCATCTGCAACTCTTAAATATAAAGGAATATCTCCATCACCACTCCACATCAAGTCAAGGATAAATTGTTTCAAATCTGGTCGCTGGTCTCTAGAAGAACCATATGTAATTGTAATTAATCCTGATTGTGCTGATGCTTTATCATCAGTAGCATCAGCACAATCCCCATGTACATGAAATCAACTTGAATCCAAGTGGAAGCTGTCCATTTTCACTCCAAATCTATCTGCTGCTGATAGTGGGACTTGGATAAAAATTTCCATTAATCCTGCATGCATCATATAGTTTGTCTAAGATTTTGTCCAAGCCTTCACAGGGTAAGCGCATCTAATTTTGTAGTGAAAATCACAGATTGTTGTACATAATGGTAGGGTCTGTCTTGATTGTCAAGTGCGAACGCCAACCCCCTTTGGGCGAGAACTGGAGGGGCATCGCCAAAAAAAGTTGACGCAACTGGGGAACGCTTCCCTAGATTACGTGGGCCAGGTAGGGGCATCAAGACCTTGAGTAAGACTAATAAACACTCATACCCCTACCTGGCACTCCCCTACGCAACCCAATCTTCCCCAGTTGCTGGAACACTCGATCTCACTAAAAACTAATATCATTAGTTTTTAGTGAGATCGAAGACCCACGTGTAGAAAGAACCCGTGTCCATTCCTTAACAGATATTTTAATCATTGGAATACTATCAGTGATTGCAGGAGGTAAGAGATGGGAGGACATGGAAAATTATGGATTGAGAAAATACCACTGGTTGGAACAGTTTTTAGCTTTACCAGGGGCATCCCAAGTGCAGATACCTTTCGACGGGTGTTTGAACCCATTAACACAAAACTATTTGAGCGATGCTTTCGACGTTGGGTAGAATCAATAGTTGAAGCCCCAGGAGCAGAGATAATTCCCATTGATGCTAAGATCCTCAAAGGTTCCTATCATAAAGAACAGGCTAAATCAGCGTTATATCTAGTTAGTGCATGGTCGAGTGAACATCGTCTTGTTTTCGGACAAATAAAACAAAACGAGAAATCGAATGAAATTACAGGAATCCCTGCATTCTTGGAATTATTAAATATGGCTGGATTTATTATTAATATTCATGCCATGGCTACGGAAACAGCAATTGCATTCCAAATCTTTAATGCAAAAGCAGATTATGTTTTAGCACTCAAAGCTAATCATCCTACACTTTACGGACAAGTGAAAAATTGCTTTTAGCAACAGTTTTCTCAAGGCTTTAAAGGTATTATCCATAGTTATGATAAACGGGTAGAGAAAGGTCATCATCGTACTGAAAAACGTCAAATTTAGTATATTCCTATTTCTTAAGTGCAAACTTTGCATAACCAAGACAATTGGGTTGGTCTTAAATGGTTTGTCATGGTTGTGCGCTTACCACATCTTTGGAATCAAACAACCCCTGAAGTTCAGTTTTATCTAACTAGATTAAATTGTGATGCTCATAAGTTAGGACAATTGATTCGTCTTCATTCGGGTGTGGAAAATGGGTTGCATTGGACTTTAGATGTCATTTTTTTTGAAGATGCTTGTCGTCTCCCTACTGCTCATGCTCCACAAAACTTAGCACTTCTGTGGCGAATAGCTCTTAATGCTTTAAACCTAGAGCAATCTTTGAAACGTAGTAATGGCCAAAAAGCTAATCGAGCCGCGATGGATAATAATTATATGCTGACTGTTTTTACTGCTTTTTTATCCCAACATGATGATGAGACCTTTCAACCCGCTTGTCAATAGAATTTGAGATGCGCTTACCCTGAGATTTATTGCTCCTCAATTTTTTAGTGCTCATATTACCAATCTTATGGTCAAATTTATTCTGTTTAATTAATTGATTTTTAAAATATATTCGTTCTGTACTCTATATTATTAATCATTCTGATTATTGTGTTTTTATTTTGCTTGTAATTTATTTGTAATTCAAGTTGAATTACGGAATGTGGTTTAGAATTTAGAAGGGAAACCAAGCAATACGAGGAGCAGAGGAGAGGAAGATATGGGAGAGAATTAAACTATTGACTAATAACTGTTAACTATCTTACTTAAATCTCACTCATAATTATTTATCGTCCCATGTTTTCAAAATAGTTTCTGCTTTGTGGCATAGGTATTCATGAAATTGCCCATTACTAGCTAATAAACCACCCCATTGATTAATATCTCCAGTGTTGTATTTCAGTTCATCTCCAGAAAAATGAGTAAACTTACCGCCAGCTTCTGTCAAAATTAATTCTGGTGCAGCCATATCCCAATCTTTGGGAGCAGATTTGCCTGATAGGGAAATGTAAATATCCGCTTCCTGCTCGAGAATGGTGGTTATCTTACATCCCACACTACCCACAGCTTTCTGATTCTGACAAGGCAAGTTTTGTAACAAATATTCTAACCTAGGATTGCGGTGGAAACGACTAACAACTAAAGTCAAATCTTCTACCTTTTCTCGTGAGGACACTTTAATAGGTCGAGATTTTCCATCAGGGGTATTAACAAAAGCTCCATCTCCTTTAATAGCATAATAGAGTTTATCGGCTTTTGGAACTACTACCACTGCTAGTATAGGACGTTTTTCTTTCACCAAAGCTATATGAATGGCATATTCTCCAGTTTTTTCGATAAAATCCCTTGTCCCGTCTAGAGGATCAATAATCCATACTAAATCAGAAGTAATTTCTTTCGTTTCTCCTTCCTTATAGGTTTCCTCGCTGATATAACTAAAATCTACGTTACTCAATTCAGCCTGTAATCTTTGTAGAATATAGTGATTAACAGCTAAATCAGCAGCAGTTACAGGGTCATCCTCTTTGTATTGCACATTTAACTTTTGGTCGGCATCACCTCTATAGTAGGAACGCAGTATATCTGCTGCACCCCAACCAATAGAACAAGCGGTCGCTGATATTTCTTTGAAGTCTAGCATTGTATTAAACATGAGGAATGGGCAATTCACGATGGGTAATGATCTAAATCCTTGACCCTATTTTTAAGAGGTACATTAATGAGATTATCTGAGTCAATTATATTACCCACAAATAAACCAAAAACTGGTATATATCCTTTAAGTTTGGCACCAATGATGGATCGTACTGATAGACATTTTCGCTACTTTGTGCGACAGATTACCAAGCGCACCTTATTATATACGGAGATGGTAACAAGTGCGGCAATTATCCATGGCGATCATCAACGGTTATTAGGTTTTTCTCCAGAAGAAAAACCCCTTGCCCTGCAATTAGGTGGTGACAATACCCAAGATCTGTCTGAATGTGCCCGCATTGCTGAAGATATGGGCTATGACGAAATTAATCTCAATGTGGGATGTCCTAGTAGTCGGGTACAGGATGGTAACTTTGGTGCGTGTTTAATGATGCAGCCAGAGAAGGTCGCAAAGTCTGTCGAAGCAATGAGCCAAGCCACAAAATTACCCGTTACTGTCAAACATCGGATTGGTGTTGATGATTGCGATCGCTATGAGGATATGGTAAATTTCGTCCGTATTGTTTCTGGTGCTGGATGTACAAGATTTACTGTTCATGCTCGCAAAGCTTGGTTACAAGAGTTAAGTCCTAAGGAAAATCGGGATATTCCCCCTCTGCGCTACTCAGACGTACATCGTCTCAAGCAAGACTTTCCCCACCTATTTATTGAAATTAATGGTGGATTTACCAACTTAGAACAGGTACGGCAGCAATTACAATTTGTCGATGGGGTGATGATTGGGCGAGCAGCTTATGATAACCCTTATTTGTTTGCTAATAGCGATCGCTTAATTTATGGTGAAGATATTACACCCCCCAACAGACAACAAGTAGTGGAAGCTATGTATCCATATATTGATAATTGGGTATCCCAAGGCTTGAAACTAAATAAAATTACCAGACATTTGTTACAGCTGTTTGCCGGACAAGCGGGTAGTAGAGTCTGGAAACGGATGTTAACAGAAAATTCATGTCATCCTGGCGCAACGACAGAAGTTGTGCGTACAGCTTTAGAAAGTGTAAAAATTAAAAGGGGTGAGAGAGGATAAGGAGTTGTAAGTTGGGTGAAGAAAGGAATAAGGATAAATATTTGCCTACTTGTATTACTTTACATAGCTTACTCAGTTCTTAGTCTCTTGTTGTTCTTCTTCACTTCCGGTGGTTGGACTGGGTTTCTGTATTTTGTGGCGGGAGGATTGGTATATGGATTTGGTTTTTTGTTGTTATGCATGGGTGGAATTCACCATAGCTTAAAAAGCAAAATAAGTTTTGTAAGAGTCAGAGTAGAGCTAATCCAAGCTATTTTGATGAGTCCCTTTTTTCCACTTCGACTAAATAGAGGAGACTCTCGAGATTCTCCTTGGCAATATATCTTTCTGGGTAATATTTTGGGGGATGAGTCTTTTTACAATCCATCTTTGCCTATTCTAGGGTTACTTTTTCTTTGTGTCTATTTAGTGTCGTTAGCTGCCTTTTGGATGCTAACTCTTGCTGAGTAATTAAGACACATAATTGGGATTAGGGGAATCACTGTCATACCAAATCAGAAACGTTCGTGAATAATTTTCCCATCACCTTTTCTCTTAGCTTACTCCCTGTCGATATGCAGTGACTTTCGAGTTATACACCGGATTTCTTCACCTAATTTAAAGCTTCTTATTAACTATTGAGCAATATTTCTTATTAGCGAAATTTATAATTATGGGACGTAACCCTTCAAAATCAGATTTCCCCACCAAAATTTGTCCAGTGTGCCAACGTCCTTTTACCTGGCGCAAAAAATGGAAAGATTGCTGGAACGAAGTAAAATATTGCTCAGAACGCTGTCGTCGCCGTCGTTCCAAAATTGACAACGAACCAAAACCTAAGTAACATCACTTACAGTTCTTGTATCTTTCTATTAAAAGAAAACTCCTATTACTCTCTGCACAACGGACACTTTGTTTATGCTGGGGTACCCCTAGTCTGGGACAAGCCTCTCCGCGTCTGTATACCCGCCGGTTACTCTACGATAACCCCTTTGGGGAACGCAGTCGCCTGGGTCGGAAAACACCCTTACCAGAAGTGTCCTCCTCTGTGTTACATAAAACCTAAAAATCCTATGACAACCCAAATACAACCCAAACTAATCATTCATGGTGGAGCAGGTAGTTCCCTCCAAGGCAAAGGAGGAGTTGCCAAAGTGCGCCAACTGTTACATGGAATCGTAGAAGAAGTTTATACTATGCTCCTAGCAGGAGCCTCCGCCAAATCAGCCGTAATTTGGGGTTGTCAACTATTAGAAGATGAACCTCGTTTTAACGCTGGTACCGGTTCTGTCCTGCAATCAGATGGACAAATCCGTATGAGTGCTTCCTTAATGGATGGAGCCGCTCAGAGCTTTAGTGGAGTAATTAATGTTTCTAGGGTAAAAAACCCCATTCATTTAGCCAAATTTTTACAAGATGCTTCCGACAGAGTTCTTTCAGATTATGGTGCTGCTGAATTAGTCAGGGAGTTACAAATTCCTAGCTATGACGCACTTACAGATATGCGTTTGCAAGAGTGGATCAAGGATCGCCAGAACAACTTTCAAAGAACCATGGCTGGTGTCATCGCCGAATCAGAGTTAGGGGAAAGTAGTAATGCTGGTCGAGGTACTATTGGTGTAGTAGTTTTAGACACTAAGGGTCAGGTTGCTGCCGGGACTTCTACTGGTGGTAAAGGTTTTGAACGCATTGGTAGAGTCAGTGATTCTGCTATGCCAGCAGGTAATTATGCTACAGCCAACGCGGGTGTCAGTTGTACGGGGATTGGGGAAGATATAATTGATGAATGCCTAGCACCCAAGATTGTCATTCGGGTAAGTGATGGGATGTCCCTGCAAACAGCTATGGAGAAATCCTTAACAGAAGCTGGAGCAAATAAACGAGATTTAGGAGCGATCGCATTAGATGCAAAAGGAGCGATCGCTTGGGGTAAAACCAGTGATATATTACTAGCCGCATTCCATAACGGTGACAAATTAGGCGATACCTTGGAATTACCAGTTGGGAAGCAAACAGGCTGTATTTAGGGTAGTACAAGAGTGGGGGGAGTGTATAGTGTCAAGCCTCAATCATTAATATCCCCTCACTCCTGCGTTATCCGCCATTCAGACTTGACAACCTGACGGGAACGGGCAATAACCAAAGAATCATTAGGTACATCATCTGTAACGGTGGAACCAGCCGCAATGTAAACATCATTACCAAGGTTAAGCGGTGCAACCAATACACTATTAGAACCAGTTTTTGTACGATCGCCAATTATGGTTTTGTGCTTTTTCACACCATCATAATTGGCTGTAATTGTTCCTGCACCAACATTTATTTGAGTTCCTGCTACTGTATCGCCAAGGTAGGACAAATGAGCAACATTACTGCGAACGCCCAATTGAGTATTTTTTAATTCCACAAAGTTACCAATCCGGCAACCTTCTCCCACTTCTACATGACGTCGCAAATGTGCGTAGGGACCAACATGAGTGCCACCTGATATGGAGCTATCTATGATTACTGAATACTGTACAGTTACATTCTTGCCAATGTGACTGTTTTGAATCAAACAGCCCGGACCAATACGACAGCCACTTTCAATTACTGTATTTCCACGTAGATGAGTTTGAGGCTCAATAATTACATCTGTTTGACTTTCTACTGTTTCATCAATGGTAATGCTGCTGGGATCGACAAGGGTAACACCAGCCATCATCCACTTTTCCTTGATACGGTTTTGCAAAATTTCATAGGCCCCAGCCAACTGTATTCGGTTATTAATACCCATAATTTCTTGGCTATTTTCCACATCTACTGCCATTACTGGAGCAACTTGGGTGACAGCATCCGTGAGATAGTATTCTTTCTGAGCATTATTTGCCTGCAAGTAGGGTAATATTTTCCCTAAATCCTGCCAGCAGAAGCAGTAAACCCCTGCATTGACACGATTATTTTGCCTTTGAGCCGCAGTGCAATCCTTATCTTCTACTATTTGTTGCAGCACATTTTCACTATTACAAAAAACCCGCCCATAACCCTGGGGATTACTTAGGTGTGCAGTCAAAATAGTTGCAGCGTTCCCATTCTTTTGGTGAGTTTGCAGTAATTTTAAGAGTGTGTGGGAGCTAAGTAATGGTACATCTCCATTTAATACCAACACATCCCCATGGTAGCCTTGTAGGTGGGGTAATAATTGTTGAATAGCATGACCAGTACCCAACTGTTCTGTTTGCTCTACAAACTCTAATCCTGGAAGATATTCCATCGCAGCCTGAACTAACTGAGCCTGATAACCGACAATTACCATATTGCGTGAGGGTGAAAGTGGTTTTACACTATCAATAACGCGCTCTAATAGGGATTTACCACCTAGAGTATGTAAAACTTTAGGCATTTCTGACTTCATTCTTGTCCCACGTCCGGCTGCGAGAATTGCTACAACTACCATAATGAGCTACTGATTATAGATTAACTGTAATGAATGAGTTGGCAATGTCCATTCGGGTCACATGATAACAGTTAATCACTAACGATTTTTAATTTTGGGGTTTTCTGGGTATATTTGTGGATTGATTCCTCGAATAAAGTCTGCAAACTGTTGCATCAGTTGTGGGTTGCGCCATCCTCTAGCCGTTTCTTCTGCCATTAGAGCTAATGCATCTTCAGAGGTAAAAGGCATTTTATAAGGTCGTTCGCTGGTTAGAGCATCATAGATATCAATAATTTGAAATATTTGTGCTAGATAGGGAATTTCATTTCCTTTCAATTTATCCGGGTAACCACATCCATCCCAGCGTTCGTGGTGGTGGCGAATGATGGGAATTACACCTTGCATACTGCGTAGTGGCTCACAGATATTCTCACCGATGGAAACGTGCTGTTTCATAATTTCCCATTCCTGGGAGGTAAGATTACCTTTTTTCAAAAGTACAGCATCAGGAATACCGACCTTACCTATATCATGTAAATACCCTCCCCACATTAAATCTCGAATTTGATTGCGGGGCAGATTCATATACTCACCAAAAGCTTTACCCAATGCAACTAAGCGTTCACAATGATCTCCCGTGTTGGGATCTCGGCTTTCAATTGCTTTCGCAATAGAAAACAATGCTTGCTCTGCGTGATCTAAATCTTGATTGAGACGTTTTTGCCTGATTAATGACTTGACTCTCGCTGCTAATTCTACTCTGTCAAAAGGCTTACTTAAAAAATAATCAGCACCAACCTCAATTCCCTGAATCCGTGATCGCCTATCGTTTAATGCTGTGATCAAAATTACTGGTATTAGCCGAGTATGTTCATTTTGTTTCAATAGTTGGCATACCTGAAAACCATCTATCCCTGGCATCATCACATCTAACAAAACCAAATCAGGCTGCTGTTGAATTACCATTTCCATAACAGCTGTGCCGCAATCTGCTTCAATTACCTTATAACCCTCCATGGCCAGTAAAGCTAGATCTGTCATAGGTCTAGCACCATGGTCATCAACAACTAAAACTTTTGGCTGATCAGCATCACAGGTCCCCATGATATCATCTTGGACTTTTTGAGCGAACAAGGGCAATGATGTATTGTATGTACCCTGCTCCTTATGGGAATTCATTTCAGCATTCAAAAACTTGCTTTGTTTGATACCTGTGTTTGTTTGTGCAACGTCTAAGGAGTAATTCATTCGATTCTCCACCCTGAACCCACATTTTTTACTATTGGAATCATCTTTGTATGAGGGGTTTAACCCGCCGATCATTTTATTAATAAGTTTTATATAATTGGGTATATTGTCTTGCACAAGTGTACTCCAGTCTTAAACAAGTGAGATAATTATTTCATCTTTATCTCAATTTTTAAAATGTCTTAGAAACAATTTATTCCAATAGTTATCCTAAAAATTTTACTCACAAATCTAATATATTTAATCATTAAAGTTCCCCGTATGAAATGTTTTGCAGTTTTTATAATATTAAAACATTTAATACGGTATAGCAAAAATATTTAACTAAAACAAAGGATTGATATGAATATCTCTTAACAAAGATAATGATTTTGCTGATTCGATATAAAAATTAATAATGAATCATTTTTTACTTTTGATATAAATTTATTTTTTAGACTAATTAACTAATTAGTTTACTTTTCTAAGACACGTAAAACAAACCAATTTTCCTGATTATAAAATAGTATAACTATACTTGCGTACATAATTTTGTGATAAACCACGAAGTCCAAAAGTGATTTATATAACAGATGTCAACCTAATATCACTTGCATTGCCACTATTTTCTTCTTGTATCAATAGCTACTATGTTTGATTCCTGTCTAGATGAGTGCACTCCGATATCAATCCATCATCAGCCACCACATAAAAATATTGACTGCATCAAAACAAGTGTTCACAAATATTTGCAACTATAAATTAGTATCCCAATTAATTCTTAGGTTAAGACCATCGTTTTCGCCAATGGGATGTGGTTTCTAGCTGGGATTCGTTTTGTTCTTGGATCCTTCGATGAATCATAGTGGTAGCAGAATCTTTTAACTGGGGATCGCGGTAAGGAATAGCTGCTTTGGTAAGTAAATGTTCTCGTTCTCGTTGCGAAAGTAGTAGAAAGGCATTTGATGTTAATTCCCATCCCGCAACAGTGCCAGGGGTGCGTCTACCTATGGGAGGAGTAGAAGCGATCGCTAAACCAGCAGCAATTAAAGCGGTACGTACAGCCGCAGCGCAGGAGTAAGTGGCTAATAACCCATTAGAGTGCAAATACTGGGCTACTTGTCTAATAAATTCTATTGTCCATAACTGAGGGCACTGAGGGGGTGAAAAAGGATCAAGAAAAATTGCATCAGCATAGAAACCAGAATTACTGAGAGACTTTATTAGGTTTCTCGCATCACCAATTAATAATTTAGCCGTTAGGCGAGCGCTATTTACTTGTTGGGTAAAAGCAAGTTGTCTCAAGATCTCAGTATATTCACTATTCCAATAAGAAAATAACTGGCGTTCGATGGCATTTTTTGCCACAGAGACATTGATTTCTAAGCCAATTAATTCTACATGACAATCAGGATTTGCTCTCCAAATTGTTTCTAAAGCTGCGGCGGTATTGTATCCTAGTCCATAACAAATATCTAATACTTTCAGATGCTGTTGTTTGGCTTTAATAGACAATTGTGTCGGAATTGCAAATTTTCCAAAACTCTCTTGACGCGCTCCATAGTGGCTGTGAAAATGCTCCCCAAACTCTGATGAAAAGAAGGTAAAAGAACCATCTCCTGTTACTTTGGGAATAAAGTTTACTTTATTTTTCATTTATCCTAATTATTAATTAACAATAGCGAGTTTCAACTAATGGATCATACTAATTTCGTGGTTAGTTGTGATTGGTTAAAAGAAAATTTAGCAAATGAAGGCATTGCGATCACAGATTGTCGCTTTTCTTTAGCAGAGACAGATTTAGGACGACAAAAATACCAAACTAGCCACATACCAGGGTCTTATTATCTCGATTTGAATCAGGATCTTTCCAGTGCTGTGAAGGAACATGGAGGTAGACATCCATTACCAGACTTGGAATTGTTTGCCCACAAATTATCGACTATGGGAGTGGAATGGCAAAAAACTTTGGTTGTGGCTTACGATGACTCACGTCAGGCGTTTGCATCCCGTCTGTGGTGGTTGTTACGATATATGGGACACGAGAGAGTTGCAGTATTAGATGGCGGTTTTAATGCATGGCTCGCAGCAGGGTATGAGGTCACGGATGTTACCACTAACCCCCGTAATGGTTATTTTACAGCCCAGATCAAACCACAAATGGTTGTTAATAGGGAAGCAGTGAAGCAGCGTAAAGATTTACCAGAAAGGGTTTTAGTGGATTCCCGATCTGGTGAACGCTATGCAGGTATTCGAGAACCTATTGATAAAGTTGCTGGACATATTCCTGGTGCAGTAAACTATCCTTGGCAAGAAGTCACGGATTCCCAAGGTTATCTCCTTTCCCCCTCAGAACAACGCCAACGTTGGTTAGAAATGGAAAAATCTGAGGAAATTATGGTTTACTGCGGTTCTGGGGTGACTGCTTGCGTTAATTTATTATCCCTGGAGTTAGGAGGGATTCCTGGAGGAAAGTTATATGCAGGTAGTTGGAGTGATTGGATTAGTTACGGTTAACAGTTGTCAGTTGTTGTTAGTATAAGTTTCTCCCCTGTCTTCTAATCCACCCACAAGGGTAGAAACTGAAACTTATGGCGTTGCTGAATCAGGGGATGATTTCACTAAATTTTCAACGATTTCTCAATGGTTTCAAACCCTAATTCATCCCGCATTTATGCAACGCCAAACTTATTACCATCAAACAAACCGCGAACGCTCAACTTCAGTTATGGAATCACTAATAATGCCATAAATGAAAGGGTCATAAATGGGGCGATAAGTAGGGAACTTAATTCTTTTGCCCTATTATGTAAATGGGCATATTTTTGTGCCACACCATAACCGTCATCTGCAGCAATTAATAGAGCGATTGGCAAGGGCAAGACCTCTACAGAATTAGCTTCACCAACTGCAATCCCTCCCTTAACTTGAATTATTCCATTCATTGCCGCACAAATTTCCTCATCCGTCGTCCCTACGGCCACAATATTATGGGAATCATCGCCAACAGAAGCAGGGATTGCTCCCCGTTGCAATCTAAAATTATGAACTAATGCTACTCTTGGAGGTGCGGTTTGATAACGATTGACTACGACAAGTTTCAGCACATCTGCCTTTAAATGAGCAGCCACTTCCCCATGCTCAATATAAACAGGTAAATGTTTTTCTGTGGTAATTAGCTGTCCATCCTCAACTGCGATCACTCTAACAGTTTTACCCGCAGCAGGTAGGTGCAAATCCGATGTCAATATTTCCTCGGCAGCAAATTTTTTCATAGGTGTCACAGGTACAGATGGCAGTAATGATTGACCATCTGTTGTCAGGAATATCCCCTGACAGTAAGTAGAATTAACTACAAAGTCTTGTAGGTTATTCACCACAATAAAATCTGCAGCATCTCCTAGTTCTATCAACCCCACGTCCATTTTGTAGTGTTGTATCGGGTTTACACCATTGGTGACAAGTTAAGCTTGCATCAAAGTTTTCAATGGGCTTTGAGGAGATGCTTGAAAAAAAAATTCAGGGGTTCCTCGCTGTTGCTCAGGGAAAGGGGCAACAATCAATTTTATGTTAGGTTTTCGTTTCCGTTTAACAATTCCTACATGCTGATTTTCCCGATCAGCAAAATATTTCACCGGGTCAGAAGCTAGACCTTTTTGGTATGCCACAGAAAAATGAGAAAGGCCACGATAAATGAAGAGGGTGCGACTCTTTTGGTAGTACGGAGTATGATATAAGAATAATAAATGACAAGTCAACCACAGTAGTATTAACAGCCAAAAATGTACTTGATGGAATTGGCTTGTAAAAAGTGAAAAAACAGGAACAGTTCCATTGCCTATGCAAGGATCTACATCAAAATCAAATCAAGGTATGTTTTGGTCAGAAGCACGAGAAGTATTTGAAAAGATAGTTAGTTGCTTAAACTCAGACAGCATTTGTGGGTTAGAACACTCCCAGATAGAGAGTAAGTTACTTGAGAATGGATAGGAACTATTGAGACGGTTGTTACAAACAAAGATATTTTGATAAAGGCAGTAAATATGAAATAGAGGGAGAGTGTGCAGGTACAGACTCAGTAAACAGAACACACAAGAAAAAATTGTCACGGAAATGAACCACATTATTTGGCACAGTAATCGCCAATTTAATCGGTTATGGAGGAAGAAAGATAAATACGCTATTTCCTTTGGATGGGAAGTTTAATCTACCAGCAGAGCAATATTCTCATGGACTAAGACAGCGAGTAGCAATAGAAGTAGCCCGTTCGGAATTTAGAGAAACAACAGCAATCATAGAAAAAACAACAGCAGCCAAAATAGGTAAGCGACAAGCAGAAGAACTGGCTTACCATAGTGCTTCAGATTTTGATGATTTCTACCACCAGCAACAAGCTCAGTCAAAACAGTTGCAAGACACAGGAGAAATAGTCGTAATTAGCCCGGACGTGAAGGATGTTGTATTGCGAACATCTGACTTATGTAGCAATACTCAAAAACCACCCTTAGCTTCAAGCAAAAAGTTAAACAAACCCTTAACAAAGGGTGAAAAGGACAACGCAAAGCGAATGGCAACAGTAGCTAGTGTTTATACAATTAATTTCTTTGTACGTACACACCAAAAAATCGTTAACCCATCCGATGAAGATAGGAAAATTAACCGACCTCGACCAATTGGTAAGCGTGTTTGGGCTTCTTTAGCCAAAGAGCCCAAAAAGCTTATTTCAGAAGCCTTTGATGAGGCAATCTTCCGTGAGCAAAACAAACACAAACGTTTCTGTGCCTTAGTTGATGGCAATAAGAAACAATTATCCTTACTCAATAAATTTGCAAAAAAACACAATCTCAACTTAACAATTGTCCTAGATATTATCCATGTGATTGAGTATTTGTGGAAAGCTGCATTTGTCTTTTATTTTCAGACTTCAACACAGACAGAAGGTTGGGTGAGCAAACGTTTACAGCTTATCCTTGAAGGTAAATTAAGTTCAGTTGCCCCAGGTATGTGCCGCAGTGCGACTTTACCCAAACTCACCCCCCAAGAACGTAAACCCGTGGATACCTGTGCTAGATATTTACTTAACAATGCCAAATACCTCAAATATGACGATTACTTAAAAGCTGGATTCCCCATGGCCACGGGGGTGATTGAGGGTGCTTGTCGCCACCTGATTAAAGACAGGATGGATATCACTGGGGCTAGATGGACCATGAGGGGTGCTGAGGCTGTTTTACCCCTGGGTTCTTTATACATCAGTGGCGATTGGGATGAGTATTGGCAGTTTCATCTACAACAAGAACATAAACCCAATCACCTGGCTTTGTACTCTAGTGGTATTCCTTTGAGCAAGAAAGTTCTCAAAGCAAACCTCTTTGTTCTACTACCTCTCCACCTCTTCCAATACGTGTCTAAGTTCCACTGCCCGTCTTACTAAAAGAGTCGCACCGAAATAATTTAACATTCATCAAGAGTGTGGGTGAGTACCAGTTACCCACCCAATCCATAAATAAGGGAGAATCCCAATTTTTCAAGAGTCAGAATATGAGATAGGTTTAACCTTCTCCACGTAACTTATCCAACACGCTCTTATCTTCCAATGTAGAAGTATCTCCAGATACTTCTTGCCCCGCGGCTAAACTACGTAATATCCGACGCATAATTTTACCTGATCGCGTTTTAGGTAAGGCATCACTAAATCGAATTTCTCCAGGACGGGCAATGGCACCAATTTCTTTGGCAACATGTTGTTTCAGCTCTTTCCCCAATTCTTCGCTGGGTTGATAGTTGCCCTCTAAGGTGATAAAAGCAACAATTTCTTCACCCTTAATCTCATCAGGTTTCCCAACTACTGCGGCTTCGGCAACGGAAGGATGGCAAACTAAGGCTGATTCCACTTCCATAGTTCCGAGACGATGCCCTGATACATTTAACACATCATCTACCCGCCCCATAATCCAGAAATAGCCATCACTATCTTTTCTAGCACCGTCTCCAGCAAAGTAAAAATACTTACCATCTTTAGGAGGAATATGCTCCCAGTAGGTACGGCGGAAGCGATCAGGATTCCCGTATACTGTGCGTAACATACCAGGCCAGGGATGGCGGACTACTAGGTAACCACCTTCATTTTCTTCTACGGGGTCACCATTCAAATTTACTACGTCGGTAATAATGCCAGGGAAGGGAAATGTCGCAGAACCTGGTTTTGTGGAAGTGGCTCCCGGTAAGGGGGTAATCATTATGCCCCCGGTTTCTGTTTGCCACCATGTATCCACAATTGGGCAACGTTCCCCACCAATCACCTTGTGATACCACATCCATGCTTCTGGGTTAATAGGTTCCCCTACGCTCCCCAACAAACGTAAGGAAGATAAATCCCTAGCTTTGGGGAGATGATCCCCCATTTTGATAAAGGCGCGAATTGCCGTGGGAGCAGTATAAAAAATTGTTACGCCATACTTTTCTACCAAATCCCAGAAACAGCCAGGGTTAGACCTGCGGGGTGTACCTTCATACATCAAGGTGGTAGCTCCATTGGACAAAGGCCCATAAACAATGTAGCTATGTCCAGTAATCCAACCAACATCTGCAGTACACCAGTACACATCTGTATCTTGCAAATCGAAGATCCATTTGGTGGTCATGTGGGTGTATAAGTTGTATCCCCCAGTAGTATGGACAACACCTTTTGGTTTACCTGTACTGCCGGAAGTGTAGAGGATAAATAACATATCCTCACTGTCCATAGGTTCTGCGGGACAATTGGGGGAGGCATTTTGTTGTAGTTCATGCCACCAAAGATCTCTTCCCTCTACCATGGAAACATCTTGGGCTGTGCGTTTAACCACCACCACATTTTTGACTGTAGGCACAGCATTATCTGCTAAGGCCTTATTAACTTGAGGTTTGAGGGGAACAATTACATCCTTACGCCAACCCCCATCAGCAGTAATTACTACCTTGGCTTCCGCATCAATTAAGCGTTCGCGCAATGCTTCCGCACTAAAACCACCAAATACTACACTATGGGGCGCACCGATACGGGCACAGGCTAACATGGCGATGGCTGCTTCCGGAACCATGGGCATGTAAATACCCACCCGATCGCCTTTATGCACACCCAAGTGTTTTAAACTATTAGCGAATTGGCATACTTCCCGGTGCAATTGGGCATAAGTTATAGTACGGAAATCCCCCGGTTCTCCTTCCCAAATAATTGCTGCTTTATTTTTGCGCCAAGTAGTTAGATGTCGATCTAGGCAATTGTAAGAAATATTAATTTTACCGTTGACAAACCAGTTACCAAAGGGTGGTTGCCAATCAATAACGGTATCCCACTTTTGGAACCAGTGCAATTCTTGCTCTGCTAATTGAGCCCAAAATTTTTCTGGGTCAGCTTTTGCTTGTTCATAAAGCTTTTTATAATCTTCTAGACTTTTAATATGGGCAGATTGAGAAAAATCTGGACTAGGTGAGAATAGACGTTTTTCTTGCAGGACTGATTCTATCGTTAATTGAGACATAATCTTGTGTAAGGAATTTAGGCGTTCCTGAATCAGGGGATGATTTCACTAAAATTTCAACGATTTCTCAATGATTTCAAGCGCTAATTCATCCCGCACTTATGCAACGCCGGAATATGTATCTAAAAATTATTTTGTATGCAAACTGACCAGAATAAGCGGCAAGGGCAAAGACTTAGAGAGAAAAGGATACAAGCTTATGAATAGATATTAAGTTATATGGTTTATTTACCATAACATAATTATGATTTATACTCATTAGAGCAAACTCGCATTCATTCAAAGTAAAAATATTTCCGGCGTTGCCGAATCAGGGGATGATTTCACTAAAATTGCAACGATTTCTTAATGATTTCAAACGCTAATTCATCCCCTGATTCAGCAACGCCATGTTTCCATAAGATTAATATTTTATTTTTGCAAAAATATCATCATAATTTTTATCATCTGTTCCCCGCTTTATACTATCATGCTTAGTTCATAATTTACCTGGATTCATATATAGTCCGATAAATAATACAAAACTAACGGCTAATAGTTTATAACAAATGAACTTACAGGTAAATAATCATTTTATTATCATCTATTAGCCATTAGCTACAGATAAGATTTGGATTACAATATTTGCGTAAGCAATGTTTCTATTTTATTCTACTTGTTACCTTAATTCAATAAACCGATAAGCTCGTCCAACCAGGTTTCGATCTGTAGGCGTAGACTGGAGGCAGAATGTTGAGTTCTTATATCATCAGTATCAATAGCAATTACAGCACGATGATAATCAGCAATAGCACAATTCCAATCTCCCCAGAGGTGGTAAGTTCTACCTCTTTCTGCCAATATATGACTTTCTAATTGATCAAATAATAATGCTACTTCTAAATTTTCAATTGCCTCTGCGTAATTGCCCAACTCCCGCAGAGTAATGCCTAGATTAATCCAACCACGAACATAACTAGGATTGAGATCTAAAGCTTGATAGTAATCAGCGATCGCGTCTGCTAATTCTCCACAAGCAGCATAATAATTGGCGCGATTATTGTATGCAGAAGCAAGTTTTGGGTCTAGCTGTAGAGCCATATTGTAATCACAAAAAGCTCTTTGACTATCTCCACTTTGAAAATAAATGAGCCCCTGGTTATTGTAATCAACAGCATTTCTGGGGTGGCGATTGATTAATTGACTCAAAAGCGCGATTGCATCAATATAGTGCCCTTTTTGGGCATATTTCAGCGCACAAGTCCGCAGCTCCCGATCGGCTATGGCGATTTCATCCTCAGTATGGGGATGGAATTTCTGGATGATACTAGTGTTGTTGAGTACAGACTTGCATTGGTAGTCCTGTGGTTCTCCAAATACAAAAAATGGTTGACTCTTCATATCTTCCTACCCTGAGCTAATTGCTCTCTGTGTGAAACCTGAGTATTCGCTGTCGTCGTTTTTGGTAGTGCCCCGTATGCTTTTTACAGTATTATTTCATGCTTAGAAAAGAGTGGCTACTGTTGATATTACCCAATACAATTAAGGGAATTTTAAAGTTTGGCACTACTAATAGTGGAATCTACTCATAGATACTTCGTTCCCGCCATCTATTCCATAAACGGGGGAATACTAATCTAGATGAATAATGGCAGATCTACAAGTACACAGAGGAACATATTGGTAAAATTATTGAAAAAAGTTGGGAAGGAAAAACTCTACACAAATAATTACAGTCCAAATATTTACTTTTCCTGAAATTTTCGCAAAAACGAACCGATTATTGGTAAGTCATAGCTAAGAACCATAAGTGACGGCTCCTAAACTTTTCGGATAAGTTGGGAAGCTAAACACCTATAACTACTGAGAAAGTTCTCTCAACAGGACTGAGACCTCTACTCTGCAT
>CBZS010000766.1 GCA_000613065.1 Richelia intracellularis | reverse complement strand
TAGCAGAAGGTGATAATATGCCTGTTGAGTAAGAGGGGTTATATCATCTGATGGCTGGACCTTTTGAAGGACTGAGTCATTTGGAGTGGTCTTTGTTTGAGGATATTTTTCCGAAACCGCCAGAGAAACGCGAAGGAGGAATGCCACATTCTTCATTTCGTTATCTACTCAATACCTTACTGTATATATTGAGAATAGGGTGTCGTTGGTGTGACGTTCCAAAAGGAGAAATATGGGCATCAAAGAGCTCTGCACATCGATGGCTCAAACGTTGGCAGTTGGACGGGACCTTAGAGGCTTTACAAGCAAGAATATTGGGGATTGGACAAGACAAAGGGTTAATAAACTGGAGTTATGGCGCGGTGGACGGGTCTTTTTCCCCCTGGAAAGGGCGGTGGTGATGGTCTTGCTTCCGGTGGAAAGGGAAAGGGTATTTTTATACACACTCTTACTGAAGGCTCAGGAATGCCTTTATCCAATCCCACCACACCTGCCAATGGTAGTCAAAGAGATTAGGTGATAGCACTTTTAGACAGTGTAAAGGTTAAGAGCAACAAACGTGGTAGACCCCATAAACCCCAGAAAGTGCTTGCTGCTGACAAAGGCTACGATTCAAAGGATAAGCGAGCGCGCTGCTTTACGTAGACGTGGTATTCGGCCGCAATGGCCCAAGGGGGTTTGTAAGACAAAGAAGAACAAGGGCAGACCCATTAAAATTTTCGTCCTATCTGACAACAAGAACGTTGTTTCCCATGGTTTCAAAAAAAATTTCGTCGTCTTGTTTGTTGTCAGATGGGAAAGAATTTCAGCTTGTTTTGATGCTTTTTTGTCTCTTGCAACAATCGATATTTGGATTCACAAAATTATATTAGTGGGATAAATTCATCTACAACAAGAACATAAAGGCAATCACCTGGCTTTTTACTCTAGTGGTATTCCTTTGATGAAGCAAGTTCTCAAAGCTCGTTGTTCTAGTACCCCTCCACCTCTTCCAATACCTGTCTTACTAAAAGAGTCGCACCCATTTGCATATAACTGTATTTTTGTTTCAGGGCTAAAATAATCTCTATTAATCGCTGTTTCTGATTAACTATAGATGAGATTGTAGAACCTCCATGGTGGCTTTACCTGTTTTTTCCCAACTGAATTGACTTGCCCTACTAATTCCGGCAAGAGACAAACTATTCCGTAGTTGGGTATTGGCAAGAATTACTTTCATTGCTTCCGTAATTGCACTTATTTTATAGGGATCGATAAGGATTGCTGCATCCCCAGCCACTTCTGGTAAGGAAGAGACATTAGAAGTAATTACTGGAGTACCACAAGCCATAGCTTCTAATACCGGAAACCCAAAACCTTCCCAGAGAGAGGGAAACACAAGAGCTAATGCTTGATTAATAATTTGTGGTAAATCTTTATAATGTATGTAATTTAGAAACTTAGCCTGTTGAGTCAATCCTAATTCTTGTATTTGCTTTTGTAAAATAGGTGTATAGCGTTTATCTGTTGCTCCTACAAACCAAATTTCATAATCTTGATAATTAGGTAATGCGGCAAAAGCAGCAATTAATCGAGTTATATTTTTATGAGGGTTATGCCTACCTAAGTATAGAAAATAATTTTGTTTAGGTAAATTTAACAGACGAAAGTTTTTATGATCATATGCTAAGGGTATTACCGTAATTTTATGTTCTGGAACTTCTAAAAAATTATATAAATCTTCAGCAGTAGTTTGGGAATTACAAATGATATGTTGTGCACTATTAATAACTGCAGGAATATAGTAACGACAATAAACTTTTTGTGCTGTTGAAAAAATTTTTTTTAACCTTAAAGGGATTAAATCGTGAATCGTAATTACATAACGGCAGCCAGAAAATAATGGAGCTTCTGGGATGGGAGAAAACAGCAATTGTGACTGCATTCTTAAATATAGTTGAGGTAATTGCCACTGCAACCAAAATAATCGACGAAAATGTCCTTTTATGCCAAAATCAGTTGTGATGTTTGCTGGAGATGGGTAACATTTCATCTCTGGGATTTCGAACGGACTAATAAGATGAGTGTCTATATTTTGTAATTGTGGTAATAAATTCAGGCTATAGTTTAACCAACCTGTAGGTTGGGATGGGGCAAAGGATAAATTTACAAGTAGAGTCATAAATAAAACAAGTCAGATATTGATTCATTTGTTTGGGTTAAATGTCATAATTAAAATCAAAATTTTTCTACTAAAAGGATTCCCAGTACTTATCCATTCCAGCATAAATTTAGTAAATAAATAAATTCGTAAAAGTATTTGTTCTATAAATCGGCGATGCTTATGATAGTAATAAAGTTGACTGCGCCTGTACTCCAGAGTCATAGGATTGATAGTTTTTTGTGTAGAATATCCTTTCAAATGTATCAATGAGATATCAGGAGTATATATAATTTTGTATCCTTGTTTCTGTGCCCTTTTACATAGATCTGACTCTTCAAAATACATAAAAAATTTTTCATCAAATCCGCCTAGTTTATGAAATAGATTTGAACGAATAAATAATGCTGCTCCTACAACAACATCAACTTCTTTCAGTTGTTTATATTGCTGTTCTATCAGCTTCCTTTGTACAGTATTTGTTGCAGCTTGGTGCAGTTTTTGAGTTTGATATTCACCCTGAATACTAATAGTGTGGGCAAAAGAAATTTGAAAGCTTCCATCGGAATTTAGTAATTTTGGTCCAATAATCCCTATTTGAGGATTATCATGCATTAATGCAATCAAATGAGGAAAGATATTCTCAGTTAGGATAGTATCGGTATTTAATAAAAATAAAAACTCCCCATACGCCATGCTAGCCCCCACGTTATTACCAGCACCAAAACCATAATTTTCAGATAATTTTACTATTTTGACATAGGGAAATTTCTCTGAAACTAATTTTACACTTCCATCTTGAGAGGCATTGTCTACAAGAATAATTTCGCAATTATTCTGAGGGACACACTTATCTATAGAATTTAAACAATCAGGTAGAATAGTTTCTCCATTATAGTTTACTAAAATTATAGAGTATAATTTTTTTTTTCCCATTATCTCATTTAGGCATATCTTTTTGTTTTATTGGTAATAGTATTTGTCTTAGTATACTTAAATCAAATAGTAATTTACCTAACCAAATTCTTAATCCTATACCTTCCGAAGCATAACCCAATTTTAAACTTTGATAACACATAAGGAGAACCCCGAATCCAAAATCTAATCTCTTCATATCCAAGGGATTATACCAATTAGAACCTAATTCTTCCTGTAGCCGATGATAAAAAGCTTTACTCAAGCCAGCATGAATTAAGTAACTATTATTAGAAATATGGAACTTTTGCTGATACCAAGAAACGAATTCAGTATATAGTTTCCCATAACCCATCATCAAGCCAACTGTATTCGCACCATGCATACGATAATTAATTAAAGGCTGGCGAATATGAACTATTTTCCCCTTGTGAACGGCAATTAATGCCACCCACCAATCATGGTGCCATCCAATTGTTGTTTGAGATGGAAAAGGGAGAATGTAGGGAAGTAAGGAATGACAGAATAATAGAGAACATCCAGTGAATACATTACGAAGTAGTAGCAACTCTGGATTTACTTTTTCTGGTTGTCTTCCCTCAAAATTCCAGGCAGAAGAATTGATAATTCTATCTTCATCATCAATAAGTCTCAAATCAGAATGCACAAGTAAAGCACCCTGAGAGCGCATTTTTCCCAAAGAAATTGCTAATTTATCTACAGCCCACACATCATCTTGATCTGCAAATGCGAGCGCAGTAATTTTAGAGTCTTGGGCACAATATTGTAAACCACGTTCAAAATTGTGGTAATGCTGAAGATTATAATTATGAAAATGACAAATAAATCGAGGATCATCACCAATAATCTTTCTTATTTCAGCCCGGTATTCTGGTTGTGAACAATCATCGACAACATGGCAAACCCAATTATCATAGCTTTGTTTTTGGATAGACTGGATTTGTTTTTGCAAATATCGCAAATTAGGATTATACGTACCTAGAATAATTCCTATCTTTTCTATCATATTGAGTTCTATATATTTATCTCTAAGTAAAATATATATCGATCATAAAAGATACCAATCAGTCTATCAGATAATTAGGTGGTTGATATTTTTTTTGACGAATCAATCGTATCTGAACTAAGTAATAGGTTACAACTGAAAGTATAAAAGATAAAAATATTGTGGGAGTTAATCGAGTCAAAAATATTTCAATTGGTATTTTTGAAGTAAATATTGGCGTAAATTTTTCCATAATAAGTAGGTGCAATATATATACGCCATAAGAAAGGTTGCCTAATATTAAATGCTATTTTCAACGGATTTTTGAAAATAGCATTTAATGATAATTATTCATTACTTACCAAGGTGTTACAATTGTCTGATAAAAAAGCCCAGAGAAAGAAAGAACTAGCGAACGCAGTCGCTGGTGGAAAAACAAAATATGTTACACTACTTATAAGAGAATGTTTTAAAAGTCGAAGTGAGTTACAAATCATGCAAGTCGCCTGACCATGATACGTATCATTGCAATATAAATTAAAGCCTCAGAAGTTTCAGGTAGCCTTTCATTGTCCTTACTTAATGTTCTACACCAATTGAGCCACCCGAAAGTTGGCTCTACAACCCAAAGTTTAAGTTTTGGTAAAAGGGTAAAATCCTTCTTTTCTAAGGGTCTGAGAATCACTTCCACAATCGAACGAAAAACATCGATTATCCAGTGGGCAAAATCTTCCCCCCCCCCATATCCTCCATCCATCCAGATAGTTTGCAATCTTTTAACTTTATCTTTCATCTAATAAACCTGCCAGAACGTTTAGTTTAGCCCCTGCACGTTCTGGCACACTTGCAGAAGTAACCAAGACTCGCAAAACTAGCCCTAACAAGTCAACCGTAATAAATCCCTTACGTCCATGTATTTTTTTTCCTGGGTCCAAACCAACATCCGTACAAATCATGGTTGCGGTTTCAACTGATTGGCTATCAAAGGCTGCTTCCCATGGACTTGGTTCTCGACTGGCTGCTACCCGAACCCATTGATATAGTTTGTCATGAACCTGAAGCCAAGTAAGGTCTTTGCCCCATCTTCTGAAATAGCCATAGACTGTAGACCAAGGTGGTAAATCTCCTGGTAATGCCCGCCATCTACATCCTTGACACAGTAGGTATAAAATCGCGTTTACTACTACGTACATACATGTTGTTGTAGGTGGACGACCACCTGGTTTTGCCTCTGGGAACAGTGGGATTAACTCCCACTGTTCCCACGTTAAATAGCTAGGATAATTCTTAGTCATTTGCTCACGGGGTGCTGTTTTCTATAATTCTCACCATATGCCTTGTGAGGTTTTTTATGATACCTCCCACCTTTTAAAACATCCTCTAAGACCTGTTTCAAAGCGTCCAGGTATATTCGATTATTCTTGATGATATAAATAGTAAGATGTGAATAAGCTCCACTATATCATTATTAGTAAAGCTATATGCTTTTTATCTTTTGATTTTTTAATCAAACTAAATAGTTGATACCTAATATTGTCAATTTTCTTACTTTGGCCTTGCTCAAAAAAAATATTAATTATAAAGCCATGGATAAATATATCAATATTCATTAACAGTGGTGAGTACCAATATCTAATTGTATATGTAATACTTTTGACAATTTCATAACTAAATCTTGACAAAAAAATGGCTCTAATCACAGAGGCAAACACAATTAAATATCTAAATAATAATATTTTGTGGTGCTTGCGAAACAACTTTATAAATACAGCATATAAAAGAGGAAGAATTACATAGAATTGCACCTCAGTCGAAATAGACCAAATAACTAGATTGTGGTTCAATCCAACTTGAGATTGTTGTCAGGGTAACCGCATCTCAAATTCTATTGACAAGCGGGTTGAGAGGTATCATTATCTTGGGATAAACAAGCAGTAAGAACAGTCAGGATATAATTATTATCCATAGGGGCTCCATTAGATTTTTGGCGATTACTACGTTTCAAAGATTGCTCTAGGTTTAAAGCATTAAGAGCTATTCGCCGCAGAAGTGCTAAGTTTTTTGGAGCATGACCAGTACGGACACCACAAGCATCTTCATAAAAAGTGACATCTAAAGTCCAATGCAACTGATTTTCCACACCCCAATGAAGACGAATCACTTGTCCTAACTTACGAGCATCACAATTTAAACTAGTTGATAAAACTGAACTTCACGGGTTGTTTGATTCCAAAGATCTGGTACCCGCACAACCATGACAACGCATTTAAGACCAACCCAATTGTCTTGGTTATGCAAAGTTTGCAGTTGAGAAATAGGAACACACCAAATTTGACGTTTTTCAGTACGATGATGACCTTTCTCTACCCGTTTATCATAACTATGGATAATACCTTTAAAGCCTTGAGATAACTGTTGCTCAAACCAATTTTTCACTTGCCCGTAAAGTGTAGGGTGATTACCTTTGAGTGCTAAAACATAATCTGCTTTTGCATTAAAGATTTGGGATGGAATTGCTATTTGCGTACCCATGGCATCAATGGTAATAATACATCCAGCCATGTCTAATAATTCCAATAATGCAGGAATTGCTGTAATTTCATTCGATTGATTTATCGTCTTGTTTTAGGACAAGTAAAACAAGACGATAAATCAATCGACCATGCACTAACTAGATGTAACGCTGATTTACCCTGTTCTCTATCATAGGAACCTTTGAGGGTCTTACCATCAATGGGAATTACCTGTGCTCCTGGGGCTTCAACTATTGATTCTACCCAATGTCGAAAGTATCGCTCAAATACTTTTGGGTTAATGGGTTCAAACACCCGTGGAAAGGTATCTGGACTTGGGATGCCCTCTGGTAAAGCTAAAAACTGCTCCAACCAGTCGTATTTACTCAATCCATAATTTTCCATGTCCTCCCATCCCTTACCTTCTGGAATCACTGATAGTATTCCAATGATTAAAATATCTGTTAATAAATGGACACGGGTTCTTTCTACAGGTGAGTCTTCTATCTCACTAAAAACTAATGACATTTTTTCTGTGAATGCAGTGGCATTGGCTATACTCAAATTTTTTGAGCTTTTAATCTTTGGTTTTGAAGATTTGAAACCCGTAGGGGCAAGCCTTCTTGTCAGAGATACCATTAGACTAACCCGTTCAGTTAAGATAGACCCTTTGCGTCCTTAGCATAGGACTTAACTTCTTTAATACTTAAATCTCCATTTTTGTGCCCCAGGAGTGTTCCAGCAACTGGGGAAGATTGGGTGGGGTAGGGGAGTGCCAGGTGGGGGTATGAGTGTTTATTGGGCTTACTCAAGGTCTTGATGCCCCTACCTGGCACCACGGAATCTAGGGAAGCGTTCGCTAGTTGCGTCAACTTTTTTTGGCGATGCCCCTCCAGTACCCCCCCAAAGGGCGTTGGCGTTCGCATTTGATAATCAAGACATGCCTCACCATTGTGTACAAAAATCTGTAATTTTCACTACAAAATTAGATGCGCTTACCCTGAGATTGTTGTGCAAAATCATATAGGTGCGACTCTTTTAGTAAGACGGGGAGTGGAACTTAGACAGGTATTGGAAGAGGTGGAGGGGTACTAGAACAACGAGCTTTGAAAACTTGCTTTCTCAAAGGAATACCACTAGACTACAAAGCCTGGTGATTGCGTTTATGTTCTTGTTGTAGATGAAACTGCCAATACTCATCCCAATCGCCACTGATGTATAAACAACCCAGGGGTAAAACAGCCTCAGCACCCCTCATGGTCCATCTAGCCCCAGTGATATCCATCCTGTCTTTAATCAGGTGGCGACAAGCACCCTCAATCACCCCCGTGGCCATGGGGAATCCAGCTTTTAAGTAATCGTCATATTTGAGGTATTTGGCATTGTTAAGTAAATATCTAGCACAGATATCCACGGGTTTACGTTCTTGGGGGTGAGTTTGGGTAAAGTCGCACTCCGACGCAGACCTGGGGCAACTGAACTTGATTTACCTTCAAGGATAAGCTGTAAACCTTTGCTCTCCCAACCTTCTGCCTGTGTTGAAGTCTGAGAATAAAAGACAAATGCAGCTTTCCACAAATACTCAATCACATGGATAATATCCCTGTCTTAGTCCATGAGAGAGAATATTGCTGTGCTGGTGATAAAACTCCCCATCCAAAGGAAATAGCGTATTTATCTTTCTTTCTCCATAACCGATTCTATTGGCGATTACTGTGCCAAATAATGTGGTCAATTTGCGGGACAATTTTTTCTTGTGTGTTCTGTTTACTGAGTGTGTGCCTGGACACTCTCCCTCCATTTCATATTGAGTGCGTTTATCAAAATATCTTTGTTTGTAACAACCGTCTCAATAGTTCCTATCCATTCTCAAGTAATTTACTCTCTATCTGGGAGTGTTCTAACCCACAAATCCTGTCTGAGTCTAACCAACTAACTATCTGTTCAAATAGTTCTCGTGCTTGTGACCAAAACATACCTTGATTTGATGTAGATGCTTGGATAGGGTGTGGAACTGTTCCTGTTTTTTCACTTTTTACAAGCCAATTCCATCAAAGTACATTTTTGGCTGTCAAATCTACTCTGG
>CBZS010000765.1 GCA_000613065.1 Richelia intracellularis | reverse complement strand
GGGTTTGCTGAAAAAAGAGAAAAAGTAGTTGCTGTGGGAATATCAGACCAGAGAAATATATTTAGATGCAAGAAAAAAGGAGAAGATAGCACAAAACCCATGCATAACAATACCAGTAACAATACTGGTGCGACTTGTACTTATGTACAGGAAATCAGAGCAAACTCAAATTTCAGCATCAAAGTTCCTTCTGCCATTTGAGGGGAAGTTGTCTTGTGAAAATAGGTGGGTAATGATGGCTGATTTGATACCCTGGCAAGAATTTGAAGATGAATATGCGAGCCTTTTCTCCGAATAAATGGGGGCACCAGCAAAGTCATTTCCCATGGCATTAGGTGCATTAAGAATCAAAGAGAAATTGGGGATAAGCGATAGGGAAACAGTAGAACAAATAAAAGATAACCCTTATCTACCCTACTTTATAGGAATGTCATCTTATATTAATGAAGCACCATTTGATGCATCGATGCTAGTACATTTTCGTGAAATAATCAGTGCCAATGTGGTGAATAAAGTCAATCAGATGATGGTAAAAAAAATACAAGAGGCGACCTTTGAGGAAGCAGACGAAAAAAAGAAACACAAAAGGTTTTAGAACAAAAAAATCGAGGTAAATTAATATTAGATGCGACTTGTGCGCCAATTTATATTAGCTATCCAAAAGATTTAGGCATCTTAAATCAAGCCAGAAAACAAACAGAAAAAATTAGAGATTCTCTTTCTGAACAGATAAACGGAAGATTAGATAAAAAGCCAAGGACTTATCGAGAATTGGCAATAAAAGACTATATAGTAGTGGCAAAAAAAAGTCCTCCTCGGCAGCAACAAAGAAGTAAAGCCATAAAAAGACAAATTCAATATATTAAAATAAACCTATCTCATATTCAGGGTCTAATCAGTTTAGGAGCAACATTATCAGCTTTAACCAAAAGACAATATAAGATGTTGTTAGTGGTCACAGAAGTCTATCGTCAACAGTTATGGTTATATGAAAATAAAAAACAAAGCATATCAGACGCGATTGTGAGTCTAAACCAACCACACATCCGCCCTCTTATCAGAGGGAAAGCCAGACTATCCGTAGAATTTGGCGCGAAATTATCGGCTAGTTATTTTGACGGATATGTATTCTTAGACCATATTAGTTGGGATAACTTTAATGAATCAGCAGACTTAAAAACACAAGTAGAAGGTTTAAAAAATGACACTGGTTATTATCCGGAATCTGTTCATGTAGATAAAATTTATCGGACTAGAGAAAACAGAGCTTGGTGTAAAAAACGAGGAATTAAAATGAGTGGTCCACCTTTGGGGAGACCTCCAGCTAATTTGAGTAAAGAACAAAAAAGACAAGCAAATGAATCTGAGAGGATTCGTAATAGTATTGAGGGAAACTTTGGGCAAGGTAAAATAAGATTTAGCTTCAATAGAATCATGGCTAAACTTTCTCATACTTGTGAAACTGCAATTGCTATTACTTTTCTAGTAATGAATCTTTCTACTTGCTTATGGCGGCTTTTTTTGGATTTTTTATGTCAATGCATGTCAAGTACGCCTTTTTTATGCAAGTATGATTATTCAAACTTATTCCTTAAACAATTATCATTAACAAAAGATTATCTTTTATTCTTGACTAAATTGTCTATCGCTCCCCACTGAACTTTTTCAGCAAGCCC
>CBZS010000764.1 GCA_000613065.1 Richelia intracellularis | reverse complement strand
CAGGTTGCTATCAAATTAATTGCTAAAACAGTTCTTCAATAAGACCCTGCTGCTTCAACTGCTGCCGAAATAACCAAACTGTAGTTGGATCTGGTACTGGTTCTGCTAGCCCCAAGCGAAAAAATCTCATGAACCATAGTCGGTCATTGACCTGGTACTCCAGTTCTTCATCACTGATGTTGTACAGTTGTTGCAGCACAAGCATTTTGAACATGACTATTGCATCTATGGGCTTTCGCCTAGCATTATTTTTTCTGGCCTTGTCATGCACTTGTTCTAAAATCGGACGAAATTATGACCACGGCACCGTCTCGTCTAACTTCATCAACAGGGTCTTCTTCCTTTTTAACTTCTGGTATCGCTGTTCAAGTTCCCCGATTTTTTTGATTCCATGGCGATTCAACCTCAGCTTCTGCTCTCCCTATACTCTCATCTCGCGAGCTACTTGCTCTATTTTTCGAGGTGTCCAATACTAAGATGTTGTGGCGTTGCTGAATCCGGGGATGATTTCACTAAATTTTCAACGATTTCTCAATGGTTTCAAACGCTAATTCATCCCGCACTTATGCAACGCCGATGTTGTTAGTGGTCACAGAAGTCTATCGTCAACAGTTATGCTTATATGAAAATAAAAAACAAAGCATATCAGACCGAATTGTGAGTCTAAACCAACCACACATCCGCCCTATCGTCAGAGGGTAAGCCAGACAATCCGTAGAATTTGGCGCGAAATTATCGGCTAGTTATTTTGACGGATATGTATTCTTAGACCATATTAGTTGGGATAACTTTAATGAATCAGCAGACTTAAAAATACAAGTAGAAGGTTTTAAAAACTACACTGGTTATTATCCGGAATCTGTTCATGTAGATAAAAATTATCGGACTAGAGAAAACAAAGCTGAGTGTAAAAAACGAGGTATTAAAATGAGTCGTCCACCTTTGGGGAGACCTCCAGCTAATGTGAGTAAAGAACAAAAAAGACAAGCAAATGAATCTGAGAGGATTCGTAATAGTATTGAGGGAAAGTTTGGGCAAGGGAAAAGAACATTTACCTTGAATAGAATCATGCCTCAACTTTCTCATACTTCTGAAACTGCAATTGCTATTACGGCGTTGCATAAGTGCGGGTTCAATTAGCGTTTTAAACTATTGAGAAATCGTTGAAAATTTAGTGAAATCATCCCCGGATTCAGCAACGCCGCTATTAGTTTTTTAGTAATGAATCTTTCTACTTGGTTATGGCGGCTTTTTTTGGATTTTTTATGTCAATGCATGTCACGTACGCCTTTTTTATGGAAGTATGATTATTCAGACTTATCCCTTAAACAATTATAATTAACAAAAGATTATCTTTCTTTTTTGACTAAATTGTCCATCGCTCCCCACTGAACTTTTTCAGCAAGCCCTACCTAGCATAATTGCAGCAGGTTTAATTGGTACTAGCTTTATCCCATTAAAACCCGCAGCTGCCAATGACAGCTTAGGCAAGGATGTGGTATTGGGAGCAGCAGCAGGATTTGTATCGGGAGCCATACTCAAGAATGGATCTGCTGTAAACAATGCAATCAATGGAGCTGCGGCTGGTGCAGCAGTTAATCCTACGAACCAGGGAAAAAAAGCAGATTTAGCAAGGGATGCGGCTGTGGGAGCAGCGGCTAGTATAGCCGCTGGTGTAGTTACAAGAAGAGGTAGAGATTCCCTCAAAAATGCAATTCAAGGAGCAGCAGATGGTGCTTTGATTAATCTAGAAAGAAGACGTTAATTACGTAATAACCAAGCTCTCCATTTATAATTAGAGGGCTTGGATATATACTCGTATTTAGTATTAATTTAAAGATCTGAGATACTGAGGCTAATCAAAAAATAGCTAGGTAAGCCTATTTCCTGGGAAAAAAGAGTGAAGGAAAAGTTTATCTTCCCTACTCCCCACTCAGTATCCCCATGGTTTTCTCGTCTTCCAATTTTTGCTTTTTGGGATAAAATATCCCCACAATACCTTATTTTTTGACAAATTAAGATACTTCCAGCCCATCCAGAATTACCATATCAAGTGGTATATTCGGCGTTAATCTTGACATAGTCGTAACTTAAGTCACATCCCCAAGCTACTCCCGTACCATAACCATTGCCAACACTAACCTGTATTAACACCGTATCCGCTTGTAAATAAGTCCCTTGTGATGCTTGCTTTAAATAGGTGCTCGCCGCAGCACGGTCAAATTGCAAGGGTTGGCCATTTTCCATTAGTAGAAAATCCCCCAACTGAATACGGAGATTATCTTGGTCAAATTGAACTCCAGCTCTACCAGCAGCAGCAGCAATTCTTCCCCAGTTGGGATCTCTGCCAAAAACAGCAGATTTAACTAAGGAAGAACCAACAATGGTTTTCGCTATCTGACGAGCTGATTTTTCATCGCCAGCACCACTTACCCTTACCTCTACTAAACAACTAGCACCTTCACCATCACGAGCGATAGCTTTAGCTAAATGCTGGCATACAGCAGTTAACATTCCTTCCAATTTATCTGCGTCCTTACCCGTCTCGATAATAGCATGGGTGCGGGATTGTCCATTTGCCAAGCCAATTAAGCAGTCATTTGTACTAGTGTCTCCATCTACGGTAATGGCATTAAAACTTCTGTCAGTTGCCCGACTTAACATTTCTTGCCAGAAATGGGGGGAAACCGCCGCATCTGTAGTTACAAATGCCAACATCGTCGCCATATTGGGGTGAATCATCCCCGAACCCTTGGCAATTCCTCCCACCCGTACTGAGCGATCGCCAATCATTGTTTCTAAGGCAATCGATTTTGTTGCCAAATCCGTGGTAACTATAGCTTGAGACGCAGCATCGGAACCATCCTCAGATAATTCTGCTACTAACTGGGGAATACCACTACGCATTGCCTCCATTTTAATTCTCTGCCCAATTACCCCTGTAGAAGCCAAAAGAATTAATTTTGCGTCAATACCTAATTCCTTTGCCAGCAACTGGGCACTTTCTTCCGCATCTAGAATACCTTGCTCTCCAGTACCCGCATTTGCCTGTCCTGCATTACACAAAATTGCCCTCGCACCATGCTTTGACTGTAAATGCTGGCGGCAGTAATCTACACAAGCTGCTCGTACCTGGCAGGTGGTAAATACACCACCTGCAATCGCTTCTACATCAGATAATATTAATGCTAAATCGGGTAAACCCGAAGGCTTCAATCCAGCCTTAATCCCTGCTGCCCGATAACCTTTTGGTGCTGTCACACCACCACTAATTTCTTGCCATTGCGCCATAGTTATTTCCCCACAACCATTAGTTGCTTGTCAGCGGATTATATCAAGGTTTTGGCCTCAATTTAGCGGGAAATCATTCAGAGAGCCTATGTAATCATACTCCCATACCCAAACCATTTTGGAAACTGGCATCTACTAAGTCAAAAATGTAGCAATCAATATATATAGTAGTAGAAAGAAAAAAAAGGGCCTTGCTGAATCAGGGGATGATTTCACTAAATTTTCAAAGAGTTTTCAATGGTTTCAAACGCTAATTTATCCCGCACTTATGCAACGCCAAAAAAAGAGAGCCACTTAGGCAGCTCTCCAGATCATCAGGGTGCATCTACATAGCACAATATATCAGTTTTGGTATAAAGGGTCAAACCCCTTTTATATTTTTTGTTGACAAATTAGTTAAGTAATATCAGCTATGACTCTATTAATATGACTCTATTAAACTGAAGTTACCCTTTGACGAGAAACCAAACTTATGAGTAGTGAAGCTTATGAATAGTGAAGTTTTCAGAGATTAAAAGTCCAAGCTTACTGGGTAAAAATCATGCTAATTCCGAGTAAATCTATTGCTATTTGTTGTATAGCTGTAGGCTGAGTAATCTTCTCAAAAACGAAGGATTTACTAGCAATTGTTGTAGAAATTGTATTTTTAAGAATTGTAGCTAAATCATCCAATAAAGTTTGGAAGCTATGAACGGGGAAATTATCTGAGGTACGCTTTTTGTTCGCTTGATTTTTAGCTTTTTCGCTCTTTTTGGCAGGAGATACAAGAGACTCTTTTCTCGCTGCTGCTGCTTCCCAATCATCTTCATAAAAAAGTATTGAAGCTAAAAGTTCTCCCATATTCCATTTTACATAATAATAAGACAACATAGATAGATATGGGCTTTTACACGTTCGGCTGTATAGTGGTAAATTAGACGAACTTTTAAATCAACAGTTTTATAACTACCGAAAGCTTGTTCTACTTGTGAGAGATTTTTATCGGCTTTTACCATATCCGTAGCAGATAAAGTTTCTTCATCCAAAGATGTACGAATTATATATAAAACATCCAATACTGCTTCTGCATCAAATTTTGACTGATTTCTCTGATATGAAAAACTTTTCTCTTATATCTCAATTATGAAATGTTTTTCAACATTAAATTTCTTGATAACTTTACCAACTGTTACACCAATATTATCCTCGCCTTTTAGTGGACGAGCTTTTTTCGAAGTTGCTGCAACAATTTGATCTAATTCCTTTTCTCTTGCTTGTAATAATTCCACGGGAAGCGCATCTCAAATTCTATTGACAAGCGGGTTGAGAGGTATCATCATGTTGGGATAAACAAGCAGTAAGAAAACTCAGCATATAATTATTATCCATAGCGGCTTCATTAGATTTTTGGCGATTACTACGTTTCAAAGATTGCTATAGGTTTAAAGCATTAAGAGCTATTCGCCGCAGAAGTGCTAAGTTTTGTGGAGCATGACCAGTAGGGACACCACAAGCATCTTCAGAAAAAGTGAGATCTAAAGTCCAATGCAACCCATTTTCCACACCCCAATGAAGACGAATCACTTGTCCTAAGTTACGAGGAGCACAATTTAAACTAGTTAGATAAAAATGAATTTCACGGGTTGTTTTATTGCAAAGATGTGGTATTCACACAACCATGACAACCCATTTAAGACCAACCCAATTGTCTTGGTTATGCAAAGTTTGCAGTTGAAAAATAGGAACACACCAAATTTGACGTTTTTCAGTACGATGATGACCTTTCTCTACCCGTTTATCATAACTATGGATAATACCTTTAAAGCCTTGAGATAACTGTTGTTAAAACCAATTTTTTACTTGTCCGTAAAGTGTAGGATGATTACCTTTGAGTCCTAAAACATAATCTGCTTTTGCATTCAATCTTTGGGATGCAATTGCTGTTTGGGTACCCATGGCATCAATGGTAATAATACATCCAGCCATGTCTAATAATTCCAATAATGCAGGGATTGCTGTAATTGCATTCCATTGATTTATCGTCTTGTTTTACTTGTCCTAAAACAAGACGATGTTCACTCGACCATGCACTAACTAGATGTAACGCTGATTTACCCTGTTCTCTATCATAGGAACCTTTGAGGGTCTTACCATCAATAGGAATTACCTGTGCTCCTGGGGCTTCAACTATTGATTGTACCCAACGTCGAAAGCATCGCTCAAATACTTTTGGGTTAATGGGTTCAAACACCCGTCGAAAGGTATCTGCACTTGGGATGCCCTCTGGTAAAGGTAAAAACTGCTCCAAACAGTCGTATTTATTCAATCTATAATTTTCCATGTCCTCCCATCCCTTACCTCCTGGAATCACTGATAGTATTCCAATGATTAAAATATCTGTTAATAAATGGACACGGGTTCTTTCTACAGGTGGGTCTTCTATCTCACTAAAAACTAATGACATTTTTTCTGTCAATGGAGTAGCATTGGCTATACTCAAATTTTTTGAGTTTTTAAGCTGATTTAGAAGAAATAATTTACCAATGAAAGTAAGATGTAATGTTGATGAGTAAAAAACAGGGGCAAGTATTTTGGAGTATGCTAGACCCAGGAAAGAAACCCAAATCATTAACAAGATCACAAATAGAAGACTTGCGATTGGCAGCATCGAAAATGAATGGAGTAGAACGTCGGGGCTTTCAAGTTGAGATGACGTTGAAATATTCCCAAGGAAGAGCAAGGTTAGCACAAACAGTATTCGGTTGGGGTAGAGAAAACATAGAGTTAGGGTTAGCGAAAAAAAGAATAGGGATTTAGCCAGGAGCAATTGCCTTGCGCCAGTACAATGGCAAAAGTCTTGAATCCAATGGGCTATGGTCTTCGTAAAGTACTAAAAGCCAAACCTCAAAAAAAATTCCACAAACGGATGATATCTTCAACAACATCAAAGAATTTGAGCCGCAATCAACAAACAAGCCTCAAAGTCAAACCACTAAGCATGGATTGCAAAGCTACCGTTAATATCGGGCCTTATTCTCCTGGTGGAAAAACCAGAGGAGAGAATCAAGCTGAGGAGCATCATATGGGATGCACAGAAAAATATACTCCCTGTGGTATTCTTGATGAAGATAGTGGGCAATTACTGTATATTAACTTTGGTCGTTCTTCTTATAAAACCAGGGATTTTATTGTTGATACTCTAATTCAATGGTGGAATACAATGAAACCAGAACAAAAGCAGGATACCGAACTGATAGAAATTAAAGTTGATAATGGTCTGGAAAGTAGTGGAATAAGAACTCAATTTTTAAAAAGGATGGTTGAGTTTGTTGATCTCCTAAATATACCAATTCAATTGCTTTACTATCCTCCTTACCATAGTAAATACAATCCCATAGAAGGTTCTTGGGGTATTATTGACCAGCATGGGAATGGGGCGGGCGAAGCTTGTTGATGTTGAAGTCATGCTTTCCTGGGCTTCGAATATGACTTGGAAAGGCTTATATCCTATCTTGAGTTTAAGTAAAACTATTTACCAAAAAGGGATTTCTCTAACAGATAAAGCTATGAAACAAGTCGAGTCTAGATTACAGCGAAATCCACTGTTGCCCAAATGGGATGGATATCTTGATTCAAGCGCTTTTGGTGGTAATTTATTAAAAATAAATTACCTTATATGTCACTTTTTCTGAAGATGGTTGTGGTGTCCGTACTGGTCATGCTCCACAAAACTTCGCACTTCTGCGGCGAATAGCTCTTAATGCTTTAAACCTAGAGTAATCTTTGAAAAGTAGTAATCGCCAAGGATCTAATCGAGCCGCTGTGGATAATAATTATATGCTGACTGTTCTTACTGGTTCTTTCTCACAACATGAGAATACCTCTCAACCCGCTTGTCAATAGAATTTGAGATGCGCTTACCCTGTAATCTGGGGCTAAATAAACCAATTGTTATTGTACTAGATAATGCCAGATATGACAAGTGTAAATTATTACAAAACTATGCGACATCAGTAGGTATACAACTATGTTATTTATCTTGCTATTCTCCACAATTAAATTTGATTGAAAGATTTTGGAAATTTATTAGGGCCTTGCTGAATCAGGGGAGGATTTGACTAAATTTTCCCCTGATTCAGCAACGCCGGAAATAGCAAGAACAATCAACACATTTATGTAACTTCAGCAGACGGTGATATTGGTATTGATTATGCTGAATTCGTTGGATCAGGTACTGCTGATTCACTGGATGTAGGTATAACAGATTCTAGTGGATTTGATTGTATTGGTCATTAAAATAGCTATAACAGATACTACTACCACTCCTAACTCCCAAACTTTCGATACAATATAAAATTACGTTCTAAAATCAAGTGGAGATTGTGGTTATGTCCCGTCGATGTGAATTAACTGGGAAAAAAGCAAACAACGGTTTTGCTTTATCTCACTCCCACCGCCGTACCAAGCGTTTACAACACGCCAATTTACAGAATAAAAGGGTTTGGTGGCCCGAAGGAAATCGTTGGGTTAAATTGAAGCTATCCACCAAAACCATCAAAACTTTGGAAAAAAAAGGTTTACAAGCAATGGCGAAAGAGGCTGGTATTAACCTCAATCATTTTTAATCTCAAAGCTAGATATTGTAATACTCCCCCGTTAGCCTACGGTGTTATGGGGGATTAATCTTATGGTTTTAGATTATCTCATTCAGGACGGCTGCAGTTGATGAAACTATTTTCGATTGATAATTAATATTCCAGCTCTCCTTCCCTCTTTTCCTCCTTTACTCCCCTATTCCCCATCCCTGTAATTTGCAGCAACTCCCTCTGGGCTCATTAGTTCGTATGACTCAAAAGGTTGATGAATCCAGGGATTGTCTGGTAAATAATTAATGTAATAATCAGGGACAAAAACCGAGCAGGCTTTATACCAAATTACAGCTGTACGAATTGCTTCAATGCAACTATGGCTGTATTCATGTAACCAAGGGATAGTTTTCTGGAAAGTGATACCAGAATCAACCAAGTCATCTACCAATAAAATACGTGAGCCTAAATGCTCTTTAGTCATTGTGAGGTGGCGAGACAAAATTAACTTACCCCTTTCTTCCTTACCCGCACCACTGTAAGATGATGTTGCTAAAATTGCTAACGGCTGCTTATATATACGGGAAAGAATATCTCCTACCCTTAATCCACCCCTAGCAAGACAGACAATCTGGTTGAATTCCCAACCAGATTCATAAATCTGCACTGCCAATTGTTCAATTTTTTGGTGATAATCTGACCAAGAAACTTCAAGGTCTGGCGTCAGAGACATAATTTATGACTAAAACAGTATAGCAAGCTTCTTATTCTAATATGATGGGTGCAAAGTATGATGAGCAGTTCTGCCTGTAATGATCATTCTGATAATATGAACGCCACACAAAAGCTGAAATTTACCACTAAATTAGCTTATGGTGCGGGGGATTTAGGCCCAGCGATCGTTGGTAACATTTCTATATTTTTTACCCTGGTTTTCCTCACTAATGTGGCTGGAATTTCAGCTGGATTGGCGGGTAGTGTATTGCTAATTGGTAAAATTTGGGATGCAGTAAATGACCCAGTGATAGGGGTCTTAACTGATAAAACGAAATCTCGCTGGGGTCGTCGTCTCCCTTGGATATTTTATGGTGCTGTCCCTTTTGGTATTTTCTTCTTTTTATTGTGGATAGTACCCCCAGGTATGAATTCCTTGGGTTTGTTTTGGTATTACGTTACTCTCAGTACAATTTCCCAGGTATTTTATACGATAGTTAATTTGCCATATACGGCAATGACACCAGAACTGACCCAAGATTACGATGAAAGAACCCAACTAAATAGTTTTCGCTTCGCTTTTTCTATTGGGGGCAGTATTTTATCGCTGATTTTAGCAAAGGTAATTTTTGATAGTATTGCTAACCGACAACAACAGTATTTAGTTTTAGCCGCAATTTGTGCAGTGATTGCCGTGTTATCCCTATATTCGTGTATTTGGGGCATCCGCGATCGCATTCTGGCATTTGAAGCTAAACGTTCCCAAGTTGAGGAATCAGAATCCATACCCATTCCGGAACAGCTAAAAATTGCTTTTTCCAATCGACCCTTTGTATTTGTAATTGCTATTTATCTATTTTCTTGGTTAGCAGTACAGGTAACAGCAAGTATTATTCCTTACTATGTTGTTGACTGTATGAAATTGAAGGAGTCGGATGTACCTACGGTATTAATTTGTGTCCAAGGAACTGCCCTATTAATGTTGTTTGTTTGGAGTAATCTGAGTCAAAAGGTAGGGAAAAAAGCTGTGTATTTTTCGGGTATGATTCTATGGATTATTGCCCAAATAGGGTTGTTTTTTCTACAACCTAGTCAGTTAGGATTAATGTATGTCATGGTTCTAATGGCTGGTTGTGGAGTTTCTGTTGCTTATCTAGTTCCGTGGTCAATGATACCAGATGTAATCGAACTAGATGAATTAGAAACTGGTCAGAGGAGAGAAGGTCTTTTTTATGGTTTTATGGTAATGCTACAAAAATTTGGTTTAGCCTTGGGTTTATTTTTAGTGGGTATAGCCCTAGAGACTTCAGGTTTTCAAGAAGCAGTCCAGGGACAAGCAGCTTTACCAGTACAACCTGAATCAGCAATATTTGCCATTCGTATGGCGATCGCGCCATTACCAACTATTTGCTTAATTTTAGCCTTATTTTTAACCTATTTTTATCCCATCACTAGGGAAATGCACGCGGAAATCCTTCTGAAGCTAAAGCAAAGGAAGGAGGAAGAACATGGTTGAAGAGGAGGAGAAATATTAATAATGCCCAATAACCGGAACGAGTGGGTAATAACCTCAAGGTCTGGGCTGTAGGTAAGGCTTCCCTATTGCCCATTCCCTATTCACCAATTGGATAATATTGCCTGTGTCGTGACCAGGAATGCAGGAATGCTTCAAAATTATCTTTAAGATATAAATATGGCATTAGCCTGAATGGTTAGGATGTGTTGAATAGTTTTAATTAAGGGATTAAGCCTTCTGCCTTACTTCAACTAACCTCGATGAACTCCTACCTTCAGCCTCCTGCCTCTTGCTATATAACAGTTCTGGAAACTAGATGGCATCTCTGAATTTAGAGGAAATTTCCGCCCAGTTAGAAAGCCCCAAATTGAGCGTTCGCATGGTAGCCTTAGCTAATCTTCGTGATGTTCCTCCTGAGGAAGCTATACCCCTAATTAAGAAGGTACTAGCTGATGATTCCTTACAGGTAAGAGCAATGGCTGCGTTTGCGCTTGGATTAAAGAAAACCCCTGAATCCTATGATTTACTAATTCAAATTCTGGAGTCGGAACCAGACTATAACGTCCGTGCCGATGCTGTGGGAGCATTGGGATATTTAGGCGATATTCGCGCCTTTGAGCCCTTATCTCGAATCTTTTATGAGGATACCAACTGGTTAATCCGTTTCAGCGCAGCCGTATCCCTGGGTAATTTGCAAGACCCCCGTGCCCACGATATCCTAGTTGAAGCCCTAGATAGTAAAGAAGTGATTATTCAACAAGCTGCAATCGCAGCTTTAGGAGAAATCAAAGACGTTAATGCAGTAGATTATATTCTCCGTTTTGCCCAATCGGATGATTGGTTCGCACGTCAGCGTTTAGCGGAAGCTTTGGGTAACCTTCCAAATCCTAAAACCATCCCTGCCTTAAAGTTTCTGGCAAAAGATAACAATTATAACGTCGCAGAAGCTGCCAGAATTTCTCTATTCAGATTATCCCAAACTGATAACTCAATCTAAAATATGTAGCTAAAGGCAAAGACGGTCAAAGATTTTGATTTTTGGATTGAATGGGAAATAGGAAATGTTAGTAGTTTGTGGTTGTACAAGTTTCTCATTCCTCCACTTACCTGTTCTCTCTTCCCTTCCATTTCCTGATAACTTATAAGAATGGGATTTGTATAAATTTAGTTAGTGCTGAGCAACTTGTGTAAATGAATATTGAAGAATTTTTTGAATTAAGTGCTGGTAAATGGTTTGCCCATCGCACTCATAAAGACTTGGTAGGTAAAATATCAGGAGAAGGTAAATCAGAACTTATTCTCGAAAGCTTGCCTCTTGATAGTCCAGAAGTTGCCAAGATTTGCCAGCATTACCAAATTGATGCGAAGCAAGCTGCTTGTGCCGCTAAGTTTAACTGGAATGATATTACAAAGCTGAACCAAAAAGATACAGGCTCTACAGTAGTTGTATTAATCCCTAATATCGATAACCCCCTAGAAGGAAAGTTTCTACATCAAATATCGGAACCCATTAATTTCCAATCTTTACCAGGTCGCTATAAGATTGGAGAAGATGAATCTTTAACTCTCTGTGTTGAAGTGGGGGATACATACTCAGAGGAGCGGTTATGGTTCGCTAGCCCCAATTTACGTATGCGTGTGAGTATTAGCAAACGAAATAATGGTTTTAGCACTACTTCCTTTACTTCCGAAATTCGTATGGGTGCTGCACCACCAAGTACAAAAACTTCCCAAGCTACCCAGTCAAGATAATGAATAATTTACGTTTAATGTGAATTAAGAGCTTAAACCATTGTCATTACGTTTATAGTTCCAAAACGATGATTTTGGATAAGTCTCAAAACCCTTATCGGATAAGAGACATTTTTAATTCACATCAGGCTTAATTTAGCATCGCATGATTCAGATCTTGCAACTGAACACTTAAAAAGGTTGAAGCAGTACTATAAACGTAAGAGTTAAGCATAAGCCTTTAGCTACTATCCTATGGGGCTTTGGCATAGCATAGCCCCATAGGATAAACTGACTAGGCAGATTTAAAATCTTATTGGGCGTTGCATAAGTGCGAGATGAATTAGCGTTTGGAACCATTGAGAAATCCTTGAAAATTTAGTTAAATCATCCATTTATTCGGCAACGCCTTTTACCCCAAATTAGGCAGGTGCGATCGCAACATTTTGATTTTTGAACTATGATTTTTTCCGAATCACAAATCAAAGTACAAGATATCGAGCACTTAGACATAGTGGCAGGGATTATTGATTGATGAAATGAGTTTGGTTGATTTGTTCAACCAAACTCATTTCATCAATCAATAATCAGCGCAGGCTAAGTAGTCAAAGCAATGATTCTCAATGGCTTAGGCTTTATCAGTGCACCACTATATTTATTTGAGAAGTTCTTTTAAGGGATTGCAACGGAACATTTATTGGGAGAGCGAATACAACCAGAACATTTGAACGATGAACCTTTGGGCAGAGTCTTAGACAAACTATATGATCCAGGATTAACGGAAATTTTTATCCGAGTCCCACTATCAGCAGCAGATAGATTTTGAGTGAAAATGGACAGCTTCCACTTGAATTCAAGTTCATTTAATGTACATGGGGATTATGGAATTGGTACTGATGATGAAGCATCAGCACAATCAGGATTAATTACAATTACATATGGTTATTCTAGAGATCACCGACCAGATTTGAAACAAATTATCCTGGACTTGATGTGCAGTAGTGATGGAGATATTCCTTTATATTTAAGAGTTGCACATGGTAATGAAGTCGATTCTGTCATGTTTGGAACACTTATGCCATATTTTCACAAACAATGGCAAATTGATGCTTTATTTGTTGCCGATGCAGCCATTTACACTGAAGACAATTTGCAGATGATAGTCTCATTCACATGGGTATCTCGAGTTCCTGCAACCCTAACTGCCGCAAAATAACTATTATAAAAGAACAGTATTGATGCATTTGTACCTAGTAAAATCCCAGGATATCGTATTCCCCCCTGTTGTAATGATTCTGGTGGTGTGCGACAAGGGTGGCTAGTGATAGAAAGTGAACCCCGTAAAGAATCTGACTTCAAACGACTGGAAAAACAAACGTCTGACCAAAAAATATACCCAGGCACAATCCCAACTACGAAAATTGTGTCAACAGGAATTTGCATGTGCCGAAGATCCATTCAACGCAGCCAAATTACTTGAGACTCAGTTGCCATTTCATCAACTTGCAAATATTGAAGTTATTAAATATAGCCAACACCGGGGACCTAGTAGACCTCGCAAGAATTATCAACCTACCCCAATTTCCCATATTCAAGCCGAAATTGTACCCAAAGAAACTGCAATTACCATTGCCACAGAACATTGGTGGCAGGTTTATTCTTGCCACCAATGTTCTTGATGCCGACAAACTTAACAACGAAGATGTTTTACCTGAATATAAGTCACAACAATCTACAGAAGGTGGTTTTCGGTTTCTCAAAGACCCATTGTTTTTTACTTCCACTGTGTTTCTAAATTCAAGGAAAAGAGTGGCGGCTTTGGCAATGGTTATGGGTTTGTGTTTCCTAGTTTACAGCCTAGGTAACAGGGCATTACGCCAATATCTAAAACGAGGCTCCCAAATAATTCATAATAAGTTAGGTAAACGAACTGCCACTCCTACTTTACGTTGGATGTTTCAATGTTTCATGTCAATTCATTTATTAACGTTGGCTTCTTTGAAATAGATTTCCAACCTCAGTGAACAGCGGTGCTGGATTCTACAGTTTTTTGATGCTCCCTGTCGTAAATATTATCTTCTTTGCTAACTAACCTGCGGAATGTGGGTTTACTCCTCTAGATCCAATAGAACCAAATCATAATTATTTTTTATGATTTAAGAGCAAAAGAATAGTATGGCTAATAAAATATCAGGCAGCTCATAAATGGAAGCTTTTTTATCAGGGAAAAGATATAGATTTATGCAACCTTAGGACTAAAATTGCTGGCGTTGCATAAGTGCGGGATGAATTAGCGTTTGAAACCATTGAGAAATCGTTGAAAATTTAGTGAAATCATCCCCTGATTCAGCAACGCCAAATTGCTTTGGAAGGTTATGATAGAGGAATCTGAGACATATATGGCAGAGGTTGGTCAGATCAAATGAAAGTTGGACAATCAAGAGGTAAAGATTGGCGATAAAGAAAGATTATCATCCTACAGAAATATTACTTTAATTTATGCTTTGAAAATACCAATTGGCCTAACTATTGCATCGAAAAAATTTGGGATTCCATCCAGGGAGGATGCTTACCCATTTATTATGGTAAAGGTAATAGAGTTTATGATGACTTTCCTAGAAATAGTTTTTTAGATTACAGTGATTTTTATAGGCGCGATTTGCTATTTGATTATATTCACGATATGAAGTTAGACGAGTTTTAAGAACGTATGAATATCTGAACTCAAGCATTTAATCAAGCTGTAAAATATAAGCAAGAAAAGCAACCATATAAAAAATTACTTAAACATACTCTACTAAAGATTAGAGACGTCCTTCAATGAAGTAACGCACTAAAGAACGTGGATTCATTAATTTAAACTTCTTGTTCTTCGAATGGATTTGGCTTTCAAAGCCTTTAAAACAAGTTTTGTAGTTTATTTAATCCAGACTCCTCAGGTGGTAACTCAGTTATTTATTACAGCTATGTTGCATTGGAAAACTGAGCCTTAACTCTTTATCTTACGAATAAACCCTACCATCGGGCATAATCGCCCCAGATAACTTAGCTCCAATCAACTTCACCATTAAACGATTGCCAGAACGTATACGAGCACCGGTTAAGTCTGCTCCTCGCAAATCTGCACCACTCAAGTCTGCTCCAATCAGGTTTGCGGAACGTAAATTAGCTTCCCGCAAATCTGCCAACAATAAATTCGCCCGCAGCATGGTTGCTTCTGATAAATCAGCTCCCCTCAAAACAGCTTTATGCATAAAGGTATCGCTTAAATTAGCACCAGATAAATTGGCATAGCTCAAATTCCTACCAGACAGATCCTTATTACATAAATTTGCCTGACTAAAGTTTTTACCACTCAAATCATCCTTATATGCCTCTGCTTTAGGATTAGGAGGACTGGGGTAGGTTCTTTGGCTAGAAGATTGGCTAGAGGAAGAGTAATTCTTTCGACTAGAAGAATATGGTTTTTTACTAGAAGAATATGCCTTGTACTCTCTCGACTGCGAGTAAGAATGTTTTCTATCTTTTGATTTATGCGATCGCAATTTTTCCCGCGCTTCATTGATATCCTGTATTTTCTGCTGCGCTTTTTTCTGTAAGCGAAGATTTTCACGAGGAATTCGATCAGGATGCCATACAAACACCAAATCCTTATAAGCCTGGTTTACTTCTTCTAAAGTCGCCCCAGGCTTTAATTCTAGTATTTGATAATACCGCTCCAACTCTTTCATAAGCCATTTTGCTGGAAGGTTAACTTTATTTTGACATTCCTTGGGCTAAAGTACAGTATTTTTTGATATCTACTTGGTCTCAACTTCCTATTTCCCAGTAATTTGCAAATAAACATTTAATTGATACTACCAGAATTATTGATAAATCTGACATTCTGTATATTTTTTTTGTTATATATTACCAAAATGGCATGCTTAAAAAAGTATGGAAATAATATTTAAACGTAATTCATAACTGCATTAAGTATGAATTTATCACTTCCTAAATAAAGCCCTATCAAGTCATTATTTTCAGTAAAAAATAGATAGATAGATAACCATTTATCAATTATCACTATATAATTCTTCTAATAGTACTGCATTCGCTTTTTTTTCTGTGTATTTTCTTGACTATAATATGATTCATAATAGTTATATTGTCTATTATTAGTGCGTGATGTATCGCAGTTAGTTATGGTTATCACCTGATAACTCGAAAATAATGCAAAGAGTCTTGGTACGTGAAGTTATAGCCTCAGGCTAGATTCTTAGTGATGAATCAAAATTTATAATTGATTTATTCGTCATATTTGTAATTTTTATTTGCGCTCTCATCTACTAACTATTTTCATGTCTCATTAAGCGTTGCTGTAAAGCCCGCCAGTATGCCATAACAGGGATTTGATAAATTTCTATAAACAACCAAAATATAATTATAAAATGACAAAGAAAAGTAAATCCCGTCCAAATAGAAGGTATCCAAGTCAGTGGCATATCTGATTTTGGAGGAAAATTATAAGCAATACCGCCAACTAACATCGTTGGTATAAATATAAAGGCTAATGCTGCCATGACATAGCCCCAACCTAACTCAACACCTTCTAGTTGTGCTTCTGTCCAGTGAAAACCATTCCAGTTCCAAATCAAAGGAGGTTGCCTTGAAGGCATTTTTATCTGCTGCTGCTCTATATCCACGCTAAAAATTTGGTGGCAAAAGTCACATGACATAGCTTCCATTAATGTCAAATGAGTGATTTTACCAACTCGGCATAAAGGGCATGGATATTCACCTTTATAATCAAAAGATGATTTTAAGAATTTAGAATTAGGCATCATTTAATATAGTCTATAAGGTGGTCAGATTATATGTTGTGCAAACACCTACAAAAAATAAATACTGAGATCAATTCTACATTTTTTTATTGTTATCGATTACTTCTTATAAAAAGCAAGCATCTTTATTATCTATTTATCTATTACAAATTATACTTATACTTTCTCTTCTTGTAATGATACATCTATTACACTTTATTCATAAAAATGAGAATCATTAATAAAAATAAGGCGTTGGATAAGTGCGCTATGAATTAGCATTTGAAAACATTGAGTAATCGTTGAATTTTTAATTAAATTATCCCCTGATTGAGGAACGCCAAAAATAAAAATTATACATTATAGGTTCAATTTTTTTTTGTCATGAGCATTGTTATCTGACAACAATAGGTAAACTATTATTGATAATTTCCTATTGCCTATTTTTAGGTGTGTAATTTTGAAAATTATACCGGCTAATTATCTTCCATTTCGTACTCTATATATATTGACTTATTTGATTGCTTTTGCTAATACTAATTTCCTTATATATATTCAATAAATATTCTTAACTTTTGTCTTTAGTTTATGGTTGTTCAGCAATGTTCATGATTATAATTCCTATTTGGAAGTTAATCGTTGCACCGCAGAATTTGCTCTGCAATTTTTGTTTTTACACCGACATTTATGCGTGCTCCAGGGAGCCTATCCCACGAATGACGGAAGGTGATAATATGCCTGTTGAGCAAGAGGGGTTATATCATCTGATGGCTGGAGGTTTTGAAGGACTGAATAATTTGGAGTGGTCTTTGTTTGAGGATATTTTTCCGAAACCGCCAGAGCAACGCGAACGAGGAATGCCACATTCTTCATTTCGTTATGTACTCAATACCTTACTGTATATATTGATAACAGGGTGTGGTGGGTGTGATGTTCCAAAAGGAGAAATATGGGCATCAAACAGCTCTGCACATCGATGGCTCAAACGTTGGCAGTTGGACGGGACCTTAGAGGCTTTACAACCACGAATATTGGGGATTCGGCAAGAGAAAGGGTAAATTAACTGGAGTTATGGCGCGGTGGACGGGTCTTTTTTCTCCTGGAAAGGGCGGTGGTGATGGTGCTGCTTACGGTGGGAAAGGAAAGGGTATTTTAATACACACTCTTACTGAAGGCTCAGGAATGCCTTTATCCAATCCCACCACACCTGCCAATGATAGTGAAAGAGATCAAGTGATACCACTTCTAGACAGTGTAAAGGTTAAGACCAACAAACGCGGTAGACCCCATAAACCCCTGAAAGTGCTTGCTGCAGACAAAGGCTACGATTCTAAGAATTAGTGCGCTGCTTTACCTAGACGTGGTATTAGGCCGCAATGGCCCAAGCGGGTTTGGAAGACAAAGAACAACAAGGGCAGACCCATTAAAATTTCCGTCCCATCTGACAACAAGAACCTTGTTTCCCATGGTTTGAAAAAAAATATCGTCGTCTTGTTTGTTGTCACATGGGAAAGAATTTCAGCTTGTTTTGATGCTTTTTTGTATTTTGCAACAATCCATATTTGGATTAACAAAATTATATTAGTGGGATAGATTCATATAACTGCTCATCACTTAATTATTGAAAAGGTGCTTCTTTTATTATCTGCCACGCAGATTTAACACCAGCAAATTCATCTAACCATTTGCGAAAAGTCACAATCCCAATGTCAGCTAATGCAGGTATTGGGATTGTGACTTTTCGCAAATGGTTTTATCTACCAGCGATTCATTTATCCCACATTCCGCAGGTGCGATCGCAAAATGTTGTATTTTTGAAATATGAGTTTTTCAGAATTACAAATCAAAGTATAAGATATCGATCACTTAGGTATAGTGGCAGGGATTATTGATGAAATGAGTTGGGTGCGAATCTTTTGGTAGTACGGAGTATGATATAAGAATAATAAATGACAAGTCAACCACAGTAGTATTGACAGCCAACAATGTACTTGATGGAATTGGCTTGTAAAAAGTGAAAAAACAGGAACAGTTTCACACCCTATGCAAGGAGCTACATCAAATCAAGGTATGTTTTGGTCACAAGCACGAGAAGTATTTGAACAGATAGTTAGTTGGTTAGACTCAGACAGCATTTGTGGGTTAGAACACTCCCAGATAGAGAGTAAGTTACTTGAGAATGGATACGAACTATTGAGACGGTTGTTACAAACAAAGATATTTTGATAAACGCAGTCAAGATGAAATAGAGGGAGAGTGTGCAGGTACAGACTCAGTAAACAGAACACACAAGAAAAAATTGTCGCGGAAATTGACCACATTATTTGGCACAGTAATCGCCAACATAATCGGTTATGGAAGAAGAAAGATAAATACGCTATTTCCTTTGGATGGGGAGTTTAATCTACCAGCACAGCAATATTCTCATGGACTAAGACAGGGATATTATCCATGTGATTGAATATTTGTGGCAACCTGCATTTGTCTTTTATTCTCAGACTTAAACACAGGCAGAAGCTAGGGAGAGCAAACGTTTACAGCTTATCCTTGAAGGTAAATCAAGTTCAGTTGCCCCAGGTATGCGCCGGAGTGCGACTTTACCCAAACTCACCCCCCAACAACGTAAACCCGTGGATACCTGTGCTAGATATTTACTTAGGTTATTTCTAAGAAAGAATTTACCAATGAAAGTAAGATGTAATGTTGATGAGTAAAAAAACAGGGGAAGTCTTTTGGAGTATGCTAAACCCAGCAGAGGAACCCAAATCATTAACAAGATCACAAATCGAAAACTTGCGGTTGGCAGCATGGAAAATGAATGGAGTAGAACGTCGGGGCTTTCAAGCTCAGATGACGTTGAAATATTGCCAAGGTAAAGCAAGGTTAGCACAAACAGTATTCGGTTGGGGTAGAGAAAATATAGAGTTAGGGTTACCGGAAAAAAGAACAGGGATAATCTGTGTGGGATTACAATCAGCCTTTAGCACAGCAAAGCGTTGCCAGGAGAAAAAACCTCTTCTCTTGTGGCATTATCCCTGGGACAAATTGCAGAATTTGATTCTCAACAAGACCCAACATTTAAAACTTCCTTAGGCTATACCCGGTTAACAGCAACATCCGCACTAGAAAAACTCAAAGAACAGGGATTTAGCCAGGAGCAACTGCCTTGCGCCAGTACAATGGCACAAGTATTGAATCGAATGGGCTATGGTCTTCGTAAAGTAGTAAAAGCCAAACCTCAAAAAAAATTGCACAAACGGATGATATCTTCAACAACATCAAATAATTTCAGCCGCAATCAACAAACAAGCCTCAAAGTCAAACCACTAAGCATGGATTGCAAAGCTACCGTTAATATCGGAGGTTATTCTCGTGGTGGAAAAACCAGAGGAGACAATCAAGCTGAGGAGCATCATATGGGATCCACAGAAAAATATACTCCCTGTGGGATTCTTGATGAAGATAGTGGGCAGTTGTTGTATATTAACTTTGCTAGTTCTTATAAAACCAGGGATTTTATTGTTGATACTCTAATTCAATGGTGGAAGACAATGACATCAGAACAAAAGCAGGATACCGAACTGATACAAATTAAAGTTGAT
>CBZS010000763.1 GCA_000613065.1 Richelia intracellularis | reverse complement strand
TATCTTTATCTTCAAAGCTGTAAAAATGTTTTGCAAGATAGACAAGACTTGTTGATTTTATAAAATATAGGTTAAGAAATATTATCACATATTTTAGCCAGTTACGGGAAATCACTTAATGCTTAGCAAATAAGTAAATGATTAGTTCTAATTTATACATTAATTGGACACGAGCAAGCCAGACAATGTTCCACTTGAGAACATATATATCGGAAGGTAGGTAGGCATTAGATGAGTACAGTTCTGATTGTTGAAGACAGCATTACGCAAAGGGAGATGATTACCGATCTCCTGAAAGCAAGTGGTTTAACAGTAAGCCATGCTTGTGATGGGGAAGAAGCCCTAGAGACAATTCAAAGTATTCCCCCTGACTTGGTCGTACTGGATATTGTCATGCCGCGTATGAATGGTTATGAAGTGTGTCGTCGGTTGAAATCGGATCCAAAGACCCAAAATGTACCAGTGGTTATGTGTTCTTCAAAAGGAGAAGAGTTTGATCGATATTGGGGTATCAAGCAGGGTGCAGATGCTTACATCGCCAAGCCATTTCAACCTACTGAATTGGTTGGAACAGTCAAACAGCTGCTGCGAGGATAAGGATGAAAATCATATGGTTAGTAAACCAGAATTTTTAGGGGGTAGTGGGCAAGACCAATTTCGCCCTGAAGTACAAGTAGAAAGCCCTGAAGGCGAGTTGCATCTTAGGTTCTACATTCCTTCCCATCAGGAGTTTGCCCTACCAGCGATTGGTATTAGGGAGGTTATAGAACTAAGCCCAGATAGAATTACGCCTATTCCTAATGCTTCTCCTTTGCTTTT
>CBZS010000762.1 GCA_000613065.1 Richelia intracellularis | reverse complement strand
CCATCCTTTTTTTTTATTGAGTTCTTACTCCACTACTTTCTGGACCATTATCAACTTTAATTTGTATCAGTTCGTTATCCTGCTTTTGTTCTGGTGTCATTGTCTTCCACCATTGAATTAGAGTATAAACAATAAAATCCCTGGTTTTATAAGAGGAACTACCAAAGTTAATATAGAATCATTGCCCACTATCTTCATCAAGAATCCCACAGGGAGTATATTTTTCTGTGGATCCCATATCATGATCCTCAGCTTGATTGTCTCCTCTGGTTTTTCCACAACGAGAATAACCCCCGATATTAACGGTAGCTTTGCAATCCATGCTTCGTGGTTTGACTTTGAGGCTTGTTTGTTGATTGGGGCTCAAATTCTTTGATGTTGTTGAAGATATCATCCGTTTGTGCGATTTTTTTTGAGGTTTGGCTTTTACTACTTTACGAAGACCATAGCCCATTCTATTCAATACTTGTGCCATTGTACTGGTGCAAGGCAATTGCTCCTGGCTAGATCCTTGTTCTTTGAGTTTTTCTAGTGCGGATGTTGCTGTTAACCGGGTATAGGCTAAGGAAGTTTTAAATGTTGGGTCTTGTTGAGAATCATATTGTGCAATTTGTCGCAGCAATAATGCCACAAGAGAAGAGGTTGTTTCTCCTGCCAACGCTTTGCTGTGCTAAAGGCTGATTGTAATCCCACACAGATTATCCCTGTTCTTTTTTCCCCTAACCCTAACTCTATATTTTCTCTACCCCAACCGAATACAGTTTGTGCGAAGCTTGCTCTACCTTGGCAATATTTCAACGTCATCTGAGCTTGAAAGCTCCGACGTTCTACTCCATTCATTTTGGATGCTGCCAACCGCAAGTCTTCTATTTGTGATCTTGTTAATGATTTCGGTTCTTGTGGTGGGTCTAGCATACTCCAAAATACTTGCCCCTGTTTTTTTACTCATCAACATTACATCTTACTTTTATTGGTAAATTCTTTCTTATAAATGACCTTAAGTAATGACAAGATTATTGTATAGGCAAGAAAAGGAGAGCAAAAGGAGGAATTTTTTATTTATAGTAATGATATGAATATCTCCCACTAATAGCAGAAGGTGATAATATCCCTTTTGAGTAAGAGGGATCTTATCATCTGATGGTTGGACGTTTTGATGGACTGAGTTATTTGGAGTGGTCTTTGTTTGAGGATATTTTTCCGAAACCGCCAGAGAAAGGCGAACGAGGAATGCCACATTCTTCATTTCGTTATGTACTCAAGACCTTACTGTATCTATTAATAACAGGGTGTCGTTGGTGTGACGTTCCAAAAGGAGAAATATGGGCATCAAAGAGCTCTGCACATCGATGGCTTAAACGTTGGCAGTTGGACGGGACCTTAGAGGCTTTACAACCACGAATATTGGGGATTGGACAAGAGAAAGGGTTAATCAACTGGAGTTATGGCGCGGTGGACGGGTTTTTTACCCCCTGGAAAGGGCGGTGGTGATGGTGTTGGTTATGGTGGAGAAGGTAAGGGTATTTTTATACACACTCTTACTGAAGCCTCAGGAATGCCTTTATCCAATCCCACCACACCTGCCAATGGTAGTGAAACATATCAGGTGATACCACTTGTAGACAGTGTAAATGTTAAGACCAACAAACGCGGTAGACCCCGTAAACGCCTGAAAGTGCTTGCTGCTGACAAAGCCTACGATTTTAATGATAAGCGCTGCTTTACGTAGACCTGGTATTCGGCTGCAATGGCCCAAGCGGGTTTGGAAGACAAAGAAGAACAAGGCCAGACCCATTAAAATTTCCGTCCCATCTGACAACAAGAACGTTGTTTCCCATGGTTTCAAAAAAAATATTGTAGTCTTTTTGTCAGATGGGAAAGAATTTCAGCTTGTTTTGATGCTTTTTTGTCTCTTGCAACAATCCATATTTGGATTAACAAAATTATATTAGTGGGATAAATTCATTAACAATCGCTTCTTTTAAACAGATTTCTAACCTCAGTGAGGAGCGGTGCTGGATTCTACAGTTTTTTGGTGCTCCCTGTCGTAAATAGGCGTTGCATAAGTGCGGGATAAATTAGCGTTTGAAACCATTGAAAAATCGTTGAAAATTTAGTGAAATCATCCCCTGATTCAGCAACTCCCATAAATATTATCTTCTTTGCTAACTAACCTCTGGAATGTGGATTAATGACTTAGGGGGGTGATGCTCTACTACTTGAAAAAGACAAAGGAACCCTAAAGAGATAACTCAATCCTTACAGAGAAAGCAACCTATTTAGAGTTATTCTAAGCCAAACTATATCAAAATTGCTGAAAATTACAAGCAAGAATTAGGACATAGAGTTAATTAAGTAATCAAGATAGGTATTGTATTCAACCAAAGCTTGAGGAGACATATCACGAGGACCACATCCACGAGAATGGAGATAAGAGAAAGCAGTAACATAAGTGTCAGTAACGATTCCTAGAGCTTTGTATACTTCTCTTGCTCCATTAACACCCCATTCATCTAATGGACCAGTACCACCAACAACTAAGCAGTAGTTGATTAGACGTAAGTAGTGAACCATGTCACGCTTGCACTTTTCTTTTTGTGTGTCTGCGTCCATGTAACGACCTTGAGCATTAGGATACTTACTGTAGATAGCATTAACTGCTCGTATGGAAGCTACTTAGAACAGACTCAAGGTCAGAGCTGCTGGAGAAACGAGCACTTTGGTCAGCAGCTACAACAGTTGTCAGAACTGATTTCATAACTTTACTTTATCCTGTCTGAAATAATTTTTGATAATGTGGGCAGTGTAACCCCTGTACAAAAAGTGAGATTAGCTAATAGCAG
>CBZS010000761.1 GCA_000613065.1 Richelia intracellularis | reverse complement strand
GGATGAAAAGCTGGTATCTGAGTAAAAAAAAACTCGGTATCATTCTCAATTGTCTAGAACAACATCTAGCACAGGGGAAGTGCGTTCATTATTTGTGTCAGGATGAAACTAGGGTTGGATTGAAAACCCTCACAGCAAAAGTGATTACTGCTTCTGGAGTAAAGCCAACTGTTGACGTTAAATGGGAAAGGGAAAATTTTTGGATTAATGGTGCAATTGAACCATTAACAGGAAAACATTTCCAACAGGAGTACCCCAAACTCAACGGTGACTGTTTTCAACAGTTTTTAGATTGGCTATCTCAGGAGTTAGCAGGAGCTTGGTCAATTTGTAAAATTGACCAAGCTCCTGCTCATACAAGTTGTGGGATTAATTAGCCAGAAAATATTATTCCCCTGCTTCAACCACCTCATTCCCCTCAACTTAATCCAATAGAAAGGCTTTGGCACTTTCTCAAAAAACCTCTCAAAAACGAACTTTTCTCTTCTTTGCAAGATTTACGTGAGCGCATACAACAATTGTTCGAGCAACTTACATTTGAGGAGGTAATATCTATCTCCTCTTACAACTTTATTTTAGAAGCTATTTTCTATGCAGCTTCATATTAAACTTGTATTACGATGTTTATACTAACTAGAAAATAGTGATTAGGTTTAGATCCTAGCCTATGACAAGCTACTGAGTATCTACGGTTATACCCTACATTGAAGCAAGAGCAAGGTATAAGAAAAGGGATTGGGGGATGGGAAGAGGCGTTTTGATATTGGCTTATGTTCCGATGAAAGTTGTTTCCCCTTGCTTTCCTACATATTGTTATCCTCTCAGAATCTTTTTAAAGCCAGTTGCCTATTAATATATAGGGAGCCCAGTAAATAGGATGCTTATACATGGGATTTTGTAGGAGGGCTAATTGGGAATTACGCAAGGCTTGGGCTTTAGTTTGTTTCTGATTGCGTAACTGTTGGTAAAAATCACTCATTAAAACTGCTGTTCCCTGATCGTTAACAGGCCATAATGTAGCTAGGGTACTACGTGCTCCGGCTTTGACTGCCATCCCTGCTAGCCCTAAAGCAGCACGCTTGTCCCCTACAGCTGTTTCACAGGCACTTAACACTAAAAGCTCTACAGCTCGCTGTTTCTTCTGGCTACTAATATGGAGTAAATCGTCTAATTCATTAATATTAATCCGATCATTCCAAGTCAAAATAAAGGTATCTAATGCCTTAGAACTAAATTTGCCGTGGGTGGCAATATGAACAATGGGAAAGAAAGTTGATTGTAGTCGATTTTCTACATTTTTGTGGGTAAACTCATGATTCAGTAAAACCTGACTGGGTACTTCCGCTTTAATTTTCTTGAGTTCTTTTTCCACAAACTCCAGGGATGAAAATCCCTGTCTGGCTTCAGTTAAACCAGCACCCAATACTTTAAATTCTTCTTGGGGTAGTTTTTGCGGAGGGAGTAATTCCAGGCTAGGATTGAGGGCAAGGTTGTATGTCTCTAGTAAATATTGTTTACCATCATGGAGAACTGCCATAGGAATATTTCGCAATACACCATCTGGTACAAATACTAATGTATTAATTCCATTTTGGGCTAATTCATTCTCCAGAGGACGAATTAACCACTCATATAGCTTTTGGGCAGAGGGTTTAAAGGTGTATCTAGTACGAATAACTAGATTTTGGCGTAGTTTTTCTACAGTTTCTTCTAACTGATTTTGAGGAATAGAAATTGAGTAGTGAGTTAATGGTCGTTTGGGTAAACTGAGAATGATTTCTAAGCGTTCGCGTAAAATAATGGGATATATTACAGCTGCTTCGGTATCAATTCTATCTACTTGAGTAGTGCTGGTATCTAAACATGCTTCCCTAAAAAAGTTATTTAATTCTGCAAGCTGTAAGGACTCAATAATTTGACGGGCTTGTTCAATAAGTTTTAAGTCAGCTTGGGATAAAGATTTATTGTTGGTTCCTAATTTCAGATTTTCTTTGTCTTGATTGGGCGTGTTAGAACTATTGGGTTGCAGTAGTAAGCTTACCAATTCACGATAGACAGGTTCTACTTTTTCTCGAAAATTAAATTGTAGGTCAGTATCAAATGCAGCTAAATCACTACGTAGGGATTGGAGATTTTTTACAGCTTCTTGGTAATTAGCGATCGCACCTGGAATATCTCCCTCTGCTTTCAGAATCCTTCCTAATTGCCATTGCCAAAGATAGATAATTTCTGGTGTATTAGTATTCTGAGCAATGGCTAAGGCTTGCTGAGTCAATTTTTTTGCCATTGACCATTGTTGATTTTTTTCATACAGTCCCCCCAGTTTGCCTAATGCATAAGTTGATGCTTGTGGATCTCCTAATTTCTGGGCTTGCTCATAACTAGTAGCAACTAATTTTGCGATGGCTTCTAGGTTTGAAGTCCCAGAAACTTTTGCCTGGTGTAAAGTTATCAGACTATTGGCTAGGTTTAACTGAGCATAAATTACACTGCGACTGTTGGGTAGGTTTATTAATTGGGATTGTATTTGATTTACTAGTGCCTTTCCTTTCTCCCAATCTTCTATATGAATGAAAGTACTTAA
>CBZS010000760.1 GCA_000613065.1 Richelia intracellularis | reverse complement strand
GACTTTGAGGCTTGTTTGTTGATTGCGGCTGAAATTCTTTGATCTTGTTGAAGATATGATCCGTTTGTGGAATTTTTTTTGAGGTTTGGCTTTTAGTACTTTACGAAGACCATAGCCCATTCGATTCAAGACTTGTGCCATTGTACTGGCGCAAGGCAATTGCTCCTGGGTAAATCCCTGTTCTTTGAGTTTTTCTAGTGCGGATGTTGCTGTTAACCGGGTATAGGCTAAGGAAGTTTTAAATGTTGGGTCTTGTTGAGAATCAGATTATGCAATTTGTCCCAGGGATAATGCCACAACAGAAGAGGTTGTTTCTCCTGCCAACCCTTTGCTGTGCTAAAGGCTGATTGTAATCCCACACAGATTATCCCTGTTCTTTTTTCCGGTAACCCTAACTCTATCTTGTCTCTACCCCAAGGGAATACTGTTTGTGCTAACCTTGCTCTACCTTGGCAATATTTCAACGTCATCTGAGCTTGAAAGCCCCGACGTTCTACTCCATTCATTTTCCATGCTGCCAACCGCAAGTCTTATATTTGTTTGTGATCTTGTTAATGATTTGGGTTCCTCTGGTGGGTCTAGCATAATCCAAAATACTTGCCCCTGTTTTTTTACTCATCAACATTACATCTTACTTTCATTGGTAAATTCTTTCCTCTAAATCACCTTAGAGTAGAAACATTCATTTCTAATAATTTTCCAAAATCTTTCAATCAAATTTAATTGTGGAGAATAGCAAGGTAAATAACATAGTTGTATACCTACTGATTTTGCATTATTTTCTATTAATTTACACTTCTAAATTCTGGCATTATCTAGTACAATAACAATTGGTTTATTTAGCCCGAGATTAGCCAATTGAAATAACAACTGACACAGACTTTCTGAATTAATATAAGTTTCATTTGTAATTGTAATTATTTCCTTCGTAACTGCATTAACTGGTCCTAAAACATTAAATTGTTTTCCACCGAAAGGTGAACAGATAAATGTTCTTGTAAAACACCATACAAATCCTAAGTATGCTCGATGTAAAAAGTGGTCTGCGTCAACAAAATAAACTACTTCCTTTCCGCTAATAGCTTATTCCAGTAATGCTTATAGCTTTTATTGTCTATATTTTTCTACCTCTTCAATCTTTTCTGGCTCTACTGATTTTCCGCGCACATACCCCACTTTTAAGCAACGCAAACCTGTTCTGAACATAAATTCTCTTACCTGAGTTGGACTGCCCTTAATACCAGTTATTTTTTCAATGGCATTACTCGCTTCTGCAATACTTGTAGCTGGATGTTTCTCAAAATATTCTTTCAAAATATCACTATACTTATTTAATTCACTTAGCTGTCCTTTGTAGTGTATTTTTTTTAGTTCTTATACTCCTCCTGATTGATATTGTTTTATGTAAACTCTTAATTAATATTGTTTTTTATATTTTACACAAACTACAAATATCTTTATGTTTTATACTCTGACTTTCTAGATACAGAACTTCCATCTTTTTCTGTACTAATGGATGAGGATAATGATATCTTTCATAATGAAGTTTATCAATCTCTTCTTGCGTAAAATCTATTTTTAACATCAGACTTTACCTGGTTTCTCAAGTAATATTGTTTATTAATTTATAATACTTGTTATTACCACTAGACAAAAGTCCAGCTTTTAACCTTTATTAGTATAACTCAACCAGTCTTTCCCAATAAATTCTCTGTCTGCGGTTACATAAGCAATGTTCTGGTTTGGCAAGATACCTTGAAAGCGGTGTAACAATGCTTTGCGTTGATGGGCGTAACTATTTCAGCGATTTGCTAGAAATGTTCACAAGAATGGAACAGCAACTCCTTTATAAGCAATACTCAATCTTTCTCTACTCCTATCCAAGTAGTAATGCTACGTGTAAATTCGACAGAATCAATACGAAACTCCCGAAAAAACCTTTGTAACCGCTTGTAATTTGATGCCACAAGTGTCTTACCCACGAAGGCTGTTGACAGTTGAGATAAATTAACACTGCGTACTCTTATCACTACTATTCAAAATAGAGCCAAAAGTGTTAATCGTGCACCATGCCACTGAAAGTGCTTTCCTAGAATTAGGCGTAATCTATTAAACTCGGACATAGGGTTTCGTTTTTATTTTTATACCAATTTCATATTAAACCCTTTTCCTGACTTGTTTACACCTTTTTTGTCCTGTACCTAGCTTACCTCAGACTAAATGAGAAAACCCAATTACAGAATTATCTCGCAAGACTTTCGTGAAAGACCTGATACTATTCCAAGTTATAAAAAATACTTGCCATACTCAATTAAATTATTACTACCCGATTTGATATCTCAGACTCCAACCAAATACATTTATTCTTGGCCCCATTCAGTAAAGCAAAACTATTTATTGCGTTCAACAAAATAATTGTTTTTATGATATTTATCTATAGTAACAATAATTATTTTTACATGGGAGCTAGTCATTTACAACCAAAATTATATAAAAAATTATGCTGTTGCATTTTTATATTATATTTGTAGACTAACTGTTTAATATCCTTTACATATTGCAACAATTGAACTGATTAGATCGGTCGTTGTAATTTGTACAATGCAGCTGTGACAAAGATTTTTTCCGTACCGTGGCTCTCTTGAAAAATATTCATGAGCATTTCTATTTCTGTGTTGACTGGACTGCTGCAGGTTTTACCCCAGCTGCGCCCCCAGCTATATTTCAAAG
>CBZS010000759.1 GCA_000613065.1 Richelia intracellularis | reverse complement strand
AAGTCATTTTGACCTACAGTGCGATCGCTCATTCGTGGTTCCTCAATTTTTTGCAAACGGGCTATTCTCGGATTGTGGCGATAGCGGACAATTAAATCTGTAATTCTTTATACTTGTGAAAAGTAATTATCTACGAAGTTTGATAAATCAAGCAAAAAGGGCAAATTTACTACTAATTTGCCCTTCACATAGAAACTTTGATATTGTGTCAGCAAGTTTGTTCCTTGTTCCTATTGCCAGATATAGATGAGGATAAACAAAATAATCCAGATTACATCTACAAAGTGCCAGAACAGAGAAGTGGCATTTACTCCAAAATGACCTGTATCATAATTGCCAGGCATGAAAGAACGTATTAAGACAATCCCTTGCAAAAGTATACCTGTGAAGACATGTAAACCGTGGAAGCCTGTGAGTAAGTAGAACATACCACCGTAAACACCGGAGGTAAAACCAAACTCAAGACTATTCCACTCAACAGCCTGTCCAAACAAAAAGTAGCTTCCCATTCCTATAGTTAAAAGTAAGAAGAAGCGGAATTCATTCAGATTATGCTTTTGAACAGCCCGTTCTGCTAGATAAATAACAAAACTACTGGCAACTAACACCACTGTATTGATAGCAGGGTCTTTAACTTCCAACCCTGATACACCTGGTGGTAGCCAGTTAACAGTAGTGGTTTTGTAGACAATGTATCCAGCAAAGAAACTGAGGAAAATTACACTTTCTGAGAGAAGAAAGACAATAAAACCAAACATTTTATTGGCTTCTTCATCATGGCTGTGTTCGCCATCTGTTTGGTGTTGAGGAGATTGTAAATCCTCGGAGATAATGTAACCGTCCATTGGTTGAATTCGTGGTGAAAGGAAGGAATAAAACTACACGGGTAATCCTTGTAGTTACCCTGAGTCAAGAAAAGTACAGGGGTAACCCTTGTGATTACATTGAGCCAAGAAGGGAAATGAGGAAGGAGTTATAACAACCTCACATTCAAAATCCAAAATCCAAAATCCAAAATTCTCCCTCTCCCTAAGAAGTATTTAGTCTGCAAAACTCTGGGTATTCTTTGTATCTGTGGACAAATCAGCAGTTACAGCTTGAATCTTGTGGCTATTCGCAACCAATGGTTCTGATTTGCCATAACCATAGGGTTCACTAATAACAATAGGAATTTCCTCAAAGTTTTCCACATCTGGAGGAGAGGAAACTAACCACTCTAAACCAATGGCTCGCCAAGGGTTCTCTGGTGCTTTTTCTCCACCTATCCAGGAAGCGATCGCGTTAATGATGAATGGTAAAGTAGACATACCTAAAAAGAAAGAACCTAAACTAGCGATAGTATTCCAAAATACATAATCGGGGAAAGGAGCATAGGAAGAAACTCGGCGTAGCATTCCTTGTAATCCTAAGGGATGCATGGGTAAGAAGTTGAGGTTAGTACCGATGAATGCTAGCCAGAAGTGCAATTGTCCCCAGCCTTCCATATACATCCGACCAGTCATTTTGGGGAACCAGTGGTAAATTGCAGCGTACATCCCCATGGTGACGGTTCCATACAAAACGTAGTGGAAGTGACCCACAACAAAATATGTGTTATTGACATGGACATCCACAGGTACAGAGGAAAGCATAATCCCGGTGATACCTGCAAATACAAACATTACTAATCCACCCAAGGCAAACATCATGGCTGTATTCAGCCTGATTTTTCCACCCCAGATAGTACCAACCCAGGCAAATACCTTAATTCCCGTAGGTACAGAAACGAACATAGTTGTCAGCATGAACAGCATCCGCATCCAGCCAGGAGTACCGCTAACATACATATGGTGTACCCAAACAATACCACTTACTAAAGCGATCGCCATGGAAGAGAGGGCAACTACTTTATAACCAAATAGGGGTTTGCGGGAGTATACGGGGAAAATCTCCGAAAAAATCCAAAAATAGGTAGGATGATTACGTAAACTGCCGGGTGGGAGTAGAACCAGAAATAATGTTGGAAGAGAACGGGATTACCACCTTGAGCCGGGTTAAAGAAGCTAGTACCAACAGTTAAATCCAACAGTAACATTACCGCACCAGCAGTTAGTGCAGGTAATCCAAACAACTGGATGATCTGGGCACTAAACACAGCCCACACAAAAATAGGCATCCGAAAGAAACCCATACCAGGGGCGCGCATCTTCACAATGGTAGTAACAAAGTTAACTGCACCCATAATGGAAGATACACCGGAAGTTGCAACAGCCAACAACCAGAGAACCTGACCATTAATTAAATTACCCGTGGGATT